>JAIRPG010000126.1 GCA_031257105.1 Treponema sp.
TCTGTCTATAATGTAGACACATTATAGACAGACTACCTTAAAACTGCATTTTCGTAGCCTTTAGGCGAGAAAATGCAAGGTCTGTTCACAAAGTAACCGACTTTGTGGACAGACACTAATTCAACAGGGATATGTTAAAAAGGGGGCCTCCGTCCGAAGACGGGGCTCCCTTGTTGTATTCCGCTTATAGCGCTGCCCAGTATAAGTCGCGCCCTTTCCAGATCCTCCGCCTTCAATCGCAGGGCTATGCCGCAGGCAACAGGGATGAGTCCACGGGGAGCGGGTATTATCAATGCATCAATATCTGCATCCAGGAGCCGCCGTTCACCCCAGATTGCGTCTTGGGTACGGCGAAAGGTGATAATAACTTCGGTCTGCCGGTCAATGTCCGCCATCGTATTCTCCATCAGAGAAATGGCGGAGAGACTTCTTCCGGCTGCGGATGCGCTTTGATTGGAGCCGTTTCTCTTGAGCCGCTCGACTTGGCCCGGCGGCGGCGCGGCGGCGTTTCGGGAGTTTGGCGGCGGCGGCTATCAACGCCTCCATCCGGGCAAAAGCCCGTTCCAGGTTTACCCGCTGGGAACGTTCTTCGCTGGAGGTAATGATAAGCTCGTCCGCTCCGGTTATCCGTGAAGCGAGCAGTTCCCGAATGTGGTCAAGTTCCACCCCGGAGAGCGCCTTTTCGAGATCTCCCAGCCGCAGCCGCAACGTGGCCTTTGTATTAACTTTGTTGACATTCTGCCCGCCGGGGCCGCCGGAATGGGAATAGGTTACCTCGGCGGCCTCACGAATGACGCGGCGAAGCAGGGCGGAGTTCATTTCTCCGCCGGCATCACTATCCGGTACTTGGGGGTGGTGAGATCAAGACCTGCGGCCATAAAGTCGTCTTGTAGATTCTGATAGAGCTCGGAGTAAATGGCCGGAACCTTGCTTACTTCCTTCGTATAGAAGTTGATCTGATAACGAACATAATCATCGTCCAGGGCGGTTTGGAGAACATAGGGTTTGGGCGCCGCCAGCACATAGCCGGTCTTGAGCGCCGCGTTGATGAGGAGTTCATGGATCTGCCGCCAGGGGGCGCTGTACCCCATGGTGACTTCGGCGTAGAGGATGAGGCCGTCCTTATCCTCCCCCGAAGAGGTGTTGTAGTTGGTGATGCTGGAACTCAGTATCATCAGGTTGGGAAAGGTAACGTACTCGTTCTTATGGGTTCGAAGCCGGATCACGATAGGAGATTTCTCCACTACAAAACCGGTAATATCCTGTATCTTGATCCGGTCGCCTATCTTGAAGGGCCGCATATAGGTGATCACCATGCCGGCCACCAAGTTCCCAATAGCCGAACTGGAACCCAGGGAGAAAATGATGCCTACAAACACCGAAACTCCTTGAAAAATAGGCGAACCAGAACCGGGCAGGTAGGGGTAGATGACCGCTACGGTAAAAGCATAGAGCAGCACCCGCAGGAGGTTAAACGTCGGCTGCGCCCAGTCCGGGTAGAAACCGGGGAGTACCAGCTTTTCCTTCTCGATCTGAGTAGCGAAGAATTTCAGCGCTCTGATGGCGTAGCGGGTAACCAGCAGGATAATGATGATGGTAATAAGATTCGGAATATACTTAATCGTCGTAACGAGGATGTCTTTGAGGGGATTTAATATGTAACTGAACAAGGTTTGGCTTAAATCTTGTGTCTGAGGAAAAAGGCCGAACACAATGGGAAGGGTGATAAAAAGCTGAAAGGCGGTAATGACGTACTTGGCAATTTTGAGTATGAACAGGATGGTGCTGATCATCTGGGCGGTGCTCAGAATGTGGAGTTTCTTTATGGTCAGCGGTTTAAGCTTCTGGCGTCCATAAAGAGCGGCTTTTTTGCTGAGTTTTTTGAAGAGCTGCCAGATCAGCCAGATCAGGAAGACCTGGACGGCCACAATGAGCAGGGCAATACCGAGCTTCCGTAGAAACCCGCCGACTCCCAGCGTTTCGGAGGCGTCCGCTTCCGTTTTTTCCGCCTCCTTGGTCACTACTTTCGCTATGTTTTTGAAGGTCTCCCCCGCCGCGCCGAGCGCCGCTGAACCATTGGTTTTAGTCTGTTGAACCGCGTTTTCCACGGCGTCCGGAGGAGCGCTTTCATCCTGATTCCCCATAGCACAGAGAGAAAAAACCGGCAAAGACGCAAAGACGAGCAGAAAAATACACTTTCGGACGCGCATAGTATCAGTATCCCACCTATAAACAGCTTGCGATAGCCCCTTCCAGCGCGTCAAGCTGAGGATCGATCAAGGCGATGGGCTCGGCCTTCTGCCGGAGGATATGGAGCCTCGGCGGCGTCTGAACCGTTTGCCCGGTGGCGGCGCTCACGGTTTCCGCTTCCTTAGCGGGATGTCCGGTGGCCAAAACTACCACGTGGCTGCCGGTTTCAAGGGAGTCGAGGATGCTCAGGGCTCCCGACAGGGCCGCCGCTCCGTGGGGATCCAGCAGTATCCCATAGCGTTTCCATGCCAGTTCCAGCGCTTCCATGGTTGCCTGGTCGTCTACCACATGGGGATAGACCATGTTCCGCATCACCGACGGGGCTTCTTCGTAGAACGAGGCCATCCGCTCATAGTTGGAGGGACTGCTCACATCCATAGCGGGGGTTTTAGTCATAATCAGGGGATGGGGAACAAAATTTTTGCCCTGAAAAAAATCGCCAAAGGCATTATTAACATTCATAGCGGCAATAAAGCCGTTTACGGGCATACCGAATGTCCATGCGTAGAACCCGGAGATCAGGTTGCCAAAGTTACCGGACGGTACACTGAACAGCAGATCCCCGCTCAAACGCTGCTTTACCCTGGTAAAGGCATAGAGGTAATAAAAAGCCTGGGGCAAAAGGCGGCCTACGTTGATAGCGTTAGCGCAGGTAATAGCGTAACGGTCGGCGAAAGGACGGTCGTTTATGGTTTCGTTGACCAGCCGCTGGCAGTCGTCAAAAGTTCCCCGTATTTGAATAGGGATGATATTCCCCCCATTGGGGACGAACGTCGCCGGATCCAGCCCGCGAATGGATCCCGACGGGTACAACAGTACCGGGGTCATCCCTTGTCGCCGGTTAAAGGCGTTGGCAATACTAACCCCCGTATCTCCCCGGACGGCGGAAAGGATCATGGCCTGCCCGTTATCTTTGAGCATTTCTTCCATTACCGCAGCCATGAAGGAAATACCGAAATCTTTGAATACCCCCGTCGGCCCGTTATACAGGGTCAGCACAGAGAGCCGGTCATCCAGCCGTTTTAGTTCAGGTTCAAAGTTAAAGGCGCTTTCCGCGACACGGGCGGCGGAAAGCGGGTTCAATTCGTCTTGGAGCAGTACCGGCGCAACGGTGGATACGAGCTCAGGATAGGTGGTATCCTCGTCCATGTGTAAAAAGAACTGCCGCATATCCATCACCGAATCGGGGACATACAGCCCTCCCTCTTCGGGTAGACAGCGGCTTATCGCTTCCCGGAAAGAAACCATCCGGCTTCCCGGTTTGGTGGATCGAAACTGCATTCCCCTCCTCGAAGACCGCCTCGCCATTGGCGTTTTGAAGCAGTCTCTTCTTATAATGTACCATGCCGGCAGTTTTCGGACAACTCTTTTCTTACTGGGAACGGATCCTCGCCCCCAGGGAGGAAAGGCGCGGCGCTAGGTTCTCGTAGCCTCGCTCGATCTGGTAGATGTTACTGATCACGCTTTTGCCCTCGGCGCACATAGCGGCGATAACCATGGCCATGCCCGCCCGCACATCGGGACTGTGAAGCTCCGACCCCGTCAAGCGGGAAGGGCCGGAGATAACCGCCCGATGGGGATCGCAGAGGACTATCCGCGCGCCCATGGCGATAAGCTTATCTACAAAGAACATACGGGACTCGAACATCTTTTCGTGTACCAAAACCGTACCGGTTACCTGGGTTGATACAACGGTGATAATGCTGGTGAGATCCGGGGGAAAACCAGGCCACGGGGCGTCGTCAATTTTGGGAATCATTCCTCCGAGGTCGCAGTTTACCGTCAATGCCTGTTTTGGGGGAACGTGGAGCGTAGAACCTTCATGTTCCCAAACAATGCCCAGCTTGCCAAAGGCGATTTTTGCGGAACGCAGATCCCGAGCCAGCGGGCCTTCGATGCAGAGTTCCCCGCCGGTAGCCGCCGCCAGGCCGATAAAAGAGCCGACTTCCATAAAGTCCGCGCCGATTTCAAAGTCGCAGCCTCTTAGTTTCGGTACCCCTTGTATTTTGATGATATTGGAACCTATCCCCTCGATGCGGGCGCCCATGGCGTTCAACATACGGCAGAGATCCTGGACATGGGGCTCTCCGGCGGCGTTGGTAAGGATTGTCTCTCCCTCGGCGAGCGCCGCCGCCATAATGGCGTTTTCCGTCGCTGTAACCGAAGCTTCGTCCAGAAAAATATCCGCTCCCCGCAGGCGGCCTCCGGCGGGTACGGTAAAGGTAAAGGCATGGTTGATCTCCACCCCGGCGCCCAACTCATGAAGGGCCAGAAAATGCGTATCCAGACGGCGGCGGCCAATGACGTCTCCCCCAGGGGGGGGCAGTACCGCCCGTCCGGTTCGCGCCAGGAGCGGCCCGGCAAAGAGAATAGACGCCCGTATCTTTCGCGCTTGTTCCGGGGGAATTTCGGAAGTCTTAATATCACGCAAGGTCATCCGGTAGGCGTTAGGCCCCAGGGCTTCCACCACGCCGCCTAAAGCCCGGTACACCTCCAGCATGACCTGCACATCTTCAATATCGGGAATATTCCGCAGGATCACTTGTTCGTCCGAGAGGAGCGCCGCGGCGATACAGGGCAGGGCGGCGTTCTTGTTGCCGCTTGCCCGGATGGTTCCGTTGATGGGATACCCCCCCTCTATTAGGTATTGATTCATGTGTAGACTGTATTGAGCCGGACGATATGCGTCAACAGGCCGTCGTCTACGAATAAGAACCAGCCGGGTTTCCGGACAGGTCTATTAACTTTCGCTTTCCCCAATCAACAAGGTTGAAAATTTGTTATGATTATTGGCATTGTTTGCAACGACGGTTTTGCTGAAATTTGCGTAACAATAAATACAACTATTTAAACATGAATTATATTCGCCAATATCAATGCTTCTCATACAGCCACATTCAAGCCGTTGGTTTTTATCTTTTTCCGCAATGAAATTATATCCTGCTATTTTTGCAATTAACTTATCATCAATACACCTGGCGTGCGCTATATTGTATTTTGAAAGATCAATATCCTCTGCACATGTATTAATAAGAAGATTGTTTTCTTTTGCAATTCGTGAAAAATCACCGGCAATACTATTTTTCTCTTCGTTTGTTATATCATAAATCATTAACGATTTGATGTTTTTTGTAATTTTTTTATAAAAATCAATAAAGCTGAATATTGCTTTTTCAGTATATCCTTTCAGTTTTCCAGCGAATTCAGAAAATTTATCTCTATGATACGAAATATTGTATTTATCGTTAAGCAAAACAGGGTCATATCTCCAAATAACCTTTTCTGGGCCAATCATATCTGATAATCTTTTAAAGGTTTCAATTATATCATTTTTGTTCGGAAGGCTTGCTTCTATATCTTTGTCATAAGGATTAAGTGTAAATTGAAAATAATATGCATATTGGTTTATAAGCTGAAGTTTGGGAAGCATTGGTTTTGGATTTTTACTCCAAAAAACAATACCGTCAACAACGTCCGGTTCAAGGCTGACTTTTCTGATTTGATGTATATTCATCGGATTTTTTACAGAGACATAACGTTCTTTTATCCGATAGAGCAGCCAATCTGAATAATATGCCGGAATGTCTGTTCGCCTACTCGCGCTTATTATCATACCTATTTCCTCTCGGTAGAGACGGTGAAGCGGCTCGCCCCAGTAAAACAGAGCAGGCGGCAGATAGTCAAGCGCCGTCGTACCCGCTCAAAAGCCGCCGGAACGCGCCTTCATTCGGCAAGCTCCAAGAACGCCCTGAACCACGCCTCCCCTTCCCGCCGGGGAACCCTGGCGGCTCACTTCGGCCTTAGAGTTGTCCGGGAACCACCCCGGGTTTCCGGACGGCTATTGACAATGCAGCCATTTTACGGTATGATACGCGGAATTGAAATATTCTTGAAACCAGATATTGAAAAAATATCGGTTAAAATAGAAAAAATCAATAAAAAAACTTTGGGAGATGCTCTATAATGAGCAGAAACCGAAAGGAAGGCTTATCTTATGGATCAAGATTTCAGTGAACGGATAAAAAAATCTCTGCTCGATCTCAAAAGAGAGATCATTTCAAACCTAATCAACAGTAACGAAGACTTTAAAGAGATTGTAGAAGGCATGGATCCGAAGGATCTGGCGGATACCGCCTCCGACGATATAGATCGCAAGATGATCGAGGCAATCGGCGCTCAGGACCTAAAGCGGCTCAAGTTAATCGATTCCGCCTTAACGAGGATACAGCAGGGCAAATACGGCCTCTGTATGAAGTGCGGCAAGCGTATCCCCCAAGACCGGCTTGAAGCGATCCCCTATGCCCTCATGTGCATTGAATGTAAGACCATCGAGGAACGCAGGAACCGCTAAACAGTGTCTGTCCGCAAAGTAACCGACTTTGTGGACAGACACTAAACAGCGCGCTTAAAGCGGATCTTCGCTCCAGAGAGGCTGCCCGTCTCGTCTCCCTTCAAAAAGCAGGGCGTTTGTATACCCTGCTGCCAGCAGGGCTTCCCGGGCGGTGTCGTAGTAGCCTCCTAGCTGTTCCGCCTTGTGCGCGTCAGCGTTAATGGTGACCGGTAGCTTTCTGAACCCCAAGAAGGCCGGGGAAGGGTAGAGTTCAGGGTATCTGCCCCGCGCGAGCCCCCCTGTGTTCACCTCTACCACCACTCCCGATTCGGCGGCGAGCATGGCGGTACGGGTGAGCCGTTCCTGGTAGCGTTCCCCCTGGAGCTTAAACCAGCGGTCGCCTGAGTTGTTCTTCTTGATAAGATCCGCATGGCCGAGTATATCGAAGCCCCCGGCGTGGATCATATTCTCCACCGCGTCCCAGTAGGCTTCCATAACCGCTTCGCCGTCTCCGTTAAACTTTTCCCGGACATCCTGTTCAAACTCCTCCGCCGGGCCGTCCACTGCAAACGGTTCGCCCTGGGGCGGCGTGACGTAATGCACCGAGCCGATGATATAGTCTAGCCCCAGGCTCTGGATTTCCGGATCCCCCGGCCCCATAAGCCCGCTTATGTAGTCCGCTTCCAAGCCCAGAAAGACCTGGAGTTTCCCCTCCCACCGGCGGCGGGCGGACGACACCTCCTGAATGTATTCGCCAAGCCGGTCTTCCGGCATATTCCAGTCTGAACGCAGCCCGGTGCGCCGGAAAAGCGGCCCGTGAGAACTGAAACCGATGGAAACAAAGCCCTTTCTATAGGCTTCCCGGCAGATCGTCTCAACCGCATCGCTGCCGTCGCAAAAGGTTGTGTGGGTATGTAGACACGAATAACGCATATTATGACGCCTCGATAAGCGGGGCCGCCTCCTTTCTAAAAGCAGTAAAAGCTTCCCGCAGCAGGAATAGACCGGACGGTATATCCTCCGCAGCGGCATTTTTGAATGACTGTTCAAGCAAGGCGGCGCGGCGGCCCAGTTCCTCCGCGCCGAGAGACAGGGCGCTTCCCTTGATCGTGTGGGCCGCCAGCCGGGCCGCATCCCATTCTTTCCGTTCCACAAGGCCCCCGAACTCCTCAAGCTGTTCTTCCGTCCGCTGGATAAACCGGGAGAGGACGGATTGTATCATCTCGTGATTGTCCATAAAAGCGGCGCATAGCGCGCTGATGTCCAGCGCCGTCCGGCTTGCGGACGGTTCCCCCAGAACGGCGGAGAGTGTTTCTTCAAGTTCTCGCCGCTTTACCGGCTTGCCGATACATGCCTTAAAGCAAGCGAGACGGGAGACGTTCTTTCCCAGGAGCCCCAGCGGCGCCATGAGCACCAGGGGGATGCCGCCGGTACGCTGGTCGCCGCTGATCTCGGCGCCCAACCGCCATCCATCCAGTACCGGCATGATCAAGTCCACCAGACAGAGCCGGTACGGACGGTTTTGATCGGCCCGCTCCTGCAGCAGTTTCAAGGCTGCCCCGCCGGAATCCGCCGTTTCCACCTCCCAGCCGAGTTCCTCCAGACGGGAACGGATCACCCGCCGGGGGACGGCCCGGTCGTCTACCAGGAGTATCCGGGTATCCCGCTTTTGCGCGGCGGGGGTGGGAATACAAAAAGCGCGTTCCAAGGGGATGACAAAACACCGTTTCCGGCTGTCTTGAAGTACGCCGGAGACAACCTCCTGGGAGGTTACGAGGAGGGTATCCCAGCCTTCCCGGTCATGCCGGCGCACGCCGATAGTTATCTCTCCCTCTTGGGTGAATCGCACCGCGTTCTGTACCAGGTAGTTGAGGATCCGTCTGAATTCATCAGGATCGCCTTTAACGATCAGTCTGGCTTCGGGGGGAATGTCCAGTACCGTCTCCAGACCCTTCTTGTGGGCTTCTCTAAAGAACGGTTCCAGCCACTGCTCCAGGCCGCGTTCAAGATCGAATGTTTCTCTTCTTTCCATAAAAAATTAAAAATTCGCCCTTAAAATCTCGATAACTTTCTTAAAGATCGCGCCGGGAGTTAAAGGCTTTACCATATAGCTCTTTATCCCCAGCTTGTAGGCCCGGAGTACCGTTTCCCGGTGTGACAGGGCGGATAGCACGATCATCGGCTGACGGATTCGCTTCTCTTGCAGGGCTTCCAGGACGGCTAACCCATCCACCTTAGGCATCATAATATCCAGGAAGGTCAGGTTGAATGTTTCTTCTTTTAAGGCTTCCAGGTATTCCTCGCCGTTTGAATAGGCCGAAACATCTGCCCCAAGGGTGTGGAAGGCGTTCTTGATCAGTTCCTGGATAACGAAGTCATCATCTACCACGGCGACTTTAAGCCCTTTTATGATTTCCTTCAGGCGTTCCGGGTTTGTTTCCTGCTCGGCGCAGTCGGTGGTAAACTGGAGTTGTACGGTCTCGCCGACGCCGATTTGCTTTTCCCCGGACAAGAGCCGGTTGCCAATTTGTTCCGCCGAATTTTCGGGCCGTTCCCCGGAGTCGCCCCCAAGGAGCCCTTCCACCGCGGCGGTTATATTTTCCGCTACCGCGATTCGTCCAAACCGCGTATGACCGTTCAGGTACGTTTTGACAAACGCATCTTCGGTAAGCGCCCGGATATTCTGCGGTCCCGCTACGGCGATCTCCATCACCATCTCGAAAAGCGCGGAAAGTTTCGTCCCGTCGGCTTTTCCGAGCTTGGTATTGTTCAACATCACCAAAATTTTGGGGGATCGCACCCGGTAGAGATCCATCAGTTCGAGGATTTTAAAGCGGAGCAGTTCCAGCTTGTCCTGGTTGAGCCCGGTGGAAATCTCGATAAAGATGATATTATCGTTGATATGAACATCCACCTGCCCCGGTGAAGCGTCCAGGTCGAAGGTAATATCCAAAAGCTGCGAGATGGCGCCGAAGAGCGCGTCTATTTTTATTGGTTTGGTGAATATTTTGCTGACGTTATAAGCGGCCAGCTCAACGAGATCTTCCGGATCGATCCGCGAAGCGGTGATAATTACCGGAATATCCACGATAGAGGTATTGACCTTCTTTTCCCGCAGCACTTCTATGCAGTCCTTACCGCTGATATGGTAGTCCAGCAGTATCAAATCCGGCTTCATCGTCCTGATTTTAGCCAGTCCATCCCTTCCATTCGTTGACAGCGTAATATCTATCGCGTTTTCAGAGAATTTTCTCCAGAGATATTCCCGGAACAACGGTGACTCATCGATAACCAGAATCTGCTTCATGTAATTTCCTATCAGGCAATTTTACCATAAGACAACCCGGCTCATTTCGCAAGTTCTCTTCCGCGAGTTCCACTGCCCGGTCTAGCGCTTTTGCCAGCGGCATGGTTTCAATACCCGCGATGCAAAAATGATCCTGCTGGAGGGGGAGGAGTATCTTGCCGCCGGGGGCTGAAAGTACCGCCAAGGCTATTTCCACGGTGATTTCTCCCATAAGGCTGTTGGGGATCACGATCCCGATGGGGCCAAGGATCAGGTCTCCCCGGGAAACCGATACTTTGATGGCGTTTTCTCCGGTAGCCCCCCGGTTAGCGCCGGCTTTGAGCATCCGCTCCGTAGCGGTGGAATTGGTTCCCAAGGCGATGATCTCTCTGTCGCCGGGGCGTCCTGCCTGTTCTTTGAGTTTGGCGATGAGCTGCGCCCCCACGCCGCCGCCCATACCGTCGATAACCACGATGGTCTTGCCCATAGTTTTCCGCCTCCTCCATATTGGGGTAATCCTACCATTTTGCGGAAAGATAATATACAATTGTAATATGAAGCTTTTATTTCCGGCCTTATATACCGCCGCGGTTTTGGTTTTTCTTTCAGGGAATCTTGCCGCCCAGGAAAAATCTCCCGGAATGAATGTCGAGAGCGTTCCTTTTTCCGCCATTGGCGCTTCGTCCATTGCCGGAGAGAGCGGATTCGGCATAGCCTACGGGATCATTGCCTTTTTGACTTCCGCTCCGGTACAGGTGATTCTGATCCTCCTGGGCCTGGTGATGATTTTCCTGGAGATCAACAGTCCCGGTTTCGGTATCCCCGGAGTAGTGGCTTTTATCGCCTTTCTTGCGGTATTCGGTTCAGAGGCGTTGCTGGGCCAGGTTGGTTCCCTTGAACCGGTTCTTTTTTTTCTGGGAGTAGGTCTTCTGGCGGTGGAGATTTTCCTGCTTCCCGGCTTCGGCGCTGCCGGCGTCTCCGGCATTGTCCTTATCGGGCTTTCACTGATCTTTTCCATGCAGGATTTTATTATTCCCCGCTTCGATTGGGAGTGGGACCTTCTGGGACGGAACGCTATGGTAGTATGTATCGGGATCATTGCCGCTCTTATAGGAATTGCGGTTATCGCCCTCCTGGGGCCCAAAATACGCATCTTTGACGGCCTTACCCTAAAAACCCGGATCACCGGAACCGTCAACGGCGAATTGCCTTCCGGTGAAACATCATCCGGCAGTACGCAGGAACCGAATTATCAAACGTTGCTTGGGAAGATCGGCGTGGCGGATACGACGCTGCGGCCATCAGGACGGGTTGAAATCGATGGCGAGGTGTACGCTGCGGAAGCGGACGGGTTGTTTGTGGACGCCGGCAGGGGAGTACGAGTGACCAGAATTCGCGGAAATACCGTCATCGTGCGGCTGGTATAAGCTCTATGAGCGTTGTTCTGAAACTTTAGAGAGGAGTGACAAATGGTTTATCTTATCGTGGCGGTGGTTGCCGGTGTTTTTGCGCTGGGTTTTCTGCTGCTCTTCTTTCGGTTCTTCGGTCTCTGGTTCCGGGCATTGCTTTCCGGCGCTTATGTGGGCATGGGGAAGCTCATCGGTATGTGGCTGCGGCATGTAAACCCCGCCGTCATCGTGGATTCACGGATCATGCTTTCCAAGGCGGGGATCGATGTGGATAGCGATATGCTGGAGACTCACTTTCTTGCCCGGGGAGACGTATTGAAGGTGAGCCAGGCGCTGGTAGCGGCTAACAAGGCCAACATTCCGCTGCCATTTCAACGGGCCGCCGCCATCGATCTGGCGGGCCGGGACGTACTGGAGGCGGTAAGAACCAGCGTAAACCCGAAGGTTATTGACTGCCCCGATACCGCCAAGGGAAAGCATACTATTGACGCGGTGGCCAAGGATGGCATTCAGCTTCAAGTCAAGGCGCGGGTAACGGTGCGGGCCAATATCGAGCGGCTGGTCGGCGGCGCCACCGAAGAGACGATCATCGCCCGGGTAGGGGAGGGGATCGTCACGACTATCGGCTCGTCAGAAAGCTATAAGTCGGTGCTGGAGAACCCGGATCAGATTTCCAAACGGGTATTGGGAAAGGGCTTAGACGCGGGTACGGCTTTCGAGATTCTTTCCATTGACATCGCGGACATAGATGTCGGGGCCAATGTTGGGGCGAAACTCCAGGCTGACCAGGCTGAAGCGGATAAGCGGCGCTTCCAGGCGGAGGCGGAAAAACGCCGAGCGGTGGCTCAGGCTCAAGAACAAGAGATGATTGCACTGGTGCAGGAAAACCGGGCCAAGGTGGTGCTGGCGGAAGCCGAAATCCCCTTGGCCATTGCCGAGGCTTTCAGAAGCGGCCATCTGGGAGTGATAGATTATTATCGACTTAAAAATATCCAGGCCGATACGGATATGCGGGCTTCTATCGGGGGCGTTTCCCAAGGCGGGGGAAACCGGGCGTCTAAAGGCGGTTCCGGGGCCGCTGTTCTCTAGTCATGGATGATACCCCGGCCCTCCCCACGAAGAGCTCCTCAGAATCGCCGGCGCATAGAACGCGGAAGCCGTCCCCCTCAGGCTCCTCTAAGCCTGCGGAAAGCTTTTCCGATTCTCCCTTGACGGCGCTTTCGCCTCTTCAACGGGCGCTGGTTATGGCGGAAATTTTAGGCCCCCCAAAGGGAGCTTACGATGAAAGAGGGGACTTCTCAATATGAGAAGCCCCCTCAAAGTCCCCCTGCACTGAGGGGAGCCGGCGTCTGTCCATAAGGTGTTTTTCGGTATGGACAGACGCATTGCTACCAACTGCTATTGTAGCCGCCGCCCCCGGCGCCGCGATCGCGGTGAGGTTTATCCATCGCTTCGTTTACCCTCAGTTGGCGTCCGTCAAATTCACGCCCATTGGTACCCGCGATAGCGGCGTTTGCCTCTTCTTCGGAGCTCATTTCGATAAATCCGAACCCCTTAGAATTGCCGGTTTCACGATCGAAGATGATCTTGGCGGAAGCTACATTGCCAAAACCCGCGAAAAGATTTCGCAGCCCATCCTCAGTTGTGTTGTAAGAGAGATTGCCGACGTACAGTTTCTTGGCCATTGAGAAAATTCCTTCTCCCGGATTTTGATATAGTGCGTCCGGGTACGCGTGGACTAATGTCCGGGTTATTCACGCCCATTAGACATGGGCGACTCCAAACCTCCCCGGCTGGAAACCGGGAAAGATACGGGATGCGAATATTAATAACAGGGGGAGCGTATAACAAACCATACGAGAAAGGCTGAATCACTAATTTTTTGGTAACCTGCGGTACTCTTGGAGAACCGCCGCATTGAAAAACCTTCAAAAAAATTTCCTGTTCTTTGAAAGAATATCCTAGTTTTTCTGTAACGTCAAGCGTATTTTATTGTTTTATAAATCCTTGGATAATATTTCGATCTTTTTAGACTTCGGGACGGATTCTGAAAACAAGGCTCCGATTGCAGATTTCAGATCTCGCGGCGCATCGAGGGAATCCGTAACGGTGGAGTCCGCAACGGCGGTGGACGCAACGGCGGTGGATGCCGCCGAGGAAACTTCCCGCCGGGGGCCCAGAAACCGGTCAAACCCGAGTCCCGCGCCGGTTTTTATCCTGCTCGCCAGACGGCGTACCGGACGCAGTTCTCCCGCCAAGGACAATTCTCCGGCAATGGCTGTTTTGGCAGGCAGCGGAAGCCCTGTCCGGGCGGAGTAAAGGCTTGCCGCCAAGGCCAGATCCACCCCGACATCGGCGATACGGATTCCCCCCGCGACATTGACGTAGAGATCATGATCCGAGAGCCGCAGGTTCAGGTGTTTTTCCAATGTCGCCGCGATCCGGGAAACCCGAGCCGAGTCGATCCGGTCGGAGAACACCCGGCTCATAGCGCCCTTGGCGGGAACGGTGAGGGCTTGAATCTCTACCAAGAGGGTTCGGCTCCCCTCCAATACCGCGGCGGTCGCTACCCCCGGCGGCAGATCCCCTTCCCGGTTTACCAGGAAGAGCAGCGACGGATCCGCTACCATGGCAAGCCCCTTTTCTCCCATGGTGAAGATCCCGGTTTCGTCCACTGAGCCGAAGCGGTTCTTTGCCGCCCGGAGGAAACGGCAGTCCCAGCCGGTATCCAGGCCGGACGATCGGTCATTCTGCTCAAAGTACAGCACCGTATCCACCATGTGCTCCAGGCTCTTTGGCCCCGAGATGAGGCCGTCCTTGGTCACATGGGCGGTGAGGAACAGCGCCGCGTCATGCTCCTTGACCCAGGAGATGAGCTCGTAGGAACAGTATTTCATCTGGTTTATGGTACCGGGAACCAAGCCGGCTTCATCGGTGTGGAGGGTCTGGGCGGAATCTACAATAACGATAACCGGTTTTACCGCATCGAGGATCGTTTGAATATCCTCCAGCCGGCCTGTACAGCATATTTCGATCCGGCCCGCGCCGTTCTCCATTATGCCCAGCCGGTCCGCCCGGCTCCGCACCTGCCCGGCGGATTCTTCTCCAGACACGTAGAGGATCCTTCCCTGGGTGAGGGCTGCGGCGGCGGTCTGGAGCAGCAGCGTTGACTTTCCAATACCCGGCTCGCCCCCTACAAGGACGGCGGAACGCTTCATGATACCGCCACCGAGAACCCGGTCAAGTTCGGCGATGCCGCTCCCTATCCGGCTGCCTTCCCGGCTTTCCACCGACGCCAAGGGGAAGGATTGGGGCGGCGTTCTTACGCCGTTTCGTCCGCCGAAGGCGGGATTTTTTCCGCTGGGAGAAACCGCGGTTTCGATAAGGGTGTTCCATTCGCCACATTCGGGGCAGCGGCCCAGCCATTTCGGTTCTTCGTGTCCGCAGGAGGAACATTTAAAGATCATGTTTTTCTGTTTTTTCATCGTTATTTCCCGCCGGTATCATAGAGTATCCGGTATCAAGACCGCAAGCTGAGTATACGCTTGCGGTTGTTGCACAACTTCGGGCGAACCGGTTTTACCGCTGCGATTGCAACAGCCTCGCTTGTTAGTTTTCCTGTTTACGGGTATGGTAAAGGTCAACCCGGGCTGTATATCCTGGAATCTTATAGAAAACGGAATAAACTATGATCAAGAAAGCTTTTTTAGCCATCATCCTGGCAACTACCGTGTTGTTAGCCTGTAACGCCGGTGCAAAATCGGAGAAAACCGCGGGAGCGCCGCAAACGACGGGAGCGTCTTCCGGGACGAGCGATCCGGATACCAGCTACGCCTTTGGCGTTGCCTTGGGCCACGATCTCCAGGACGCCGGCCTGCGGTTTGATTACGATGCGTTTGTGAAGGGATTTAGCGATGTGCTGGAAGGTAAAGAAACGAAGTTTACCCTCGATGAAGCCGTGCAAAAGATCAACGAAGCCTATATAGCGGCGCTCAAACAGAAAGAAGCGGATTTTCTGGCGGAAAATAAACAAAAGAACGGCGTCACAGAAACGGACAGCGGCCTCCAATACGAGGTATTGACCGAAGGAACCGGCCCGAAGCCGAGCGCCTCCTCTACCGTAGAGGTTCATTACGAAGGCGCCCTTACCGATGGAACCGTATTTGATAGTTCGTATGAACGAGGGGGCCCGGCCAGCTTTACCTTGGAAGACATGATTCCCGGCTGGATAGAAGGCATTCAACTGATGAACCAGGGCGGCGTCTACCGTTTCTTCATTCCTTCCCGCCTCGCCTATGGGGAACAAGGAGTGAGCGGCGTCATTATGCCCTATGCGGTACTGATCTTTAAAGTAGAGCTGCTGTCGGTAAAATAGAGCTGTTCCGAGACCAACCGGGCTTACCGCGCCAGATATTCTTCAATAATATTACGGAGCTGATTTTCGTTGATCCGGACTATGGCCTGTTCCCGTTCCACGCTTTCCCGTGAGTCCGAAGCGTGGGCGGTGTTTTCCATGACATTGATGCCGAATTCCCGGCGCACCGTCCCGCTGGGGGCCTTGAGGGGATCCGTGGGGCCCAACACATCCCGGATCTTCTTCACGGCGTTTTCCCCTTCGTAGTAGAGGATAAGGCACATTACGCCGCCGGATTTGTCCATATCCTGAGGGGAACAATCTTCGGGCCGGAAGCCGGACATATATTTGACGATCCGCCGGAACTGATCCTGTGCATAGGCGGCGCCTACCTGCTCAATCAGCGATTCTTCTATCGTTTTGTTGAGCGTAACGCCCAACTCTCGTTCCAGAATTTCGCGGGCCTTTCTTCCATAAATCGGCGCCAGCTTTTCCCGCAGCGCGCCTTCAACAGGGCCGTAGAATTCCAGCGCTTCTTTTAGGGAGAAGCGGTGTACCTTGATACCCACGATCCGCAGCCCTGTACGGGAAAAGATGTCGATAATGGTTCCCGGTTTTGATGAAGGCTGCGTCCAGTTATCGGGTTTGATGATCACCAGGGTATTTTCGATCAACGAAGGCTCCGGATACTGCATATTTCTGACAATATTTTCTTTACCTTTTAAGTACGCGGAGAACAGGGCGAGATCCTCATCGGCGTGTTTCTGATTCCGGGGCGTAATAACCGCCGGCTCAAAATAGGTGACAACCGAAGGATCGAGGGGCGAGGTGATCAGATCCGCATAGGTATCGCGGATAGATTCCCCCGAAATCGTGTCAATATCCTTTGTCATATAGTGTTCCGTGTACAGATGACCGCACGTTTCCACCAGTTTTTCGCAGGGATTTTCTCCCTGAAAAAGGAGCAGCAGTGAACGGTGCCGCCTTCCTCCCGAAGGCGCCACATTCTGTTCAACGTAGTTAGCCAGAAGCGTGACGCTGTTCGGGGCATTCTGCCGCCGCAGCGATTCCGCGTACTCCGCGGCAAATTCCGCGTCTGCGGCGAGCATCTGGGCGCCTACCAATTGCAGATCCACCCGGGCAAGCAGCCGGGAAAGCACTCCACCGGTACGGCTTTTTGCCACGGTATAGGGAGTTACCAGTACATACGACATCGTTTGGTTCAAAGTTTACGTTTCGCTCCTTTTGTATACTATCTACCCGCGCTTCTTTTTTTTCAATAGGAGCATTTTCAAGTTTCCGGACAAATCTATTGATTTACCGGCACATTCATATCATAGTTATAACCATGATAGACCGGGTGCTTATTGATACCTTGAGTTTGCGGGCGCAGGATTTCGCGGTAAAATGGAAAGATAAGATTCGGAAGGCCGCCCATCTCAAGCATTACAACAATATGGACGATGCCGCGTTGATGGATGCGTTCACTCCCGTTTACCCGCTCTTATCCCGTACGCTGGATCGAGGGATGGATCGTTCTCTGGTGGGTAATTTTTTTGTTAATATGGGAAAGACCCGGATGCGGGAAGGCTTTTCTATCTCCGAGACGATTTACGCGATCAACCTGAGCCAACAGGTAGTGATCGAATATTTGATGAACGATTTTGTCCTGGATAATAGCATCAGGATGTACCAGGCAATGGGGGCGATGTCCAAGATCACCGAATTCTACCTATTAGGATGCTTTTACTTAACCAAAGGTTTCCTCGAAGCTACCTATACCACCATGAGCAGCAGCGACAAAGTTTCGGAAGCGCTGTTAAAGAAGTATTTTAAAGACGACTTCTTCTTTAAGAAAGAGTAGAGCGGGAATCAATGGAAGCCCTGGATATTCACGTTGTTTTCACGCTTGATCTGTGGGGGTATAAATTGCCGATTACCGAGACGGTTATTGTCTCGTGGATGGCGATGGCGATACTTATCATCGGTTCCCTTCTGCTCACCAGGAATCTGAAGCGGATCCCCCGGGGCGCGCAGGCGATCCTGGAAACCGCGGTGGAACTTCTTAACAACTTCGCGCAAGCGCAGTTTGGTTCTCTGGCGAAGCGCTTGGGGCCGTACATCGGGACGCTTTTCCTCTTTCTGTTGACGGCCAATCTGATGGGGGTGATAAGCCCTATCGAGATTCATGCGTTTGGAAGGGCGTTTACTCCCCCGTTCCCCATAAGGCCCCCCACCAGGGACATCAACGTTACCGCCTCCCTCGCCGCGCTTTCCATCGTATTGGTCGTTATCTGCGGTTTAAAAGCGCGGGGGCTCAAGGGCTGGCTCAAGAATTTCCTGCGCCCCCTTCCGATGATGCTCCCCTTCAATATTATGGAATACGGAACCAGGCTTATTTCCCTGGCGCTCCGGCTATTTGGAAACATATTGGGCGGTTATGTGCTCATGCACCTCATAGAAGGGCTTATTCCTCTGGGGGTTCCCATGATAATGGCCCTGTACTTTGATTTTTTTGACGGCCTGGTTCAGGCGGGAATATTTGTATTTTTAACCAGCCTCTATATTTCAGAGGCGGTAAAGGTTCATACCGAATAGGAGGATATGATGGATTTGAAGTTTCTCATCGCCCTTGGCGCGGGTATCGCGGTGATGACAGGTATTGGGGCGGGAATAGGCATTGGAATCGCGACGTCAGGGTTTATGCAGGCCCTGTCCCGGCAGCCTGAGGCAAGCGGGAAGCTTACCCCGATGTTTTTTGTCGGCGTTGCCCTCGCGGAATCAACGGCTATCTATGGGCTGGTTATCGCTATCCTTTTGATTACCCGGCTGAGTTAGAGGTTTAGAGAGGGGATCATGCTTGATTTTTCCGTTACGTTTGTTATCACGCTGATCAATATAGCCATTCTTTTCTTCATACTCCGGGCCATACTGTTTAAGCCGGTGACCAAATTTATTGAAAACCGGGCCGCGATGATCCGGAGTGATATAGAACAAGCGGAAAAAGACAAGATTCAGGCCAAGGCGCTGCTGGAACAGTACGAGGAAAAGCTCCGAAGCGCCGGTGAAGAAGCGGAGGCCCTTATCAAAGCCGCCAGGAAAACGGCGGAAGAGCAGGCGGCGCGTATTATTGCGGAAGGCCGGGAGACTGCGGCGCTTTTGGTTGCCAATAGCCGCGACCAGCTCGATACTGAACGCCGGGCCGCCCGAGCCGTGTTCAAGGCCGAAGCAGCGGCGCTGGTAGTGGCCGCCGCCGGACGGCTCCTGACGCGGGAGATGAACCAGGAAGACAACCTCCGTTTCGCCGGTCTCTTGCTCGAAGAACTAGGGAAAAACTGATGTTTACCGCCGGGCGATGGGCCGCCGCCTTTACCGGCGCCGCGGGGGATGACGCCGAGGCGGCGTTTGTTTTTTTCAAAGGAGCGGCGCGTCAGGCGCGGAAAATTCCCGGCGCGATTTTTGGGTTTTCCGCGTCGAAGCGGTTTGAATCGCTGATCCGCCGGGCAACTGCGGAGACCGCCGGTATGGACGGCCCTGGAGAAATAGCCCTCCGTTTTTTGATCCTGCTGATACGGAAAGACGGCCTTCGCCATCTGGAAGAAGTAATCCGGGCGATTGAAGCGGCGCTGGATCGCAAAAACGGCGTGGTAGCCGCCTTGGTTGAATCGGCGCGGCCCCTTGAAGAAGATTACCAGGAAGCTCTCAAGGAACGGATAAAGACCCGTACCGGCGCGGCGGAGGTGAAACTCCACGTCCGGCTGGTTCCAGAACTTCTGGGAGGCTGTAGGCTCCGCATAGGAAGCGATTGTTTTGACGCGAGCCTGCGGAGCCAACTGGTAAAATTAGCGGCCGCTCTGGGAGAAAGCGCCCATGGAGGGAGGATTATAGATGGTTAATTTTGAGGATTTGACCAAGGTTTTACAGGAACAAATTGAACACTGGGATTATAAAGCTTCCTCGGGTTCTACCGGATTCGTGGTTCAGGGGGGGGATTCGGTGGCGACCGTTTACGGCCTGGATAAGGCTATTTACGGCGAACTGGTGGAATTCTCTTCCGGAGCGGAGGGCATCGTCCTTAACTTAGAAGAGGGAGGGGTAGGATGCGTACTCCTTTCGGGGGAATCCCTGGTAAAGGATGGGGAAGAAGTCCGGGGTACCGGCAAGGTGGTATCGGTGCCTTCGGGTCTGTCCCTGCTGGGGCGGGTGGTGAATCCCCTGGGGCTGGCTGTGGACGGCAAGGGGCCGCTATCCGCCGAGGAGTGGCTCCCGGTGGAATCACCGGCTGCGCCGGTCATCGATCGCGGGCCGGTGGATACCCCCTTGCAAACGGGCATCCTCTCAGTAGACGCCATGATTCCTATTGGGAGGGGCCAGCGTGAGCTGATCATCGGGGATCGACAGACCGGCAAGACCGCGCTGGCAATAGACGCCATCATTAACCAGAAAGGCAAGGATGTGTACTGCATATACTGCGCCATCGGTCAAAAATCTTCCTCTGTGGCGGCGCTTCTTAAAAACTTGGAAAAGGCCGGCGCTTTGGACTATAGCTTTGTCGTGCTGGCTTCCGCATCCGATTCGGCGGCGCTTCAGTACCTTGCGCCCTATTCGGCGGTGGCTATGGCGGAACACTTTATGCGCCGGGGTAAGGATGTCCTGGTGGTGTACGATGATCTTTCCAAACACGCCGTCGCCTACCGGACTATCAGCCTGCTGCTTCGCCGCCCACCCGGACGGGAAGCGTTTCCGGGGGATGTATTCTACCTTCATTCCCGGCTCCTGGAACGGGCCGCCAAGTTGTCGGACGCAAAGGGAGGCGGTTCTATTACCGCCCTGCCTATCGTGGAAACCCAGGCGGGAGATATTTCTTCTTATATTCCTACCAATGTTATCTCTATTACCGACGGGCAGATCTTCCTGGACTCTGAGCTTTTCAATTCCGGGTTCCGCCCCGCCGTTGATGTGGGGCTTTCGGTGAGCCGCGTGGGAGGCGCCGCCCAGACCAAGGCTATCCGCAAGATTTCGGGGCGGCTCCGGCTGGATCTGGCCCAGTACCGGGAAATGGCCGCGTTTGCCCAATTCGGCAGCGACCTGGATAAAGCTACGCAAGATAAGCTTGCCCAGGGAGAGCGGCTCATGGAGGCGCTCAAACAGCCTCAGTTCTCGCCTTTGGCTATGGAGGAACAGGCGGCTGCTCTCTTTATCGCGGTAAACGGCCACTTAATGGGCGTTGAAACCGCAAAGGCCGGCTCTTTTATCAAGGGATTTCTGGAATACTTCGGCGTACACGGGAGGAAAACGCTGGATTCTATTGCCAAAACGGGCGTCGTTACCGCGGAAGATGAGTCGGAACTTGAAAAAGCAGTTGAAAATTATAAGCAATCGCTGCGATAGAGGCTGATATGTCAAATTTACGGGATGTACGGCTTCGGATGCGGGCTATTCGTCAAACGCTTCAAGTTACCAAGGCAATGAATCTTATCTCCACGGCGAAATTGCGGAAGGGCAGGCGTCTTTTAGAAGATACGGAGCCTTACTTTACCCGGATTCAAAAGTCTATGTTCGATATTCTTTCCGGGGTTCAACAGGTAAACAGCAAATTCTTTGTTCCGCCCAAACAGCGGGTAGGATCTCACGCGGCTATATTGGTAGTTACCACCGATAAAGGGCTGGCAGGAGGGTACAACGCCAATATTTTTCGCCAGGTTAATACCCTCTGCGGCAAGGTAAAGAATCCCGTCCTCATCCTGATAGGCTCCATCGGGTACCGCTATTTTTCGCATACCGCATATCAGATCCTGGAAAACTTTTCTTTTCATTCACAGATACCAACGGTGGACGATGCCAAAGAGATCTCCGATTACGTCATCTCCCAGTATTTATGGGGAATGTTTAGCGAGGCGCATATCGTCTATACCCACATGTACAGTTCTATCAAACTTTTACCCTCCCAACGGCAGCTTTTCCCTCTGGACGCAAAACAGATACAGGAGGAGTTATCCCAAAAACGGACGGAGCTTCAGTTTGAATTTCTCCCCTCGGAAGAGGAGGTTTTTGACGCCTTGGCGCCGCTGTATATCAAGGGAATCATCTATGGTTCCCTGGTGGAAGCGTATGTAAGCGAGCAGAGCGCCCGAATGACCGCCATGGACGAGGCGAGTAAGAGCGCCGAAGATATGCTGGCCGCGCTGCAAATGAGTTATAACCGGGCGCGGCAGGCGGGGATAACCCAAGAAGTGACGGAGATCATTTCCGGTTCCGCCGCCGTGAGAGACTAGTCAAAGAGGAGTAGGGGATGTCTGGTATTGGTACTATTACGCAAATTGTCGGCCCCGTGGTTGATGTCCGTTTTGAAGACGGCCAGGTTCCGGCGATACTCAACGCGCTCAAGGTTTCAAGCGGCGGGCGGGGAGTGATACTGGAAGTGTTGCAGCATACCGGGGATAACCGGGTGCGGTGCGTGGCTATGGAGGCCACCGAAGGGCTCTCCCGGGGCCTTGAAGTTATCGATACAGGCTATCCCATCAGGGTACCGGTGGGAGAAGCCGTACTGGGCCGGATGTTCAATGTTATTGGCAAGCCCATTGATGAACAGCCCTGGACAGGCGGCGAGGAAGCAATGGCTTCTATCCACCGGGAAGCGCCCCGTTTTGAGGAACTGCGGCCCGCCACGGAGGTCTTCGAGACGGGCATCAAGGTGATAGATCTCATAGCTCCCTATGCCAAAGGGGGGAAGATAGGGCTTTTCGGCGGCGCGGGAGTAGGCAAAACCGTGGTTATTATGGAGCTTATCCGCAACATTGCCACCGAGCACGCCGGGTATTCGGTATTTTCCGGCGTGGGGGAACGATCCCGCGAAGGGGCCGATCTCTGGAAGGAGATGAACGAATCCGGCGTTGCGGCGAAGACCGCCCTTGTATTCGGTCAGATGAACGAGCCTCCCGGCGCGCGTATGCGGGTAGCGCTGGCTGGTCTTACCATGGCGGAACATTTCCGGGAGGGGGGGCAGGATGTGCTTCTCTTTATCGATAATATCTTCCGGTTCATCCAGGCCGGCGCGGAAGTTTCCGCGCTTTTGGGGCGTATTCCGAGCGCGGTAGGGTATCAGCCGACGTTGGCTAACGAGATGGGGAGTCTCCAGGAACGGATTGCCAGTACTTCCAAGGGTTCCATTACCAGCGTTCAGGCGGTGTACGTGCCGGCTGACGACCTTACCGACCCCGCGCCGGCTACTACCTTTGCCCACCTCGACGCCACAACGGTTCTTTCCCGAAAAATCGTCGAGTTGGGAATCTACCCCTCGGTGGATCCCCTGGGTTCCAGTTCTCGAATTCTCGATCCGGCGGTTGTAGGGGAGGAGCATTACCACACCGCGCTGCGGGCGCAGCAGACCCTTCAACGGTACAAGGAACTCCAGGATATTATCGCCATCTTGGGGATGGACGAACTTTCCGCAGATGACAAGCTGGTGGTTGCCCGCGCCCGGAAAATACAGCGTTTCTTTAGCCAGCCGTTCTTTGTAGCGGAGCGCTACACCGGTATTCCGGGCCGGTATGTGCCGGTAAAGGAAACCGTCCGGGGCTTTAAGATGATCCTGGACGGCGAGTGTGATGCAATCCCCGAGCAGGCGTTCTTTATGACGGGCGGCATTGAGGACGCGCTTGAAAAAGCGGGAAAGGCTTAGGGCGGGTCTATGCCGGTTCTCTTTACCTTTGAGGTTTACACCCCCTACCGCCTCTTCTTTTCCGGCTCCGTTGAGGCTGTCTTTCTTACGCTGAGTGATGGTGAAATCGGAGTGTACGCTAACCATTCCCCCTTTACCGCGCCGGTTAAAGCGGGATTCTTAAAAGTTCGAGATAAAGAGGGCAAGACCCTGGAAGCTTTTGTCACCGAAGGGATCCTGGAAGTGAAGAATCACCGGGTGGTACTGATCGTTGACGCCGCCGAATGGCCGGACGAGATTGACTACGACCGGGCCGCAGCCGATAAAAAGCGGGCGGAAGAGAACCTTAAATCAAGTATGTTTAAATTTGAAACCGATACTATCCTGGCGGCTCTCAGGCGGGCTGAATACCGGATAAAATTGGCAGAAAAAAAGAGGCTGTTGTAAAACTGAGGCGAACCGGTTTTGCCGGTTCGATTGCAACAGTAACCGCTAAAAACCGCCTTGCCAGGCCGCCACGGCGCCACGCCCAACACGCTAACGTCCGCAATCAGCGGGTTTTTTAAGAAAAGGAAGGTTATTTTGTCTGAACAGCAAGCAGCAACGTCTCGAGACGCAACGTCTCTGGACGCAACGTCTCTGGACGCAACGTCCCAGGACGCGGCGTCCCAGGACGCGGCATCCCAGGATGCAACATCCCAGGACGCGGCGTCCCGGCTCGGTACGGAACCGGTAAGCCGGTTATTACTGCGTTTTTCTATTCCCGCCATCGCGGGAATGTTGGTTAATGCCCTGTACAATGTAGTAGACCGGATCTTCGTTGGCCGGGGAGTAAACGAAGTCGCGTTAGGAGGGCTGTCCCTGGTTCTCCCTTTGATGACTATTTCCATGGCTTTTGCCATGCTTTTCGGCATTGGGGCGGCCAATATGATCTCCATGCGCCTTGGACAGGGCCGCCGGGCGGAAGCGGAAACCGCTCTGAATCACTGCTTCTGGATCCTCACCATAATAGGGATCATCCTTATGGCGGTAGAACTGGTCTTTCTGGATCCGATCCTCTCCCTGCTGGGGGCGCAGGAGGGCAGCCGGGCGTTGGAGTATGCCCGGAGCTATTACCGGATCATCCTCTACGGCCAGGTGTTCTTTGTGCTGGGGTTCGGTTTTTCTCATTGTACCAGGGCGCAAGGGTTCCCCACCGTTACGATGATCAGCATGTTTATCGGCGCGGGAATGAATCTTATCCTGGATCCTATCTTTATCTTTGGGTTTGGGTGGGGGGTTGAAGGAGCCGCCTGGGCGACTATTATCTCCCAATTGGCCTCCGCGCTCTGGATACTCGCCTTTAGCTTTAGCAAACGGACGGTGGTGAGGCTCCGGTTTCGAGCCTTTCAATGCTCGCTTCCGGTTATCTTCCAGATAATGGCCTTTGGTTCGGCTCAGTTTTTCCTCCAGTTCATCATGTCCGGCGTACAGCTCCTCTACAACATGAGCATGGGCTGGTATGGCGCGGCTGCCCTCGGCGTGGCGAATGGGGGAGATATAGCCCTATCGGGGATGAACATAGTGGGGTCTATTTCCATGCTGATCCTCATGCCGGTTTTCGGCATTAACCAGGGCGCCCAGCCAATCCTCGGCTATAACTACGGCGCAAAAAAGTTTGACCGGGTTATCAAGACCTACCTGGGGGCTGCGGGAGCCGCAACGGCAATCTGTACGGCGGGTTTCATCGTGGTAGAACTCCTCCCGGAGATGCTGGTACGGGTGTTCGCCCCGGAAGGCAGCGGCCCGCTCCTCTCTTTTACCCCCTGGGCTATGCGAGTGGTGATGATCCTGCTGCCTCTGAACGGCTTTCAAATTATTTCCGCTAATGTCTTTGTGGTAACAGGCCGGCCCAAAATGTCTATTATCCTATCCATGCTCAGGCAATGTATTGTCCTTATCCCCTGTATGCTTCTTTTCGGCTGGTTTTGGGGGCTGCCGGGGGTCGTTTTCTCCGCTCCCGTGGCGGACGGTTTTTCCCTGATCCTCACATCATGGATGATCATTCGGGAACTCCGGAAACTGCGGGCGAAAAGGTAAGCCGTTCTGGAGCGCCGCCGGAACCTCCGCCGGAACCGAAAAAATTTGTTGACAGGTGGTAAAAGCGGGGGTATCCTACTGATAGAATCGTTTCGACAAATTGATTCGACTGCTTTCAGGAGGCGCCAATGAACGAAAAAAACCGGCAGATACCGCTCAAGTACCGGTTGTTCCTGATGTTGTTTCCCTTCATCGTGCTGATAACGCTTTTTGCTTATCTGCCTCTTTTTGGATGGCGCTTTGCCTTCTTTAACTACCGGCCCGGGATGCCCTTGCGAATGGCCGATTTCGTGGGTCTTGATTGGTTTAAGTCTATTGTCGATTCTCCGGCCCGGCAGTCCGAGGTGCTCCGGGTTATGCGTAACACTCTGGCTATCAGCGGTCTGGGAATCGCCGTCTCCTGGCTGCCTATCGCCTTTGCTATCCTCCTCACGGAACTTCGGGGTGTCCAGTACAAAAAGCTGGTTCAGACCCTTACCACCATCCCCAACTTCATCAGTTGGGTCATGGTCTACTCTTTTGCCTTTGTCCTCTTTTCTGTGGACGCAGGCCTGGTAAACCGGATCCTCATGGATCTGGGCCTCATAAACCAGGGGATCAACTTCCTGCTTGACACGGATCATATCTGGTTCAAGATGACCCTCTGGGGAATGTGGAAGGGCCTGGGCTGGGGGTCGATCATGTACCTGGCGGCTATCGCCGGTATCGATCAGGAACTTTACGAGGCCGCCCGGGTTGACGGGGCGGGTAGGTTCCGGCAGATATGGCACATCACCGTGCCGGGGCTGCTGCCCACCTACTTTGTCCTCCTTATGCTGTCTATTGCCAACCTTGTCAACAACGGCATGGATCAGTACTACGTGTTCAGAAACGCCATGAATAAAGACACGATTGAGGTGCTTGACCTATACGTGTACAACCTGGGCTTTGGCCGCAGTACTACTTCGGGCATTCCCTTTGCCACCGCCGTCAGTATGCTGAAATCGGTAATCAGCCTGACCCTGCTCTTTGCGGCGAACCGTCTGTCCAAGATCCTGCGGGGCGAGCGTATTTTTTAGGAGGATATGATGAAAAAACCGGCAAAACAATGGAACCGCGCCCAAACAGGGGATCTTGTTTTTAACATCCTCAATTACACATTCTTTACTCTTTTTATGCTCATCTGCATCCTGCCCTTCTACTATCTTTTTATTAACACCATCAGCGATAACGATCTGACCAAGCGGGGGCTCATCACCTTTATCCCCCGGGGCATACACCTTAACAACTACCTCCAGGTATTCAAGCTCCGGGGTCTGGGGCGCGCGGCTTTGGTGTCCGTTGCCCGGACGGTCATCGGCAGCGCCGCCACGGTAGCTGCCTCGGCCTTTGTGGGCTACCTGGTCACCAAAAAAGAAATGTGGGGCCGCAGGTTCTGGTATCGCTACATTATCATTACCATGTACTTTAGCGCGGGGCTGGTTCCCTGGTACATGAATATGGTACTCTTGCGGCTGCTCAATAACTTCCTGGCATACCTGCTCCCCGGCATTGTGGCGCCTTTCTTCATCATCCTGGTAAAGACCTACATTGAGTCCATTCCTCCTTCGCTGGAAGAATCCGCGGCGCTGGACGGGGCCGGCCCCTTCCGCGTCTTTATCAGCATCATCTGGCCCCTCACCACGCCCATCCTGGCGACTATCGCCATATTTTCCGCCGTGGGGAACTGGAATTCCTTTACCGATACCCTGTTTTTGATGACCGATGAACGGTACTTTACCCTCCAGTTCGTCCTGTACCGCTACCTCAACGAGGCAAACCATCTGGCATCGATCATGCGCTCCGGCGCCGGGGGAGGGATGATAACGGCGTCCCAGGCATTGACGCCGCGAACCATCCAGATGACGGTTTCCATGGTGGTGGTGTTCCCGATACTGCTGGTATACCCCTTTTTGCAGCGGTTCTTTGTGAAGGGGATTATGATCGGGGCGGTCAAGGGATAGCGGCCCAAAAACGGTAAAAACTGCCGCCGTCTATGGCGGTATAATATAAAGGAGAAAAACGTGAAAAAATCCATCTTGTTAAAACGAATTGGCGCGGCCCTGGGGGCGGCGCTGATGGTTTCGGCTTGCGGCGGCGGAAAGGCTGAGGGCGGCAAGGCCCTGTACCGCGTCGATGTGTACAGCCAGCTTGCCAACTACGCCGGACAGCAGGTGGGCTGGTTCGGCAAGGTCGTCAAGGACAAGTTCAACCTGGAGCTGAATATCATCCCATCCGGGGAAGGGGTCTACGCTACCCGTATGTCCTCGGGCAATTTGGGGGATCTGGTCGTGTTCGGCAACAACGGCGAGGAATTTACCAACGCCATTGCCGCGGGGATGCTTCTGGACTGGAACAAAAACGACCTTATCGGCGCGCACGGCCCGGACATCAAAAAAGGTATGCCCCAGGCCCTGCAATTCAACCAGGACACCTTCGGCGGCGGAACGGCCCTCTACGGCTTTGGGCACAATGCGGCCACCAATACTTCGGTTGTCGAATCCTACTTCTACCATCCGGATATCCGCTTTGATATTTACCAGGCCATCGGCTCCCCGGAAATTTCCGGCATAGAGGACTACCTGCTTACGCTCAAAAAGATGGTGGATTACGCCCCGATGGGGGATTCGGGGCTTCCCGCCTACGCCTTCTCCCTGTTCCCGGACTGGGACGGCGCCATGGTGATGAGCGTCAAGTGCATCGGGGCTTACTACGGTTACGACGAATTCGGCCTGGGGCTCTACAACGCCGCGGACAATACCTTTCAGCCGGTTCTTACAGAAGGCGGTTATTACCTGCAAGGACTCAAGTTCTTCAACAAAGCGTTCCAGATGGGTATCCTCGATCCCGATTCGGCCACCCAGACCTTTAGCGATGTAAGTACCAAGTATGCTGACGGCCGGGTGTACTGGAGCATGTTCTCCTGGCTGGGGCCCACGAATTACAACACCCAGGAACGGACGGCCCAGGGCAAGGGTATGTTTGCTGTGGCCGCCAAAGATCAGAAGAACATTGTGTACGGTTCCCCGGTCTACGGCGGGGAGCGGATCTGGACCATAGGGGCAAAGGCCAAATACCCCGAGCGGATCATGGAGCTTATCAACTGGCTCTGCACCCCCGAGGGTATCATGGTCTCCACCTACGGCCCCCAGGGACTCGCCTGGGATTATGATGCCGGCAGCAAACCCTACTTCACCGAATTCGGCCTGGAAGTTCAGAGCAATCCCAACGCGCCGGTACCTGCCGAAGCCGGCGGCGGCATCTGGTCGGACGGCCTGAACAAGATCAACAACACCACCTTTACCGCCGATGAGATCAACCCGGTGAGCGGAGAACGATACAACAGCGTCTTCTGGTCTTCCGAACTGGCCCGGGATCCAAGCCCGGCCAAGAAAAAGTGGCAGGACGCCATGGGCGCCCTCTCCGAAGATGAGTACCTGATAAACAACGGCCACCGGACGGTGGTGGTGGCTTCCGGTTTTGTGAAGGATGTGGGCCGGACCATGGAACTGGAACAGCGCTACACCCAGGTTTCCACGGCGATCAAAGACGGCTCCTGGCGGGCCATCTACGCCAAAAACGACGCCGAATTCGACCGCGCCGTGGCGGATATGGTTTCTCAGGCCAAGGGTTTGGGCTACGATGAGTGTATCGCCTGGGATACCGCCGAGGCCGCTAAACGGGCCGCTGCGGTGCGCCGGGCTATGGGCCGGTAACGGAAGGGGGAAGTATGACGCGAAAAAAAGCATTGCTGAAGCGCCTGATAGACCAGCGGTATCTGCTGCTCCTGTCGGTTCCCTTTGTTGCATGGCTTATTGTCTTTAGATATATCCCGCTGT
>JAIRPG010000071.1 GCA_031257105.1 Treponema sp.
CTATAATGTAGACACATTATAGACAGACTACCTTAAAAGAGCATTTTCGTAGTCTTTAGACGAGAAAATGCAAGGTCTGTCCACAAAGTAACCGACTTTGTGGACAGACACTAACTAATTCCAGGGTTCCTCACATGCCGGCTGGACCGGTATGCGGGGAGCGTTCTTGATTTTTTTTACGAGCCGGATAATTTTATCCCGATCCTTCACGCCGCCGCGCTCCGCGCCGCTGGATATGTCCACGCCGTAGGGGCGCAGTTCGAGCGCCTTATCAATCGTCTCAAGATCGATTCCCCCTGCCAGGAACCAGGGTTTCTTGAGACAAGAGGGGGACTTTTTCAGTAAGTTCCAGTCAAAGGGCTTGCCCGAACCGCCCACGGCGCCGTCAAACAACACGTAGTCCGCTTGCTCCATGGCAAGGCTTTTTTCGGGCGCGCCCGGTCCGCTCTTAATAACCTGTATTACCGGTATGCCGCAGCGCGCTTTCAAACCGGCGATGTAGGCGGGATCCTCTTCGCCGTGAAGTTGAGCGATGTGTATCACCCCGGCCCGGTAGAGCGCGGCGATTTCCTCCGCCGGCGCGCGGACGAAGACCCCCACGGGAATAATCCCCTCCTGGAGCCGCGCCCGGAGCCGCGCCGCCTTTTCCGGGGAGACTTGGCGGCGGCTCGGGGCGAATACAAAACCGATGTAATCTGGACGAGCCTCGTTGACATAATCAATATCTTCATCGCGGAAAAGGCCGCATATCTTTATCTTCATCGCTCTCAAGATTAAACATATCCCCTCCTTTACGGTAGCGGTAGGATCGGGAGACCCCCGCTGGAAAAGCGCCGTTTCCAATGGTAAAATAGCGGAAGCATGAGGCGCATTTTTGCGGGCGCGCTTGCCGCGCTCGTCCTCGCCGTTTCCTGCGGGGACAAATTCGATACTTCCGGGAAAGAGCCTTCGAAGCGGGAACTTTTGGCGCGCTTTATGCCCGACCAGATGGCGGACGGCCAGGTAAAGGTAGCGGTTATCCGTAATCTGACGGTAACGGATCATTCCCGGCAGTTCCTTGAAGGCGCTGCGGCGGAAGGCCGCTCATTCGGGTTTATCGTGGATACCTTCACCACAGGCGGCGATAACAAACGCTGCGGGGAACTCATTGCCCGGATCGCCGGGGCGGATTATGACGGGGTCATCCTCTCCTATGGAGATGCGGGATTTACCGGCGCCGCCCTCAAACCCGTATCCGACCGGGGGCTTAAAGTCGTAACCTTCAACGCGCTTCCCGCTCATCACGAAGGAACCCCCCTGCCGGGAGTCGTCAGTACCGCGCAGAACGATGAGGAAATGGCCCGCAGTTCGCTGGAGGCGTTACGCTCGCGTTTTGACGGGCTCCGTCCGGTACGGGTGATTCGGGCGTGGGCCGGGCCGGGCATCCCCCCGCTGGATCGCCGTCAGACGGTCTACGATGAATTTGTCCGGGCGGGAGAGATAGAGGAACTCGCCCTGGTACGGCCCCAGGACTTTGCCGATGCACGGGGCGGAATCCGGAAGGCGCTGACCGGTATACTACCTGAATTCCCGCCGGGAAGCGTAGACGGAATCTGGGCTTCTTACGATGAGTTTGCCAAGGGCTGCGTGGACGCCCTGATGGAAGCGGGGCGGGAGGACATCAAACTGGTCAGCCTTGACATCTCCAGCGACGGCGTCATGCTGATGCGGGAACATTCCGGTATATGGGTGTCAACGTCGGCGGCTGACCCGCGGCTCATGGGCGGCGTTACGATGCGAATTCTAGCCGCTCAATTTTCCGGCGAGCCGGTTCCCGCCGCATACAATTTCGATACGCAGTTGGTGTGGGCTTCGGAGTTGAATCGTTCAGGCGCGGTTCCCGGCTGGGATCAGGGAGAAGGCCCCTTCGGCGGCTATCCCTGGATGGCGGAACTTAAAGCGGCGGGCAATGACGGGAAAAAATAAGACCATGAAACTGAAAACCCGCGTCCTTGCCGAAACCCTTTCCGTGTTTATCGCGGTTGCCGTGTTGTTCAGCGCGGTTTTCTTTCTGTCCATCGTGGAGATAAGAAACACGGCGCTCAGCGGTTCGCTCACCTTGGGAGACCACGCCGCCGGGCTCGGTTCAAACGCCCTGGAAGAACAGCTTGCGGTGAACATAACCCGCATCGCCTCGGACTTAGCGGTTATCGTGGACGAAAAACTCAGCAAGATCGAAAACCATACCCGAATGACCGCCGACATTACCGGATCCATCTATTCCCACCGGGAAGCGTGGCGCCCCAAACCGCTGCCATACGTCGCGCCCGGCAAGACGGCGCCTCCGGAACCGTATGTTCATACCGCGCCGGGGGTGGATCTCTCCCGGATACGGGAAGAAACGGATTTGGCGGGAAACATCGCCGATATGCTCAGGCAGATAACCGTCATTGACCGGGCGATCACCACCAGTACCATCGGCGGCGAGTCCGGCTACATCATCGCGATGGACGCCTTCCCCTGGCCTTCCGAGGATTTCGATCCCCGGCTCTACTCCTGGTACCGGGAGGCGAAAGACCGGGGCGATCTGTACTGGACTTCCGTGTACGCCGATCCCCGCGGACGGGGCTTGGCCATATCCTGCGCTATGCCCTTCTATGACTATTCAGGGAATAGCCGGGTATTCAAAGGCGCGGCCCGAAGCACGGTGATGCTGGCGGATCTTTCAAAACTCGTCGATTCGGTGCGGGTTGGAGAGACGGGTTACCTTTTTTTCCTCGATGAGTCCGGCGTAAAACTATTTTCGGGGGGGAATATTGATGTTTTCCTTGATCGCAACGGCGTTATCCACGGCGTGAACTACCTGGAAAGCGAAGACCCAAGCCTCCGCAGTCTGGGCGTGAGCATGACCTTGGGGGCCGGCGGTATGACGCGGCTGGAAATAGACGGCCTTCCGGTATACGTGGCGTATGCTCCTATCCGCGCCCTCGGCTGGAGCCTGGGAGTTGTCATACCGGTTCAGGAGATCAGCCGTCCGGCTCGGCTCATCGGGGAAGGGATTCTCAGCCTGAGCGCTGATACCAGGACGGCTATGGATCGGCACATCGTATTCCTGGCGGGCCGAATCGCGGTACTGCTGCTCTGCATATTCATCATCGTGACCATTTTGGTACTCAGGTTCTCCAACGCCGTCACCGCGCCAATCCTCGCCTTAAATACAGGGGTACGGGAGGTCAGCGCCGGTAATTTGGAACGGGAAGTGAACATCGCCACCGGGGACGAGTTGGAGCAGCTCGCGTTGTCGTTCAATACCATGACGGCGCGCCTGCGGGCTCATATCGCGGAAACCGCTCGAGTCACCGCGGAGAAGGAGCGGATAGCGACGGAGCTCGATGTGGCCACTCAAATTCAGACCAGTATGCTGCCCTACCTGTTCCCCCCGTTTCCGGATCGGAGCAATGACTTCGAGCTTTACGCGGAAGTGCGGCCCGCCCGGGAAGTAGGGGGCGATTTTTATGATTTTTTCTTTATTGATCAGGATCATTTCGCGGTGATCGTGGCTGATGTATCCGGAAAGGGAATCCCTGCGGCTCTCTTTATGGCGGTGAGCAAAACCATGGTACGGGATTACCTTCAATCTGGAAATTCCCCGGAGCGGGCTCTGGAAAGCGTCAACCGTCTGCTCTGCGCCAACAATACTGCGGAGATGTTTGTTACCTTGTGGCTGGGCATATTGGAAATTTCCAGCCGCCGTTTGGATTATATCAACGCGGGCCACAATCCGCCCTTGCTCAAGAGCGGCGGTTTAAAATCGGCGTTCCGGGACTTTAACGTTCTCGCCTCGCCGCCGGATCTTTTCCTGGCCGGAATGGAAGATACCCGGTACCACTGCCGTCGGGCGTTTCTTGAAAAGGGCGATACCCTGTTTCTCTACACCGACGGCGTGACCGAGGCTGCGGACAGCGCCGGCAATCTCTATGGAAGAACCGCGCTCCGGCAATGTCTTTCAGCCAACGCATCACTGCCGGTGCGGGAACTCGTGGCCCGTATCAGGCTGGATATTAACACGTTTACCACGGGGGCCGAGCCCTCCGATGATATGACTATGCTCATCCTCCGCATCCTATAGGGAAGCGCCGGCCATGGACTTTTGTCCGGGGCCGGCGAATCTCCGGCGCGGGCGCCTTTAGCCTTATTCCATGTTCAGGGTTTTTTTGAGGAACAGCCCGACGCCATAGAAGTAGAGGGCGGCAAAGACAAGGTTCACCAGGAAATAGGGCAGCACATGCCCCAGGGTGAAAGGCACAAGGTAGGGCAAAACCCCCTGCCCGGCGCCGCCTAAGAAAATGCCTACCAAGAACTGTTCTACCCATACCACCAGGAACCAGACCGCAAAGCCCGCCAAAGCCCGGAATCGGGGCAGAATCTGGCTCGCGCTGATCAGGACGTAGATCAGGCATATCTGCTTGAAGATAAAAACCAGGATCGTAAGCATAAAGAGCGGGAAGCCGGGGCCTAGGCTCCTGAGACCTTCCAGAATCAGCGTCCAGGTGAGGTTTTCCCCGGTGAACTTACCCGTCTCTCCGATTATCAGCCCCATGAGCAGGGATGCGGCAAAACAGGCCAGTATGCTCAAGAGGAACATGCAGAAGGCGGAAACAGCCTTGGACGCCGTAAGGGACCAGACCGTCACCGGCAGGGTAAACATCAGGTATCCCGGGTCTTTCAGCAGGTTTTCCCGGAAACGCTGGAAAATCAGCACCAGGTTTACCGTCACCACCGCCACCAAGACGCAGCCAAAGACGATGATGAGCCAGCCGTTATCCATGGCGGACTCGTTGGGAGGAACAATCGCCCTCTCCTGAATCCCCGCCGCCACAGCGGACAGGGCCAAGGCCAGGTAGAAGACCGGCATGATCCTGAAATAGTACAAAAAATCATAACGCAGCAGTTTTCCCAGTTTCTTTAACATTTGAAGACCTCCCTGAAGAGTGAATCGATAGACATCCCCTTTTCGCTGCGGATGTCGTCGGCCCTGCCCTGGAGAACCACCTTGCCTTCCTTGAGGAAGATGATGTCGTCCAGAACCGCCTCCACATCCTGAATCAGGTGGGTGGAGATCAGCGCCGTTGCTTCCTGACTGTAATTGTTCAGGATCGTGTTGATGATATAGTCCCGCGCCGCCGGGTCTACCCCGCCGATGGGCTCGTCCAACAGGTAGAGCCGCGCCCGCCGGGACATGACCAGCACGAGCTGCACTTTTTCCCGGTTGCCCTTTGAGAGGGTTTTAAGCCGCCGGCCCAGATCCAGCCCCAGGCCGGAAAGCATCTCCTCCGCGGCGTCACGGCGGAAGTCATCGTAAAAGGCGGCGTAGAAGTCCAAAGTTTCCCGGATCCGCATCCAGGGATCCAGGCAGACCCGGTCGGAAAGGTAGGACACGAGCGCTTTGCTTTCCGGCCCGATCTTCGCGCCGCAGATTAGAATTTCCCCCTTGCTGGGCCGGAGCAATCCGTTAACCAGTTTGATCAGGGTGGTTTTACCGCTGCCGTTGGGCCCCAAAAGCCCGACGATCCGCCCGCTTTCCAGGGCTAGGTTCACCCCGTCCAGGGCTTGAAGGTTCCCGTAGCGCTTGCTCAGGTTGTTACATGCCAAAACCAATCCGCTCATAGCGCCTCCCCCGTCGGGGCCTGCGCCCCCTCCTGGTTCTCTCCGCCCTGCTTTCTCCGTAGGGCGGCCCGCTGCTCAAAGAGCTGGACCATTTCATCCGGGGTGTACCCCAGAACCTCCATTGCGGCCAGACAGGTTTCCAGCCGCGCCGTTGCCAAATTTGTCCGAAGTTTATGAATCAATGCCTCATCCTCCGTTACCAATTTTCCGCTTGCCCGTCTTGTGTAGAGCAAACCCTCCCGTTCCAATTCCATTAATGCCCGTTGGACCGTGTTCGGGTTAACCGTGTAAAAGGCCGCCAGTTCTCGAATGGACGAGATTTTCTCCCCCGGCTTATATTTGCCCGCCGCGATTTGCCCCTTGATTACCTCCATCAATTGGAGATAGATGGGCGTTTCACCATGAAAGTTATACAACGCATTTATCCTCCTGTTGTAAAAATAAATTTCTATAACAATAATAATATGATACAGTGACATAAAAAGTCAAGCGGCTGGCGTCACTTTTTTTTTTATGATAAAAAGTGTCTGTCCACAAAGTCGGTTACTTTGTGGACAGACCTTGCATTTTCTCATCTAAAGACTACGAAAATGCTATTTTAAGGTAGTCTGTCTATAATGTGTCTACATTATAGACAGACA
>JAIRPG010000076.1 GCA_031257105.1 Treponema sp.
CGGTTTGGCGCCCCCCCCCCGCCGCCAAAGGGAATCGAACCCTTGACACAGGGATTTTCAGTCCCTTGCTCTACCGACTGAGCTACAGCGGCGTATGAATACTATATAAACAGACTACCTTAAAAGAGCATTTTCGTCGTCTAAAGGCTGCGAAAATACAAGGTCTATCCACAAAACAACCAGCTTGTGGATAGAAATTATATAGAGCGAAAGGGAAAAAATGTCAAGCGGTCTCGTTTCGCCGCAGCAATTCCGAATGAGGAAAATATGAAGGGAAGCCGGAGAGACGGCCGTGGCATGATTTCGGCGCGTTGACTTGCGAAAAAAACGGAAAGGGGAGTATCATGAGCCTGTTGTAAAACTATGAATAAGCGGTATGGCGGTGATGTGTATATTTTTCAGGGAGCGAACCTTGCGGCGCCCGCCGGTTTTTTTGAATCCCCTGGAAACTGGGCCGTTCCCCGTACAGAGGCCGAAGCAGCCTTCGGCAAGGAGGCCCTTGTTCCTCCGGCGGGTAGCTTAATGCCGGCTGCCCGTCCTCCTATGGAATATTTCGAGGTTCCCGCGATTGGAGGGGCGGAAGGATTGTCTTACCTGGCGCTGGACGCCGCTTTTCCTCTCCCCAAGGACTGGCAAACACAGTCATTGCGGCAGGCTATTTCCCGCTTCGATGACGACGGGGCGGTGGGGTCGCTTTTTAGAGCCTACCATATAATGCAGTGGCGCCGCGATTCGGTGTTCTGCGGCAGTTGCGGCGCCCAAAACGCCGATGCGGAGGCGGAACTTGCCCGATGTTGTCCCGCCTGCGGTAGGCTGGAGTTCCCCCGCATATCCCCGGCTATCATCGTGATCATCACCAATAACCAGGACGAGGCCCTTCTGGCCCATAACCGGAAATTCTCCGCCGGGATGTACAGCCTGATAGCCGGATTTAACGAGGCGGGAGAAAGTCTGGAGCATACGGTAGCCCGGGAAGTCAGGGAAGAGGTGGGCATTACGATCCGGAATGTTCGGTATCGGGCTTCCCAACCCTGGCCCTTTCCTAATTCCCTGATGTTGGGGTTCAGCGCTGGTCATGCGGGCGGGAGTATCAAGCCGGACGGCGTCGAGATCGAGGATGCCCGGTGGTTTCGCCGGGATAATCTGCCTGAACTTCCCGGCAAAGGTTCCGTATCGCGGTATCTTATCAACCTCTGGCTAAAAGGCGCTCTATAACGAATCTGTTGCAACGCGCTCTCTTTATTGAAAATGGTTTATTGGATATACTGGTAGTATGTTTCGTTCCTCTCTGCTATGCGCGGTGTTATTGGCAGCTTCCCCCCTCTGGCTTGCCGGACAGAATACGGTACCGGGGGCGGCGGAGCGGGGAGAAGAAAGAGCGCAGACCGGCGGCGACGTAACGTTTGCGCCCATCATTCCGTTGCTGGAAGCAGTTACGTCGGGACATCTCACCTGGCGTCCTGATTGGCCGGTTTCTCTTCCTCCTGATGTTTTTTCCCCTCTCCGGGGCCCCTGGTTATCCCTCGTTTTTTCCAACGGTTTAGGCGAGGAGTACCGCCTGGCCCGGAACCAGGAAGGGCTTCTTACAGACTTTCCTTTTTTCCGCGAAGGCGTGTTTTTCCAGGTTCGCGCACGTTTTGATACGGAAGGACGGATCGGAGGCTTTACCTTGGAATCCGGCGGTAAATCGGAAGCTCCCTCCCCGGCGGGTGAACAATCTCAATTGCTTGTTGAATTTCTGGAAGAAAAAGATTCAGAGCCTTATATGGCCAGAGTTACCGGAAAAGGCGGGGTATATTTCGTCGTTTTCCGATTCGGCGATCAGGACGCCGCCGAAACCTGGTACGACGCGGACGGCGTTGTGCGGCGGATCGTTTCTTTCCATTATATAACGCTTAATGGCGAGCGCCGCCTTACGGACATTCGGGAAAAAGGAGATACCGGGGAAACGGTGGAAACATTCGATTATGATAGCTGGGGAAACGTCTCCGGCGTCCGGTCCGCAGAGGGAGCTTTTTCCGTTCATTATGGCAGAGAGGCTCGCCCCCGCTATTGGGAAGGCCCGCTGCGGTTTCCCCAACTGAAGGATCCCGCAGCAGCGCCAAAAGCGGGAAGCGGTTCAGCTTCACCTGTTCAAGCGGCGGTTAATCTGAGCCTTCAATGGGACGAGAAAGGGTTTCTCGTCGCTCTTTCTAGAATCGAGCTTGATGGGGAAGGGGAAGGTATCCGCTACGAGTACGCTCTTGATGAGTGGGGCAACTGGCGAGAGCGGCGGGAAGTTTTTATGTTCCTCCGTTTTGGGTACCTGGTTCCCGCCGCCGGAGAAACGCTGTGGCGCCGCATTGAATACCGTCAAGGAGACGAGGGTGAGCGGATCGGTTGACTGGCGGGATGTTAAATACCAGGAAACATTTGAAGGAGAGATCCGTGGCTTACTTCGCCGCCGGGAAGCGGATCCTGCCTGTACGGCGGAGGATCTCGAGGGAATTCTTCACCATCTCTATCATTTAGACGGTTCTGATTGGCTTGGTCGAGGCGAAGTACAGGACATTACCATGGCGGCTACAATTGCCGCTTATGAGCATATTATTGCCGAGTGGAAGGCAGGCCGGTAGCGGCGAAGAGGAGGTTTTATGGAATGGCGGGCAAGTCATATATTGGTAAAGGATAGATCTCTCGCGGAAGATCTCCTACGGCGGGTCAAACAAGGCGCGTCTTTTGAATCTTTGGCGCGGGATTTTTCCACCTGTCCCTCCAAATCATCAGGAGGAGACTTAGGGTGGTTTGGTCCGGGTAAAATGACGGCGCCCTTTGAATCGGCGGTAAAGCGGCTCTCGCCGGGTTCTATCGGCGATGTGGTTCAGACTCAGTTCGGTTACCATATTATCAAATGCACAGGCCGGAAAGATTGAGGCTCCGCCCTTCGCCGGCGCGCCGGGGGAGGGGGTTACGAGTTCCGTGTAAGCCGGGTTAGAATTCTATCCAAACTGTCGGCAAAATTTTTTAAGTCTTTCCTGCCATAGGAAGGAAACCGTTCCCCTTTCAAGCCGGTTTCCGCCAAGTTTACCATAAAAATTCGCAGAGAAAGCCGTTCTCGTATGTTTTCCGCGGTGTACACCCTACCCCGGTCATCCAGAACCGCCACATTCGCCGCCACTAGACGGGCGGCAAGGGGAACATCTCTGGTAAGGGCTAAATCTCCTGGCCGGGCCAGCGCAACGATACGGTCGTCCGCCGCTCCCTCATCGGTAGAGCAAAGTTCCATTACCACGCCTGAGCCATTGATACCCGGAATAAGCCGATTTGCCGCGAAAATAATCCCGATATTCCGCCGCAGCGCGGTACGAAGCGCCAAATCTCTGGCAGGTTTTGGGCAAGAATCGGCGTCCACGAAGATCTTCACTGAACAGAATCCGTTTTGATCAGGCGTGACCGATACCGGCGGCGTAGAGGGTATAGTCCCCGGAAAGAGAGAACTCTTCCGAACCTTCCACAGGCGCGGCAAAAGCGCTTTCTCCCTGGGAAAGACTCAGTTTCTCTCGACCTCCGCCGGCGGATAGAATTGCCGAGCCCTCTGTCACCAGGAAAATCCGGGGACTCGACCCGGTTAAAATCTGAACGCCCCGGCCTTTGATTACCGAGAGGGAGAACTCCCGACATTCCGAAGGATACGTAAAGACCCCGGCCTCCCTCGGCGCCGACATTACGGCAGGCATAAAAGGGGTAAACCGCAGGATACGAACCAACTCATCGACATCAATATGCTTTTCCGTGAGCCCCCCCCGGAGCACATTGTCGGAATTGGCCATTAATTCAACTCCAAAGCCTTCAATATAGGCATGAAGTACTCCGGCGGGAAGAAAGATCGCTTCTCCTGGGACGAGATTAAGGAGATTCAGGTAAAGGGGAGCGATGATCCCCGGATCTTCCGGGTAAAGGGACGCGAAGTATGCGGTAGTCTGCCATTCGGCGCCGTATTCAGGATAGGTTTGCGTCAGGAAATCTCTGCCTTGCCGGGCATAAATCCCCAGCGCCCGCCGAGCTTCCCGGCTTAGATTGAAGAGCGTCCGTATCAAAACCTCCAAAGCCGGCCCGCTTTCCAGCGCCTTAACCAGAGCGGTAAAAAGAGCTCGGAGGTTTCCCGCCGCGCCGGCCTCCAACCCGGATTGCGCCCCCGGTTCCATACCAAAGGAGAAACTATCCAGAATTTTCTGTATTTCCCGAACTTCCCGAAAACCGCACATGGCCTTGAAAGGACTTAACGCGCAAAGAATTTCAGGCTTATGGTTTGGATCCCGATAGTTCCGGTTTGCCGCGTGAGGGGGAAGTCCCGCCACGTTTTCCCGTTCCCATCCGGTACGGGCCTGTTCCTTATTGGGATGGGCCTGAATGGAAAGAGGTTTTCCCGCCGCAAGGAGCTTATAGAGGAAGGGAAGCGAGCCGAACTCACGCCGCGTTTCTTCACCTAAATAGCGGGAAGGATCTTGCCGTATTAGTTCGTCAAGGCCGATTCCATCAACATCGATTTTTGAAGGGCCTTCCGGATGTACTCCCATCCACAACTCCGCCCAGGGATCGTTTGAGGAATTCTCTCTACCGAGAAGCCGGGGAATCCATTCTGGAGATCCCCAACCGTAGTGTTTTACCTGGTTTTCGAGCTTGTATAAACGTTTCATGTTCCTCCACCTTACTTTAGGATACTATCAGGGGTTTTTTATCCAGAGCCTCATCGATCCGGGCGATCAGATCCAGCGCGGCGGCTTCTACTTTTTCGGATTCTTCACTGATATGTCCGACGCTTCGTTCGGCATTTCGTTCTTCGTGGAGTTTTTGAATTTCATCACAGAGCAGAAACCCCGTTACAATAGCTATTTTTAAAGGGTCCGTCAGGCCGGTTACCTTCCGGGTACTATCCACCATCAGGTGATAACGGTTTAACAAATTTTCCAAATAAGCCGGTTCTTCATCGGCGGCTATAGAAAAAGATGTGCCTAATATATCCATACGGATCTCGTGTTTTGGCACACCCCCTCCTTAAAAAATATCAAGTTCGGTAGCATCCGCCGGTTTATCTGAGGAAAGTCCTTCCCCATAGGGTTCTTCTCTGACGGAGGTTCCTTGCTCATCCTCTTCGGCAGCAAAAAGAATATCAACATCAGATTCCTCAGATTCGTCTTCATCGGGAACAATCATTTCCGCTTCATCTTCGCCGAATAGCTTTTTCCCTTCATTTTCTACCTGCCCTTCCACGCCGCCTGTCCCGGTATCTCCCGATCCGGCGTTCCGCGCCGAGGCATCCTTCCCCGGTGGGGATTCCCGGTGAAGGCTCTGGGAAAAATCTTCTTCGAACTTGTTGAGCCGGTTGAGCGCGGCGAGGATACCTTCCTCAACACGTCCCTGCTCTTCCTTGAAACGCTGGATTAAATCTTCAAGCCCTTCGATTCGTTTCTGGTAATCTTCCAGCTTTCCTTTAAGCAGGGTATTTTCCTCATTGACCCGGTCAACATACCCTATTGCCTGGGCAACTTTGGTTTCCAGAAGGTGGACTTGATCGAGGGTTAACATACTAAGCTCCTAAGGCGGCTTTTGCCTGAGCCGCTATAGCCTTAAAAGCCCCCGCATCTTCCACCGCAAGGTTAGCCAGAACCTTCCGGTTAATGTTGATCCCCGCTTTGGTAAGCCCCGCCATAAAACGGGAATAGGAAATCCCTTCTGCCCGGCACGCGGCGTTTATGCGAATGATCCAAATCCGGCGGAAGTCTCCCTTCCGATCCTTTCTATCCCGGTATGCATAGAACAAACCCTTGGTAACCGCATCTTTCGCGGTCTTGTAGTTCGAGTGACGACGGCCCCAATAGCCTTTCGCCTGCTTCAATATTTTTTTACGATGATTCCTTCTTTTGGAACCGTCTACTGCTCTTGACATGAAAAACTCCTATCTGTACGGCAGCAAGCGTTTTTTAATAACCGGTACATTGTCGCTAGACAGAATACCGGCTTGACGGAGATTCCGTTTCCGTTTGCTGGACTTTTTAGTTAGAATGTGACGAAGGTTTTGCTTTTTATACTTGACCTTCCCTGATCCGGTAAAAGAATACCGCTTAGCGGCGCTCTTTTTCGTTTTCATCTTAGGCATTTCATAATACCTCTACAACACTGATTTAGAGCTTTCATTAGGAAATCTCCTCGGCTTTCAACTTTGCCAAAAGTTTATTTCTTTGACTTAGGACTTAATACCATGGACATAAACCTGCCTTCCATAGCCGGCGCCTTATCCATTATATATTCCCCTTCAATCCGCTGCAGAACATCCTTGAGAACGTCAAGCCCCAGCTCGGTATGGGCAAGCTCACGGCCTCTAAAACGAACCGTTACTTTAACTTTGTTTCCTTCGGCAAGGAATTCCTTTACATGTTTCGATTTAAAATCCAGGTCATGTTCATCGATCTTCGGCTGCATCCTGATTTCTTTTAGCTTCAGCAGCTTCTGCTTCTTCTTTGAATCCCGAACCTTTTTCTCGTTATCGAATTTATACTTACCGTAGTCCATGATTTTGACTACCGGCGGTACCGCCTGGGGGGCAACCTCCACCAGATCAAGCCCCTGCTGCCGAGCCATTTCAAGAGCTGCGAAAGCCGTAATCAACTGTTGTTCTCCCCCATCCTGGATGAGGCGGACTTCCCGCACCCGAATTTGCTCATTGATCCTTAAATCCTTTTCCGCCAACTGACCTCCTCGTACATTACCATCGTCGCTCTCTCCGCTGGACAGGACCGGTAATTCATTAATTACTATACTTGACGAGAGGACCTTTTGTCCAGCCCACAGAGGGCAGGCGCGTATAAATTAATCAAGGGCGGCGGCAGTGTACCAAGTACAAGCCGGCGGAACCGGACTTTCGTCCGCGAATTCCATCCCGTCATCATACGCCCCGATTCTTGCAGCCTCTATTTGACAGATCGGAGGGTAGTCTGTTATACTTAGGAGTACGATTACCAGGGTAACATAAAGGGGTGTACATGGCTTCGGTTCACGAATACAAAAAATTCGAGAACACAGTGACTCAAAAATTGAAAAAACTCGTGGCGGCAGTTCTGAAGGGTCTGGGCGGCGGTTTTAAGTCCCTCTTTAGGGTTATTACCCAGCGGTACACGATAGTTCTGGTACCTCATACCGAGAAGAAAGTATATAATTTTCATGTTACGCTCTTTTCGTTTTGCTGCGTTTTACTCATCTTGGCGGGTATTGTAGGCACTTTCTTCTGGTATGGAGCATCCTATAACACCACGAGAGACGCTTTGGCGGTTAAAGACAGCCGCTTAAAAGACACGCAGGCGAGTCTTGACCAGCTTCGGGACGAAGTGGCCCAGTTGCTGCGCCAAACCAAAGGGTTTCAGGCGACGCTTTCGAGTACGCTTTCCGCGCTCGGGGCTGATTCTCCAAGCGCCGACGCCGCCGCTTCCAATTCGGGAGACCTATCCGCCTTTTTTGATGTCCGGGAAACCGCCGAGGGAACCCTCCGGGAGGTAGAAGATATTCGGGAACTGGCGGAATATCTCTCGTCGGCTGCCGGGCCGGTCAAGGAAATCGGTACGCTCCTTGCCTCCCAGAGCGCTCTCCTCAAGGAAATTCCTAATATCTGGCCAATAAAAGGCGGTATTGGGCATGTATCCATGTACTTTGGGCAGAACACAAACCCCTTTACCGGGCAGTATTACATTCACAAGGGTATCGACCTTTCCACTTACCGCCAGGGAGATCCGATTGTGGCGACGGCTGACGGTCAGGTTGTCACGATGGATTACGATCCCGGCTTTGGGAACTACCTTATCATCAAACACAAGCACGGGTTTTATACCCGGTATGCTCATCTCCAGTCCTTTAGAGTATTGAAGGGTCAGCGGGTTCAACAGGGCGAAGTAATCGGGTACATCGGTAACACGGGACTTTCTACCGGGCCTCATGTACACTATGAGGTACATATCGGTTCCGATGTGGTGGATCCGTACAAGTATCTCAATATCCGTTCCAACGTGAGCGCCCGGACCGGGCGTTAAGGGTGCGTTATGCCCGGTGAAAAATCGAAAGACTTCTCTATTAATACTATCATTGGCCCGAATACTTCCGTTGTTGGAGACATCGACGCCGGAGGGTTTACCCGGGTGGACGGCAGCCTGCGGGGGGATCTCGATGCCAGAGGCCGGATTATTGTAGGCCAAAACGCCCGGATGAAGAGCAATATTTCCGGTACCGCCATCACTATCGGGGGAGTTGTATACGGCAACATCCTGGCCAGCGAGCGGGTTATCATCCTGTCCACCGCTCTCGTTCTGGGGGACATCATTACCCGGCGTATCCAGGCTGACGATGGTTGTCTGGTGCATGGAAGGATCATCGTATGTTCCACGGAGAGCAAGTGGAACGAGGCCGTCAGCGAATATCAGGACGCCCAAGGGGTACGCTCCGCGCTTTCAAGCCACCTGCGCCGGTCAGAACCCGGCGCGCCGGAAATTTCGTTCTATCGCTCTCCCTCGGGACAGAGCAATGGCGAAGGTTGACTTTAACGGCGAGGCTTCTTTCTTTAATCCCGCCGCTTACGCGAATGTTAAGGTCGAAGCTAAAAAAACTAAGGATAAGGCGCCGGTCGGGGGCGTCAAGAAATTAAAATTTTCAAATATACTGGAACACGCGCTGGAGAAAACGGAATCCACCACAGCGTTGTCTGAATCCGGGGATACCGTGCGTGAACTCTTGGACGATGTTCATAGCGCCGGGGACGCGCTTAAAAATCATCCGTTTCCAGAAGAAATCAAGCGCTATAAACAGGCGGTCAAAAATTTCCTTCGTTACATCGTAGAAAATGGGTATACCGTGACGGAATCCTCCAGCGGGGTTAACCTGCTCAAACGCAAGAAGTACACCACCGTTCAAGTGGTGGATCAAAAACTGGAACAACTGGCTGTGGGGATTCTCGCCGGCCAGATAGCCCAACTTGAGCTTCTCTCTCGTATTGAAGAGATTGCGGGACTCCTGGTAGACCTACTGCAATAAGTCATGTCCGGTGATGAGGAAAAACAAGTGGAGATAAAAATATGAGTGATCGAGATGATTACGAAGATTTTGAGGATATAGCTTCTCTGGAGGATAATCCCGCTGAGGATGCCTTGGAGAGCGCCAGCGTCATCATTGCCGCCGGTGAAGATCGGGAACCGTTGGCCCCGGATACTCCCGTATACCGGCTCCGGCTCTCTTATTCCAACGAAAACTTTCTGGCGATCTACAAAGGTGAGTCCTTGGCCCCCGGAACCATGGTGTTGGTTCCAACCCGTTATGGCCGAGATCTCGCCAAGATAATCGGCCCCCTCCAGCGGAGCGGCCCCCAGTTTATTTCCGAAGTTGCATGGATAGAACGTCCGGCTTCCGAAGAAGACCTGGAAAAAGCCGCGTCCAACCGCCGGCAGGAAGAGGCCGCGTTTGAGCTCTGCAAGGAAAAAATCCAAACTCATAATTTGGACATGAAGCTGGTCTCGGTACATTGCCTCTTGGAAGAACCTAAGATACTTTTCTTCTTTACCGCAGAAAACCGGATTGATTTTCGGGAACTGGTTAAAGACCTGGTGGCTATCTTCAAAAGCCGGATAGAACTGCGGCAAATTGGCGTACGGGATGAATCCCGGGTAATCGGCGGTATAGGAATCTGCGGACGGGGCTATTGCTGCCACATGGTTTCAGACAATCTGAAGCCGGTCTCCATCAAAATGGCCAAAGACCAGAATCTCTCCCTCAGTTCTATGAAAATATCCGGTTCTTGCGGACGGCTCCTGTGCTGCCTTGCCTATGAACATCACTTTTACAGCGAACAGCGCCGTTTTATTCCCCAGGAAGGCTGCAAGATACATTACGAAAACGCGATATGGAAGGTGACGGAAGTAAACGTGGTGGCCGGAACCGTAAAACTCACCGGCGACAACGACCGGCTGCTTCAACTGCCGGTGTCTTATTTTGAAAAGAGCGATGGCCATTGGCGGGTATGCCCTTGTAAAAAGTAGCGGACAGAGCCTGTACAACAGGCGCTCGTCATGCCGTCATTTTCCCACGCAAAAACAGCTGAACATAGTTTCCAGAATATCCGCAGTGGATACTTCTCCGGTGATCTCCCCCAATGCGTCAACCCCTTCCCGGAGCAACGGCGCGATAAGGTCTAACGCGCTTTCGGGATCCATCTCCAGGGCTTCCTCCAACGATGTTATCGCCCTATCTACCAGTTCTTTTTGCCGGGCCGTACCGATTCCTCGGGAAGAGGTTCCGGCGGTTTCGTTTGCGCCGCCCCGGAACGCGCCGCGTTCAGCCGCGCCGCGTTCAGTCGCGCCGCATTCTAGCGCGGCGGCGATACGGGAGGACAGCTCTCCGATCCCCTGCCCGGTCTTCGCGCTTGTTCTCAGAGGCGGTTCCCGGTCTACTGAATCTGACGCCGCCAGATCAGCTTTGTTCCACACCAGGATGCGCGATACGCCGGAAAATTCCCGCAGAAGGGCGGCGTCTTCGGGAGTAAGCCCCGCAGTTCCATCCAATATGTAGAGGAGCAGATCCGACTGCCGGACAAGATTCCGGCTTCGTTCCATGCTTAGACGTTCCACCGGATCATCTGTGGCATGGAGGCCTGCGGTGTCCGCCAGTCTGACCGGGATACCTTCCAGGGCTATCCAGCCTTCTACCCAGTCCCTGGTGGCGCCTGGAATATCGGTAACAATGGAACGATCTTCCCGGAGCAGGACATTAAAAAGACTGGACTTTCCCGCATTTGGGCGTCCGGCAATCACCACCAAAGCGCCGTCATGGTAGAGCCGTTCCCGTGAATAGGAAGCGGCGAGCCCTCTAAGCCGGGTGAGCGCTTCCTCCACCCGGGCCCGTTCTGGGAATACGGCGGCGTCCGGCGGCGTTTCACCGGCTTCATCTTCGGAATAATCCAGGAAGAGCTCCACTGCGGCTAGTACCGTTACCAGACCGGCTTTGATATTCCTGATTTCCTCCTCCAGACTACCGGAAAGGCGGTTCACCGCGCCCCTCCTGCCTTGACCGGTCTTAGCGGTGACCAGTTCCATCACCGATTCCGCTCTGGTCAGATCGAGCTTGCCATTCATAAAGGCCCGGAAGGTGAACTCCCCCGGCAGGGCGTCCCGAAAACCCGCTTTTTTCAAGACCCCCATAACCGCTCGCGCCGCCGCGCCGCCGCCGTGGCAGGATATATCCAGAGCGTCCTCACCGGTGTAACTCCGGGGAGCCCGGAATACCGAAACCAGCGCCTCGTCCAGCCGTTCTTCCCCGTCAACTATCCAGCCATGTATCACCGTGTTGCCCGGCGCTTCCCGGAGCAGAGCAGGCCGGGAGAAAAACGGCGCAACCAGATTCGGAGCGTTCTTGCCGGATGTTCTGATCAAAGTAAGGGCGCTTTCCGACAGCGGGGTAGCCGGCGCCGCGATAGGCTGATCATCGCCGTAGTAAGGGACGTTCATACGCCGCCGGGACCGCCGTGTTCCCGCTTCCAGGCCAGACCAAGGCGCAGAAAAAACCAGGGCGCTCCGCCGCTTATCCAGAACTGGAGGAGCGCGAAACGGCAAAAGTTGAACAGCCTGTAGAAGGCCGAAGTGTGATCGGGTGCTAGAGGCCGGCTTCCCAGGTAGAGCAGCGCCGCGCCGGTAAAACCGGTAAGGCAGCGGGCCGCGAGGATCAAGAAACGTTTCGGCCCCATTCCCTCAAGGCCGCGCCGCGCTGAAAAACCGGCGAACCGTGTTATAAAGGCGTAGCCTCCTCCCATACCAAGCGCAATGGACCCTAGGGCGGCCTCCTGGGGCAGCAGGGCGTTTATAAGCAGCGCCGCCGCCGCGGTAGTGATAAGCTGCGCCCGCAGCCCTCCCCGGACGAGCAGCGTTTCTATCGGACCGGCGCAGAGCGCGTACAACGCCAGAACCACGCCGCCTATGAGCCAGCCCGCGATAAGGTCGGTATGGAAATGCACCCCCAAATAGAGCCGAGAGAACCCTATAAGGAAGCTGATAAGAACCGCAAAGACAAAAAAGAGCCTTCGCCCCCAGGACGCGACAATCCCCCACATGGTCAGGGACATCTGGGCATGACCTGAGGGGAGACCGTAGCCCTGCTCGGTGATCATGCCCACTTGGGGATCCAGATGAAAAGGCCGGGGCTGTTTGAAGCTCACTTTGAGCAGTGTGTTGAGAGCGGTTGAAAGTATCATCATCAGTCCCAGACGGAAACCCTTCCTTTCATCAACACACCAGTAAACGAGGGGAATAACGAGTACATAGAAGTACAGGGAACCTAAGAACGTCAGTCCCTTCATCGTTGCCGTAAGGACAGGGTTCCCCGCCCCTTGTATCGTCCGGATAAGCGCTAACCCCCATTGATATAGGTCTTCCATTAAAAATCCTCGTAAAAATTTGTTTTAAGGCGTTCTATCGCCTGTATTTGCTCGCGGGTACCTTGCGCCGCCGTGTTCAGAATCTTATTCAACTGAGATTTCAGAAGGTTCCTCTCGATCCGTACCAACAGAAAGAAACTGTACATCGGCGTCGAATCCGTCCCGTCTTCTTCTTCATACCGTCTCAGAAGCCAAAAATCCGCTTCTATGCGCGCTCCTGAATAGCCGGCGTCTATGGAATTTTTCACCAGATCTTCAAAATAACGGCCATAAATCCGGTCGGGCTCTCCCCCCGCCGCCCCGGTAAGCCGGGCCAGCACCCGAGCGGCCACCAGCCGAGGAAAGTCCTGGTTAAGCGAAAAGCCCAACGCTTCCTGATTGAGCGCGTTTATGCGCGCGCTTACCGTCTCTTCGATAAAAACATACGCTCCCGCGTATTCGGGCAGCGCCTCCACCCCGGCGATTCCCCCGCTGAGGTATTGGGAAACCCATTCAGGAAGAGCTTCCCCGGATTCTTTCGCCTTGTAATCGACGATCTCGTAAGCTCGTTCCGGCGTTACCGGAGGAAGCGTTGGAACGGGCATGGGCAGCAGAGCGGGCGTACCGGCGCAGGCCGCCAACAGAACTACCCCCGGCAGCGGCAGGAAAATTCGCCTCATGCGGTTATTGAGCCTTATCCATCAATCCCGCTGCCGCTCCGGATTCAAGGGCTGTTTTGGGGGAATAACGCGCAGGCTCAACAAATTCTCCCCCTCCCCCGTCTCTTTAACTTCCTGTGTAAGCGCGGCTTCTTCAAGTTTTTCTTCACCGGAAACGGCGTCCGCCTCGGCGGATGGGCCGGTCTGATTGTCCGGCGTTACCGGCGTTACCGGCGTTACCGGCGTTACCGGCGGAAAAGCTCCATTTTCTTCGAGCGGGTCGACCATATCGCCGCCCGCGGCGTTTGCCTGGGAGGGCGCTTTTCCCGCTGTTTTCGGCGGTTCAGCGTTAGGGATAAATACAAAAGCGATTTCGCTCATAACCGCAACCGGGGAAATGGAACGCGAACTTCCGGTAAACGTTTCGGAAGCGGCGTTCTCCTGGAGGGCGTTCATCATGGCGCTGCGGGTCAGGGGATTTCCCGCGCCGAGGCGGAAGGCGAGCTCTCCGCTAATGGGCAGCCCCAAACTGAGCCCCTCATCCGGCGACGCCTGATCAGGCGCGGCGCCGGATACGGCGGCGCCTAAATCCAGCCCGGCGAAAAACTGTTCCTCCCCTATCGTGAAGGTAATCGCAACGGCGACAAACCGGTTGGAATCGGCGGGATTTTTTAGGGAATTCAGGTACAGCGTCTGAGTCCGGCTCTGGGAGTTCGTGGAACAGGTCAGAATCAGCGTATCTTCCCGGTGGGATAACTCCACATCCAAGGTCATATCAGCGGATGTACCCAGCTTAAAAGAGCCGCTAAACACGGTTCCCTCCGCCAGAGGCGCGAAATGGAGCAGCACTTTGCCCGTGCCGAGGGTATTGACCGGCAAGTCGAAGGGTTTTCCTGGAATGGTGAAGACCTGATTAGGACCGATAGACAGTCCGTAAATTCCCCCGTGGGGCTTCCACTGTGCCGGAGAATTCCCGGAGGAACGCAGGCTTTTTGCCGTATCACCCGAACTTACCGTATCGAGAAGGTCTCCCAAAAAACGGTACCACCGGATCGGCTGCTCCGCGATACCGGCGAATTGCGCCTTTCCCTCGTACTTTGACGATACCGGCAGGGACAATTCCCGCACTCGACTGGCGATACTCAACGCCGTTCCCGAACCGGGCTTGAAAGGAAACGCTTCGGCCCGCAGGGCGTGGAATCCGGTCTGTTCGGGAACTTTCCATAAAAAACGGTTCCCCCCGCCGGAGAGAAAGCCTTCGTTGATGCGCTTTTTCCCGTTATACCAGATCAGATACGGCTCCAACCGGGAATCGGACACCACTTGAGCTTCCAGCATAATATCCATACCGGGAGGAACAATGTTAGAGCCTTCCCGGATGTCCGGCAGGTAGGTTTTAATATCATGCAGGGTAAATTCGGCGTCCGCCAGGTAGTAAATGGGTTTCTCAATCCGGCTCAATACCCCCTGTTCCCCAAGAACCTGAAATACAAGCACATATTGATCAATTTCCAGCGTTCCAGGCAGGGAAAACGAGGGGAGTACTCCATCGAGCCGGGAAACGCGCAGCACCGTATCATCGCTATTCGTCTGGGAAACAGGGGCCGTCTTTTTTTCCCTTATGATGATCGCGGGTTCCTGCGTCTGAGTGGCCTCAGCCGTCTGGGTTGCCTCAGCCGTCTGAGTTGTCTCTTCTGTCTGTGTTGCCTCAGCGCTGTCAGGCTTCACAACGCTTTCTTCGTCCAACGCTTCAGACGGCAAAGCCGGCTTTACCGCCGGAATTTCCGCCGGGGCCTCCGCCGCCGGTTTTTCTTTTTGCGCTCCTTGGTCGGGCCGGCGCTCCGTTTCTTTCTCAACGTTCTTTTCGCCGGCGTTTTCCACCGGAATTTCCGCCGGAACTTCCGCCGGGGTCTCCGTAGTTTTCTCTTTATCTTGGAGGGAAGCTTCTGAAGAAAGGGTATACCGCACCCGCCGGCTTATGACTTCTCCCCGCGGTTTCTGCAAAAAGACGATTAAACCGGTAATATCGGGATCGTGGGCCACGGAATTGACAAAGAAGGGCCGAATTTTACTGTCTATGCTTACAATCGAACACTCATCCAGGGAACGCCCATCCACCATGGCGCTTACCTGGTAACTCCCGGCGGAAGGAAGCACCGTGTTCAAAGCGCCGCACCCGGCAAAAATGAGGAGGAAAAAAACTATCGCAATAGCAGACCTCAGTTTGGGCGAGTGCATAGGTATCTTAAATTATACCATACTATAGCGGTAAAACAAGACTCGGCCAACGATTCTCATTTGAGAATAGCCGATACGCCACTTGACACTTTTTTCTCCCTTCGCTATATTCCTAGTAATTCTATAGGATTTGATGGTATTTGCGCTGAGCAGCTCTCTCCGCAAGTAATACCCTTAAAGGCAAGGAGGCCTTCGATGTCGTTACCGGGCGTTACACCTGAGCCGTTTAATATGGCAAAACAGTTCCCGCATATTGCCAACCGGCATCCCTGCTTCTCTGGGGGCGCCTCTCTGAACCGGGGGAGGGTTCATCTGCCGGTAAGTCCCGCCTGCAATATCCGGTGCCGGTTCTGTAAGCGCTCGTCTAATGCGCGGGCCTTTAACGAAAACGAAGAACGCCCCGGCGTCAGCGCGGAATTGGTCAAGCCCGCCGAAGCCGCCGCGCTGACGCGCCGGGCGCTCAAGCTCTGTCCGGAAATTTCCGTTGCCGGCATTGCCGGTCCGGGCGATACGCTGGCAACGCATCACGCGCTGGAAACATTTGAGATCATCCACCGGGAATTTCCCAACCTTATCAACTGTTTATCGACAAACGGCTTGCTGCTGGAACGGTATACGGAAGACTTGCTTCGGGTAGGGGTACAGACCATCACGGTAACGGTGAACGCCGTTGATCCGGTTATCCTGGAGAAAATTTGTTCCGGGGTGCTCTTTGAGGGAAACATATACGAAGGGGTTGAAGGAGCGTCAATTTTGATTGAAGCCCAGCGGAGGGGCATTAAAAAGGCTGCCGGACTGGGCGCGCTGATCAAAATCAATATTGTGCTTATTCCCGGAATTAACAGCGAGCATATTGGCGATATTGCCCGCGCCGCCGCGGAAAACGGGGCGGCTCTGATTAACCTCATTCCGCTCATTCCTCAGTTTGAATTTGAGGGCCGGCCAAGGCCGGATTGTGAAGCATTAAACCGCGCCCGGGAAGCGGCGGAAGCGTGGCTGCCGGTGTTTCGCCACTGCCGGCACTGCCGCGCCGACGCCTGCGGCATACCCGGCAGGGAAGAATTCGCTTCCCGGCTCTACGGTGAAAAACGCTATGAAGAAACATTTTCGCATGGTTAATAGAGAAACTGCTGCAAAACTTCAGCGGTTCCCTATCTAGTGTCTGTCCACAAAATCGGTTACTTTAAGGAGATTTCGCAACGATGACAAAGGCAAAGCAAATCGCTATTTATGGCAAGGGTGGTATCGGCAAATCGACTACTACATCGAATTTAAGCGCGGCTCTTTCAAAACTTGGGTTTAAGGTGATGCAGTTCGGCTGCGACCCCAAAAGCGACTCTACCAACACGCTGCGGGACGGAACCTACATTCCCACCGTGCTGGACACGCTGCGGGAAAAAAACGAAGTCAATGCCCACGAAGTTATTTTTAACGGCTTTAACGGCGTTTACTGTGTCGAGGCCGGCGGACCCGCTCCGGGCGTCGGCTGCGCGGGGCGGGGAATTATTACCGCGGTAGAACTGTTTAAGCAGCAGCGGATCTTCGAAGAACTCGATCTGGACTTTGTGATCTATGACGTCCTGGGCGATGTGGTATGCGGCGGGTTTGCCGTGCCTATCCGTGAAGGAATCGCTGAACATGTATTCACCGTTTCTTCCGCCGACTTTATGGCCCTCTACGCGGCAAATAACCTTTTCCGGGGTATTCAAAAGTACTCCAACTCAGGGGGCGCCCTTCTTGGCGGCGTCATCGCAAATTCCATCAATCAGCCGTATTCAAAAGAGATAGTGGACGATTTTGTGGAGCAGACAAAAACGAAGGTTGTTGAATACATCCCCCGCTCTGTAACGGTAACCCAGTGCGAACTGCAAGGCAAGACGACCATTGAAGCCGCGCCGGATTCCGCTCAGGCCGGCGTGTATATCAGCCTGGCAAAGAAAATAGCGGAGCATACCGAATCGAAAGCCCCCGCCCCCCTGGGAGTGCAGGAGCTGCGGGACTGGGCCGGCAAGTGGGGTACATATTTGCTGTCCCTTGAAACCGGCGAGATTCGATCTGAATTAACGGCGAATATATAGTGTCTGTCCACAAAGTCGGTTACTTTGTGGACAGACCTTGCATTTTCTCATCTAAAGACTACGAAAATGCTATTTTAAGGTAGTCTGTCTATAATGTGTCTACATTATAGACAGACA
>JAIRPG010000143.1 GCA_031257105.1 Treponema sp.
TCCACAAAGTCGGTTACTTTGTGGACAGACCTTGCATTTTCTCGTCTAAAGACTACGAAAATGCTCTTTTAAGGTAGTCTGTCTATAATGTGTCTACATTATAGACAGACACTAGTTACTGAATAAATCTAGTGGGCGATACTGGATTTGAACCAGTGACTTCTACCGTGTGAAGGTAGCACTCTCCCGCTGAGTTAATCGCCCGTGTTCGCCCCCCAGGATCCCAAGACCCCCAAGACCCCCAAGACCCCAAGATGAATCTATTGTAGCATCCTCACCGCGCCTCTGTCAATAGATTCGTTCCGAACCCCGGTTGTTTCTTCACAACAACGCTCATATTGCGGCGGCGCGCTATTGGCCGTCTCCTAAAAAAGCGTAGGGATCCTGCTCCAGCCACCAGGCGGTGTAGGGGTTGATGGCGTGCTTTTCCAGGTTCTTTACAAACTCGTCGTTCTCCAGAGTTTCCAGGATGCGTTTGCCGTATTGGACGATGCCCTGGTAGCCCATGCCGAAATGCTCGTCCCCGATGAGGAGCGAGGGTATGCCGAATTTCGCGCCCCAGAGGGTCATGCCGCCGTGCCGGGCCAGGAGGATGTCGGGCCGCGTCCGGTGGAGGATGTTCACCAGCTCGAATTCCTGCTTGTTGCAGACGTTGTAGCGCTGAACGTCTCCGTAATCGTTGACCACGTTTTGCAGGGTGTCGGCGCTTACCGCCCCGTTGTCGTAGAGGGGATCGTGGTGGAAGATCGCCGCGCCCTGGACTTCCAGGCCAAGCTCCCGAAGGAGGGCCAGGAGGGAGTGCCCGTGGGAGGCCCCGGCGGTAACGTAGGCGGTTTTGCCCCGGAGCTTTTCCCGCAGGGCCTCGATCTGGGGCAGCCAGGTTTCCCGCTCCTCTTGCAGAAAGACCTCTATCGCTTCTTCCCGGTGGGTAACGCGGCCCAGTTCCCGGAACCAGCGCTCCGTTTGGGGGATGCCGTAGGGCGGGCTCACCTTGATCTCCGGCACGCCGAAGCCCTGTTCCAGGGCCGCCCCCAGGTAGGAACCCAGGGTAGCGCAGATCTGGATGGTCGCCGCGGCTTCCGACGATGAGGCGATCTGGGCAACCGTGGCGTAGGGGGTCAGGTAGTTCGCCCGGAGCCCCAGCCGGCTGAACCATTGGCCAAAGAGATCGGCGCCCCAGAAGTTTACGATGTTGACCAGATCCTCCTGCTTTTTTTCCGGCTTTTTGATGAGCTTCCGGGCGATGCCGTGGTAGCCCGCGTCAAAGCCGGAGGTCCATATCCGGGAGCGGAAGCCCTCGCAGAAGATCGCCGCCACCGGGATGCCCAGCTCTTCCTCGGCTTCTTCGGCAACGCTTTCCACGTCTTCCCCGATGATCCCTGACGCGCAGGTGGTGATGACGAAGATGACGTTGGGCTTGGCCCGCCGGGCCGCCTCCCGGATGGCGTCGGCGAGTTTCTTTTGGCCGCCGTAAATCGTGTCGGCTTCCCCCATATTGCTGCTAAAGATTCGCCGGGGAGTTGGTTCGGCCAGGTTCCGGTGAACGCCGTTGACCCGGTAGGTAAAGGCGAATTCGTGGAGGCAGGCCGCGCAGCCCACCGGCCCGTGGCTTACCACCGCCGCATCCTGGATCAGGATTACCGTACAGGCCGCATTGGAAGTGGAGCAGCCCAGGCACTGGCTAAAGGAGCGGTTCTTTTCTTTTAATGTCCCCCGCCGGGCGCAGCCCACCAGGTCCCCGGCAGTGCCGGCATAGCCGGTAATGGAACCCAGCCTTCGTTCCCGCACCGGAGCCGCCGGGGCGCGCAGATTGATTTCACTCATGTACATCTCCTATTTGTATTAAACCTATAGATTAAGTAGGATATAATTTCAAAAAAAACAAGAAAAGAACAGATAACAAAACCTGTTCTTTTCTCTCGATGGCGCAGCCTCTCGTTATTTCTTAAAACCAAACCCGGACGCCAAACTCACCGCTCACGCCAACTCCCAATCCCAACATATCGCCCTTACTATTATAATCGTAATAATTACCGCTATATAACGATATACCAAGACCGAGATGGGGGGCTGCGTCAACGAATACTTCCAGTTTGATCGAGGAAATCGGTATAACCACGTTTACACCAATAGGAACCCGCGCGCCAAGCCCAATAGTTGTATGATTACCTTTGTATTCTTTATTCAGATACGTAGTTTTTTGACCCCACGTATTGAAGTCCACATAGCCGCCCAGTCCGATAAAATAGCCGAACCCGTCATCTCCCTGTATAGGCGCCCACAGACCTTCCATAAGGTAATAATCGCCGGTTACTCCAAATCCAAAGCCGCCGGTGCTAAGACTCAAGCCGATTCCCCAATAGATTGGAAGCGAAGGCGCTTTAAGTGAAAGCGCAGCCCCCCCTACGCCTAGGTCACCCGAAAAACCATAATTACCCACAAACCCGACGCCCCAGCCGCTGGGGTGGTTGGCGAATACCGCTGTTCCCAAACAAAGACCCACAATACAAACCGCAAAAAGTTTCTTCATAATCCCTCCACCTAAAATTTCAAGCTTCTTTTTAAGAAGCTTGGGCTTATCCTAGTAAGCCGCTCGATTTTTGTCAACAAGAAGGGGCGGACAAACAGCGCATAAAGGGGGGAAATGAAAAACGCCGGTCTCGATTGACACCTCGTTTTTTTTCCACGTGAATATGATCCATGACCGCATTGTTTCATCCCCTGGTTCAGTCCTGGTTTACCGATACCTACGGCAAGCCCACGGCGGTGCAGGAGGCGGCCTGGCCCTTCATCGCCGCCGGCGAGCACGCGCTGGCCCTGGCGCCCACCGGAAGCGGCAAGACCCTGACGGCGTTCCTGGCGGCCATTTCCCGGTTTGCCCTGGGGACGTACCCGGCGGATCAACTGTCGGTACTCTATGTTTCGCCCCTCAAGGCCCTGAACGAGGACATCAGGCGGAACCTCCTGGAACCCATCGGGGCGCTGGCGGACTATTTCGCCCGGCGCGGGGCCGCCTTCCCGGATATACGGGTGGAAACCCGGTCGGGGGATACGCCCCCGGCCCAGCGGCGGCGTTTTCTAACCCACCCGCCGTCCATCCTGGCGCTGACCCCGGAAAGCCTGGCGATCCTGCTCCTCAACCCCCGTGGACGGCGGGCGCTTTCCACGGTCAAGTACCTCATCATCGACGAGATCCACGCGGTACTGGGCGCCAAGCGGGGGGCCTTTCTCTCGTGCCAGATAGACCGCCTGGCCCTGATCGCCGGGGAATTCCAGCGGGTAAGCCTCTCCGCCACGGTGCGGCCCCCGGAAGCGGCAGCTGAATTCATCGCCGGGCTCAGGAGCGCAGGGAGGGACTTCGAGAAGCGGCCCATACGGATCGTTGCTCCCCCGGCGGAAAAAGCCCTGGAATTCATCATCGATTTCCCGGAAAGCCCGTCTCCTGAAAACGGAACCGCCGGAGCGGAACGGAAGGCGGATCGCTTCGGAGAGCGGTACACGATCCTGGTGGACATCATCATGGAGCGGATCGCCGCCAACCGTCCGGACGCCGGCGCGTCTACTGGCGGCGCCGTGCTGGTCTTCACCGATTCCCGCCGCCGGGCCGAGCGGATAGCCATGCTCCTCAACCAGCGGGCGGGCGGCGCCGTCGCCTTTGCCCACCACGGCTCCCTGTCAAAGGAAGTGCGCCGGGCGGTGGAACTGCGGCTCGTCCGGGGGGAACTGCCCTGCGTGGTAGCCACCGGCTCCCTGGAACTGGGCATCGACATCGGCGCGGCGGCGGAGGTGATCCTGGCGGGAAGCCCCGGCAGCGTTTCGGCGGCGCTCCAGCGGATAGGCCGCTCCGGCCACGGGGT
>JAIRPG010000024.1 GCA_031257105.1 Treponema sp.
GTCGTTCCATTGTTTGTTTTTTTCATTGAGCATATTTTCCACAATAAGGGTGCCTATTGAGGTGTGCCCGTAAAAACCCTCGTTAAACTGCGCCTTAACTTCCGCCTCGGTGTATAAGAAGTTGAGTAACGCTTTTTCGTTTTTTTCGTCGAATTTAGCAGTCTCAAAAGCTTTCTCGATGCTGTTTTTTTCGCCATCGTACAGGCGCAGGTCGAGCGGCTTGTCTATTTCCACAGGGCAGAATTTGCTGCCGGAAATCGCGGAGCAAAACGCCTGGTATTTCGCCAGAGTTTCTCTTGTCAGGTTTAGATTGCCGTTAGAAGCGTCCGCGTCTATGGTCATAACCCTAACTTTTGTTATGTCTTGGGCGCCCACTTTCCCCTTAAACGCTCCACAGGCCGCCAGGTGTATCGCCGCCTGAAGTACCTTGTGCCCCGTCCCGCCAATACCAACAATATGCAGTTTTGCCATTTTCTTGCTCCTTATTAAAAATTAACGCTGCGTGAACCAAAATGCCCGCCGGTATGCCGGAGAGACAAACAACGCCCCCATAACAAAGGGAACGGGAAAACAAAGCGCGTGAAGGCCGATAAGCAGCGTGATGGTAAGGCCGTCCAGCGCGAACATGAAAAACAGGATGATGGGGATCAGCAACATGAGCGTGATGTCTGCAAAAAAACCCGTGTAAAACTGGCCGCGCTTTTTTGCCGGATCAAGCCCGCCGGCTAACGCCGGCAGAAACAAAAGCAATACGGGATTTATCACCAGGGCGATAATAAACCCAATCATCCCGTAATTCAGGTAGAACCCGATAAACAAGTCGTTTACCGCCGAACCATACAGATAGTCCTCAAAGAGAAACCGCGAGAGTACATAACTTACCAGCGGAAACAGCACAACAAACGGCAACGTCTTGACCGATTGCTTAAGAAACGTTCCAAACATCAATAACCCCTTTTATAAGCCGCGCAAGCGGCGATATTATCGAACATTAACACGAAGTGTTAATGACAACCCCTTTATAAGCAGTTTTACAAATCACAATATTGAAAGCAATCCCGATAGCACATTATCAGGCATTATTTCTTTCAATATTGGCAATACTTTTCCAGACATGGAAACAAGCCTCAATCCCTGGGATGTTGTCAATTCCAGATGCTCATAATCAACTTTTGAGAGCACATCAACGATCTGGTCTATCTTTTTGCCTGATTCCGCATCTCCATTGTTTGATTGCCGTATCAGCTTGGGAACAACATCTATGACGCTGTCCAGGGCATTTATCAATTCGGCTCCCGTGGTAATCGTATCGGGAAACCGTACTTTTGCCGCGTCCAGTTTTACTTCTCTCCTTGAGCAGCCGTTTAACAGGAAAAACAGCATTATCAATACCGGCGCAATGATGAGGCGTCCGGCCCGACTGTTTTTTTCCTTCATTTCCATCATTTCAAAAAGTCCTCCTTTCAAAGATTGCGCCATCAGCGTTTTACCAAATAGATGGTATCCACCCAGATACCGCGCTGTGTATCTTTGAGCGCCTCATTAAAGGAAGCGATAATATTCTTGTACATCGGTTCCAGGTTGAGTACTTTTCCCCGGGGATTACCGCTTAGATCGGCCCGGTTTGGGGTATTCTTTTCAGAAACCCACGCGGGAACTTTGGCGCTTGGCAAGAGGCGGTAATTAAGCCGCCAGACGCCGCTCTCGAGAGAACCGCCTGCAATGTCTATCGAAAAAAAGAGCCTGCCTGAGGAACTTTGGCTCAGTTCTTCCGGGACATCGCCGTCACTAAAAACTTGTCCGCTAAACAGGTTTGCCCGGGAAGAACCGGGAGAACTGAAGGGCGAAAGCTCGCCGGGTTTTATTTTTGCGCCCCCGGCGGCGGTATACGCCGGATATAACTCAATGGAATAATCAAAGGCGTCCCGGTCGATAATGACGCCGGGAATTCCGGCAAAGTAGCGCGAGCCGGTTTTACCAAGCAGATTGTAGGCTTCTACCTCAGCCGGTTCCGGGGCATAGCCCTTTTCAACCGGCGCCCACTCAAAAAGGCCCAGTTCCCGGGTAGAGCGGGGAGGACGCAGATTAACCCGGGCGAAATGGTTTTCTTCCCTATTAAACCGCTGTTCATTCTGCGCCACTACCGCGGCGTCGGGCTTCCAGAGCCGGCTTTCTTTGCCGGGTTCGCTCACGAAAAGCACGCTGTTCCACGGAGACGAGAGGGAGCGGTTTTCCAGCTCTTCTCTCAGCTTTTCATAAAACGCCGCCATAAGATCCGGCGAACCGGCCGCAAAGACAAAGAATGTCGATTCTCCCCGCGACCATATACTGGCGTCAGGGTGAACCGGATCAAGGCGGTGTATATATCCCTGAAACGCGGTGTCAATCGCAAACAGCGCGCCGGAAAGGCCGTGAGCAAAGGCATGGGCAAAAAAATCGCTGAAAGCCCGGTAATTGCCGGCAGGTTCATAGAGATCGGTAACCGCCGCATAGAGCTGCTTCATGCCCCGCTTTTCTTCCATTAATATGCGGGCATATTCAACCAGAGACTGAAAAGGCTTTTCATCGTTTTTTTGTATTTCAGTCCCCTTGCTATAATCCCTGCCTCCGTAGAAGGCGGAACGCCAGGCTTCCTGCTGTACCCGCTGTACAATAGAAGGATCTACAAGCTGGATTTTTGCGTCTCCATATTCATAGAACACCAGTTCCCCGCCGGACGCTGTATCCGTTGCCACATTCCAGAGCCCCATGAGGGTCTTAACATAGTTGGAATTGTCGCCGCCAACGGTGAACCCTCCCATTGATTCGGTTTTGTCATAGAACAAATGCACCTGCGGGCCCGCGTCCGTATCGTTCGCTCCGGAAGATTCCCGTACTCCGATATAGACGCCCTTCCCGCAGCCTTCAAGCGTGGTTACGCCGGCTGCGAGCGCTATAACCAACGGCAAAACCGACGCGCCGGTTTTATTTCTCAAGCGGGACATATAGACCTCCTCTCGTATTTTTCATATTCACCGCAATCACCGCCTCTCCGTCTCGTCTTTCCACGGCGAGCCCCCTGGAGTTCTGGATAAAAAGCAACGCGTGGACGAGGTTTTGCATATAGAGCTGGTCATCCCCGCCTAACCGGTTAAAAAGACGGCCTATGGTATGCCTTCGAGTAGTCATCAATAAAGGTATACTCTATTTACAAAACATTGTCTATATATCAGACAAAAAATTGATACATAATATCATTTTTTCCAAAACAGCCTCGGAGAACCGGCGGGGGCGCGTCTTGTTTTGGCAGGGGAATTCTGATAGCCTCGGTATAATGGATGATGCTATAAGCCGCCGTCTTCTTGAACTTCGACACGCCTTATGCCTGACCCAAAAGGACTTTGGAGAGAAAATTCACATTTCGAGGGGCTATGTGACCTCGTTGGAGAAGTGCCGGCAGCCGCTTAACGACCGGATCGTCAAACTTATCGCGGATACGTACGGAGTGAACGCCGAATGGCTTAAAACCGGCAAGGGAGAGATGTTTTTTGACCCGCAGAACAGCAGGCTGCTGGATATTATGACTATTTTTAACCGGCTCAATCCCGATTTTCAGAATTTTATCATCAATCAACTCAAATATCTTCTAAAAATGAACGATAACTACCGTATGAGTAATGATCATACGCCAAACGGTAATACGAGTCCTCCGGGATAAGATCCCCAGGATTCTCCGCCTCTCGTTCCCCCTCGCGGATCGCATGAGAGCCGGGCAAAACCAACAGGATTTTGCAATCGGCCCGGTAATTTTACAAAATCGATGTTTTCATTTGTTGATCCAAGCGCGGTCTCCGTGTATAATAAGCGTATGAATATACGAACAGTAGCTCTAGCGGTTTTTTTCGGGGCGGCCCTCACGATGGGGGGTGGAGCCTACGGTATTGGAATCGGCGTTCAGTTTAACGGGAATGCGGCGGATGTGTTCTATCCGGGAGCGGCTCTCGCGGTGAGTCCGGGGAACACCACCCATCTTGCCCTTAACTGGAATTTCCGCGAGACCTCTATGCTCGGCGTCACGATGGATGTCTGGGCTTTTAATCCTAAGTTCGGTTCGTTCAACGGGGGCCGTTTCGGTTTCTTTATTGGAGGCGGCCTCTACACCAATCTGGTTTTATATACAGACACGGTGATCTTCCACGGCGGTTTCCGCTTTCCTATCGGTTTCCAGGTTTTGTTCGGCAGGGATGCCTTCGAGATTTTCTTCCAGGGGGCGCCTTCTATCGGTCTCCGGTTCTATCCCAGCTTCGAGGGCGATAACTTCTTCGCGCCCTTGGCCATAGGCGCCCGGATTTGGTTCCGTTGACCCCCTTCCCTCCCCGTTCATGTAAGTCGCGGCCTCTCGCAAAAGTGGTGAGAGAGGATGTCCGCTCAAATAAGGGGAGGGTTCTTACTCAACAACGCTCGTATCCATCAGAGGTAGGATGTTACACTTCGGAATCGATGTAGGGTCAACGACGGTAAAAGCCGTCGTGATAAAACCCGAAACGAATGAAATTGTTTTCTCCAGATACGAACGGCATAACGCCTGTCAGAGCGAAAAAGTCTACGCTTTTTTAAAGGATATTTTTGAGCGGTTTCCCCGGGAGACGTTCAGGCTCGCCTTCTGCGGTTCCGGGGGCAGAACCATCGCGGAACTGATCCACGCGCCGTATATTCAGGAAGTCGTGGCCAACGCCATCGCGGTTAGGACGTTTTATCCCCAGACGAGGGTCGCCATAGAATTAGGCGGTCAGGACGCGAAGATTGCCTTCTTCTACCACGATACGGCGTCGAACCGCCTTACGGCGGGGGATATGCGTATGAACGGGAGCTGCGCCGGCGGAACCGGGGCCTTTATCGACGAGGTGGCTTCCCTTCTACGGGTACCGGTGGAAGAATTCGAGCGCCTGGCGTCCAAGGGCGCTCAGGTGTACGATATTTCCGGACGCTGCGGCGTCTTCGCCAAGACCGATATTCAGCCCTTGCTCAACCAGGGCGGCCTCAAGGAAGATATTGCCCTTTCCACCTTCCACGCTATTGCCAAACAGACCATCGGCGGCTTGGCCCAGGGGCTGGAAATCAAGGCTCCGGTGATCTTTGAGGGCGGCCCCCTTACCTTTAACCCAACGCTCATCCGGGTTTTCGCCGAGCGGCTGGGCCTGCGGGAAGCGGACATCATTAGGCCCCCAAACAGCGAACTCCTCATCGCCTACGGAACGGCGCTTTCGGTGGGCGAGATGTTTCAAGACTTTGACAAGCACTTCAACCCCGAAGCGGCCCTTACCTCGCTCTCCATGTTCCGGGAGATCGTGACCGGTAACGCCGAACAGCCGAGCGAGTGGTTCTTTGCCAATGAAGATGAGCGGAAGGCCTTTGAAAGACGCCATAGAATGCACGCCATCAACCATGATCCTCACGCGCTCCTGACGGCGCTTAAGCGGGAGAACCCGGTGTTGAAGGTGTATCTCGGCATAGACGCCGGCTCGACCACCAGCAAGTTCGTCCTTATGGATGAATACGAAAACGTGGTGGACAGCTTCTACGGCCCCAACCGGGGAGAGCCCTTAAAAGTGGTTAGGCAGGCCCTGCTGGATATCTACACCAAGTATAAAGACGCGGGGATACTACTGGAGGTCATTGCCCTGGGAACCACCGGGTACGGCGAGCTGCTCTTCGACAAAGCCTTCGGCGCCGATTACCACACGGTAGAGACCGTAGCCCACGCCGCGGCGGCCCAGAAGTATGTGCCGGGGGCAACCTTTATCTTGGATATAGGCGGCCAGGACATGAAGGCCATCAACATATCGGGCGACATCGTTACCAATATCACCGTGAACGAGGCCTGTTCTTCGGGGTGCGGTTCTTTTCTGGAGAATTTCGCCGCTACCTTGAACATTCCGGTGGACAAAATCGCCGAAGCGGCCTTTACCGCGAAGAATCCCGCCCGGTTGGGCAGCCGCTGTACGGTCTTTATGAACAGCACCATCATTACGGAGCAGAAAAACGGCAAAGAGGCCGGCGACATCATGGCCGGTCTCTGCCGTTCCATCATCGAGAATGTGTTTACCAAGGTGGTGCGAATCTCTAATCCGGCGCAGTTGGGTGATAAAATTGTTGTCCAGGGCGGAACCTTCAAGAACGACGCGGTATTGCGGGCGCTGGAACAGTACCTGGGAAAAAACGTGGTGCGGGCGCCGTTTCCCGGCGAAATGGGGGCTATCGGCATCGCTATTCTGACCAAGCGGAAGATCGAGGAGAACGGGTACCGCGCGTCTCACGGAGCGGAGGGCCGGTCTCGTTTTATCGGCTTTGAAACGCTGGAAAAATTCAGCTATACCCAGGAGGCTAACCTCCTCTGTCCCTTCTGCGGCAACAACTGTAACCGGACGCTGGTGCGCTTCTCCCTGGGCCAAGGCCCCGGGCTTACCTGGGTTACGGGTAACCGCTGCGAGCGGGGGGAGATCGTCGGAGACCCCAATGATCCGGCGGTGAAGGAAGAGTCCCTCAAGGTAAGCCGGCTGATGAATTCCGTGCCGGACATGGTAAAGATACGGGAGGAATTGCTCTTTCAGGATTACCCTTTCCGGCTTCTGTTACCCGCGAAAGATCTGACCATCGGTATCCCCCGGGCGCTGGACTTCTGGCGGACGATGCCGTTTTGGCACGTTTTTTGGCGCGCCCTGGGCTTTAAAACCAAAGTTTCCCGCAAAAGCTCTCAGAAACTCTACGAAAGGGGGCTGCAATACGTGGCTTCCGACACGGTGTGTTTTCCGGCAAAGCTGGTTCACGGACACATTGAGGATCTTATCGGCCATGCGGTAGACCGGATTTTTATGCCGCAGCTCAACCGGCTGCCCCCGGAAAACCCTGAACCCTTGAGCACTTTTACCTGCCCGGTCTTGAAGAGCTATCCCCTCTCCATTAAGTACTCGGACGATCCGGAGGGTAAACACGGTATCCCCTTTGATCTGCCCGTTTTCCATTGGTTTAGCCAACAGGATCGGGACTTCCAGCTCTGCCGGTATATTCAGGATACCTTCAACATCGGCGAGAACTTCACCCTGGCCGCCATCAAACAGGGAGACGAGGCGCTGGCGGCTTTCAACCGGGCGCTCATCGAAACAGGTTCAAAAATACTGGAAGAGACCGAAAAAAAAGGGCAATTCGCGGTGGTTATCGCGGGCCGCCATTACCAGTACGACGAGCTTATCAACCACAACCTTTCCCGGTACTTTACGGGCATCGGGATACCGGTGCTGACGATAGATTCGCTGCCCGGACTGGAGCAGGTGTCCCTGCGGAAAACCCGCCTGGACATTACCAACAACAACCACGCCCGGCTGCTTTCCGGCGCTATCGTAGCGGCGGAACACCATGCCCTAGAATACGTGGACATCTTCAGTTTCGGCTGCGGGCACGACGCCCAGTATAGCGATGAAATCATCCGTATTATGAACGAGATGTCGGGTAAATCGCCGCTCATCCTCAAGATGGACGAAAGCGACATTCCGGGCCCCCTCCGCATACGGATACGCTCGTTCGTTGAGACGGTGACGATCCGCCGAAAGAAAGAAGCCCAGAAGGTAAAGCCTTTGGGGGATCCGTATCCGGTCAAATTCACCAAAGAGAACCGGAAGCGAATCGTGCTCGTTCCCAACGTAAGCAGGGCGTTTTGTCTGATAGTGAGCGCCAGCATCGCCGCCCAAGGGTTCAGGGCGGAACCGCTGCCCATGGGCGGCAAGGAAGCCATCATCCTGGGGAAGAAGTACGTGCACAATGATATTTGCTTCCCAGCGCAAATGGTTATCGGCGAAGCCATTGCCGCCTTGAACAGCGGTAAATACGACCTTGACCGGGTAGCGGTGGGTACGGGAAAGATCTGGTGCGACTGCCGCCTTTCCAACTACCTGTCGCTGGCCCGGAAAGCCTTGGACGAAGCGGGTTATGCTCACGTGCCGATTGTTACCACCACCCGCAATGACGTTAAGAACGTACACCCCGGCTTTAAATTCAGCCTGTTCATCGAGGCGGGCGTCATGTGGGGCCTCGTGATGACCGACGCGCTGGAATTTCTGCGCCGCAAGATACGGCCTTACGAGCGCGAAAAGGGAGAGACCGACCGGGTAGTGGAGAACGCCTTTCTTGAGGTAGCTCGCGGACTGGAGAAGGGCGGTATGCCCGGTTCATTCAGGGCGTTTAAGAAAGCCGTCAGAGATGTATGCGCCATTTCGTATGACCGTTCCAACCCCCGTGATGTGGTGTTCCTCCAGGGGGAATACCTCCTCACCTTCCACCCCGGTTCTAACCTGGAGATCGAGCGCTATCTCGAAAAGAACGGCATGGAAGTGGCCATGCCCCGGCAGCATGACGTTTACCGGCACTTATACCTGATGCATACCGTTTCGGAGATACGGGAGTTCAAGGTGCGACATTCGCTCTACAATACCCTGTACGCCATTCTTGGCGACAAATTCGTGGACGCCGCCGCCATACTCATCGACGCCGTTGCGAAGCGACATCCCCTGTACGAACCCCATATCCGTCTGCCCGAAGCGGCAAAGCTGAGCGATCCTATCATGCACCATTCGGTCATGTCTGGGGAATCCTTCATGATCGCCGCGGATATTCTGCACTACGCCTCCAAAGGGGTGCGTTCCTTTGTGATCCTCCAGCCCTTCGGGTGCCTGCCGAACCATGTCTGCGGGCGGGGCGTTATTAAAAAAATAAAAGAGCAGTACCCTGATATACAGATACTGCCCCTCGATTATGATCCGGATGTGAGTTTTGCCAATATCGAAAACCGGCTGCAGATGATGCTTATGAACGCCAGGAGCTTTAAGAAAGCGGGGTAGAAACATGAAAAAGAGGGCTTTGTTTGACGAATACGCCCGGGACATCCTGGAACACGAGTTGTTTCAACAGGGCAAGCGGATTTTTTCCCACGGCGCGGTAACTATTTACGAGCACAGTATTGAAGTAGCGGAAAAGGCGTTCTCGATGATCGAAGACGATGAAACTATCGACACGCGCTGCGTGGTACGGGCCGCACTGCTACACGATTTCTTTCTATATGAATGGCATATACCCGGATGGCGTTATATTATGCACGGCTGGGCGCATCCGGCGATTGCCGCGGAAAAAGCCCGGGAAGTATTCGGTATTTCCGACAAAGAATATTCGTGCATAAAAACCCACATGTGGCCTTGGACGTTCTGGCGGCTGCCCCGCTGCCGGGAAGGCTGGATTATTTCTTGGGCGGATAAACAGATCGCCCTCAAAGAGGCGCTCCTCCGCCGGGGCAGGCGGAGGACACTGCGCGACCCCGCGGACTTTACCGGCGTCCAGGAAATATCGAGTTGAACTTAGCGCCCGGTGAACTTATTTTTCTTTTTTTTCTCTTTTCATTTATCGGCTGGCTTTTTGAGCTGTTTCTAGAACTGCTGGCAGGGCGTGGTTTTGTAAACCGGGGTTTTTTCTACGGCCCCATTGTTCCCATATACGCGGTTGGTTTCTTTTTTTCATATACGCTTTGCGCGCCGCTTAAAAATTCGCCGCTCCTTGTTTTTGTGGTTTCCTGCGCGGGATGTACGCTGATGGAAGCTATTATAGGCCGGTTCCTGGAAAAAATACTGCGTGTCCGCGCATGGGATTATGATATACATCCGCTGACGTTTTGGTGTAACTACAAAGGCAGGCTCTCGCTTATGGCAACGCTGTCTTTCGGCGCGCTTTCGCTTCTTTCCATCTATTGTTTGTGGGACTTGCTATTCCAGTTAATAAATATTTTAGGAACAAAAAACCTGCGGATTATTGACGGCGTTTTACTTGCCGTGTTTGCCTGTGATGCTTTTTTTAGCTTAAAAAAATATATACGGAATAAACGCGCCGGAATTGTCAGTACAACAAAAGGCATGGAACACAATTATGATATAATTGAACTGTTTAACACATTATCTCTTGATATATTGTGCAACAGCGTGTTTCGGCGGTCAAAAAATTATATCCAGCATGGCGCAACCTCTATTTATGAGCACAGTATTGAAGTAGCGAAGACAAGCCTTAAATTCAGCCTGTTCTGGCCGGTGAGCAGCAGGCAGGCGCTGGTACGCGCGGCGCTGCTGCATGATTTTTTTCTATACGACTGGCATGATGAGTGGAAATTGGATCATGGTTTTACCCATCCCGCCGCCGCCGCGGAAAACGCGAAAAAATATTTTAATATATCAGAAAAAGAATATTCGCTGATCCGTACCCACATGTGGCCGTTGACGCTATTGCATCCGCCAAAATATAAAGAAGGGTGGATCATTTGTTTATCCGATAAAATTGTATCCCTTAAAGAAACGTTAAATATGAACAAATTATGTAGCCCCCCCCCCCCCCCCGTAATCGAGAAAGCGGGCAACAGAGGCGCGTGTTATGCATTTTAACATAGCCCGCGTCATCTTTGCTTTTTTCTGCCTCGCGTTTTTGGGCTGGTTTGCCGAAAGCGCGCAGGAATCCATTGTGCGGAAAAAATTGATAAGCAAAGGTTTTTTTTATGGGCCCTTTGTTCCTGTGCATGGATTCGGCGGGCTTACGATTTATTTCACGCTGTCGCCTATCCGCGCATGGCCTGTCGCCGTATTTATAGGCGGCCTCGCGCTCGGTACCATTGTTGAATACATCACCGCGCTTTTTCTTGAAAAATGCTTCAAGGTGAAGTGCTGGGATTACCGCACGTACCCGCATACACGCCGGTGTCATTTTCAAGGGCGCGTGAGTCTGACGATTTCGCTTTTCTTCGGCGTTATTTCTCTTGTCATAGTCTATACGCTGTGGGACTTTATCATGGCGGCGGCGGCGCATCTTGGCGGCGCGCTTTTTATAGTTGACGCGGCGCTGATAGCGCTGTTTGTGTGTGACGCGCTCGTGTCTTGTATGCGTGTTATAAAAGCCGTTAAATCAGGCGGCCAGCTTTCCGGCTGGGCGGTGTTTACGCCCCCCCC
>JAIRPG010000072.1 GCA_031257105.1 Treponema sp.
CCCCCGGCGGAAAAGCCCATCAACCCCAGCTTTGCCGGATCGAGCAGCCATTCCCCCGCATGTTCGCGGATAAGCGTGAAGGCCCGGGCGCAGTCCAGAAGCGGCGCGGGGTGGCGGCGCGGGGCGCAGCTATACCGAAGCACAAAGGCGTGGTAACCCGCCGCATTGAACTGGACCGCCACCGCCTCGGCCTCCCGGGGCGAACAGTAGGCGTAAGCGCCGCCGGGCAGAATCAGCGCCGCAGGCCGGGGGGCCTCGCTCTTCAACAGGTACGCATCCAAGCCGGGCCGGAACCCATCGTCCCCGGCCCCCGGGTATTTATACCCTTCCCAAAGGTCAATTGTAAATGTACGCATAGCTCTTTATACCATACTCCCCCTCAACATTTACAGGGGGCGGATCGTTTCCGGCGGCTCTGTACCTGGGGGAGGGGCTTGCAGCAGCAAGCTTTATCGAAGGGCGCCGCCTTCAGTGATCAGGGTGAGGATGCGCCTAAACGCGGAACCGGCTTTTTTAAGCTCCCGGGAACCTCGGGTGATCTTGCAGAGGGAGAGCCCAAGATCCTGGGCTATCTCCCGCTGGGGGATCTTTTTATCCAGCGCCTTTACCAGCGCCCACCGGGCGGCAATATCCGCCGCTTCCGCAGGGGTAAGGATGTCGCGGAGGAAACCCTCGATAAGTTCACTATCCCCGATTTGAGCAAGGACGCGGGACATTTCCGCCATGTTTTCCGCAACTCGAGGGTCGTTAATTTCCATTCCGGCAGATTCCTTTGGTTTACTTGATGATCCGCAGGAGTTCCGCAGGCTCATCGATGATCCGCTGCGCCCCGGCTTGTTCCAACGTCCGCCGGGGGCGGTAACCCCAACTCACCCCGACGGCGTGGCACTCCGCAGCTAAGGCCGTCTCCATATCGATTTCCGAATCACCGACGAATACGGTTTCCCGCGGCGTTGTTCCCAGGGCCATGATGATGTCCCAGGCGGCGGCGGGATCCGGTTTCCTGCGGAAATTCTTTCGCAAATCCCCGCTATCCCCCTGGACAATATCAAACGCGGCGGGCGGGAAGAGGCCGGCGATCACCCGCTGGGCTACGGGATCGGGCTTGTTGGTTAATACCGCCAGCCGTATCTTGAGCCGTTTGAGTTCGCCGGTAAGCTCCAGAATCCCCGGATAGGGCCGGGAATGAACCACCGGCTGTTCCGCATAGAACGCGGCGGCTTGGGCGGCGACCGGTTCGGCATTTTGCTCATTTTGGGCTTCCGGGGGCAGAGCGAGGTATGCAAGCTTCTTAATGCCCCAGCCCACCATGCCGCCGTACCGGCTCCGATCCACCGGCGGGTACCCATGACTTTCCAGCGCCCGGTTCATGGAAACGGCAATATCGTCCAAGGCGTCCACCAAGGTTCCGTCTAGATCAAAGATGACGCATTTGAACTTCATACCGAATCCTTTACCGCCCGTATGAGCATAACATCGCCGGCGCCGGCGCATTTGGCCAGCCGATCTGCGATTCGTTTGACCGGCGTAGGAGCGGTTCCGGCGGCGAGCCCGCCCCAAGTGACGATTTTCTCTTTCCGAAGGCCGGACGTATGGAGGAGCGCCGTGAGCGTCTTTGTCGAGAAGAGGTAGAGATGATCGAATATCGCCGATCTCCAGCGGCTGCCGAAAAGCCGGGCCTGGAAGCCTGCGATGTTCGGGGTGGTTACCCAAAAGCGCCCGCCGGGGGCGAGGATGCGCCGCGCCTCCCGTACCAGCGAAGCCGGATCGTTCAGGTGCTCTATGAGATGCGAAGCGTGAACCGCCGTAAAAAAATTGCCGGAGAAGCGGTTTTCTTCCAGCGGCAGGGCGCTCACCGCGAGGCCCCGTTCCCGCCGGGCATATTCAGCCTGCGGGGGGGAAATCTCTACCCCCTGAACTTCCCAGCCCCGTTCCCGTACGTACTGGAGCAGCGCGCCGGTAGCGCAGCCGATGTCAAGAAACCTCGGCGCGCCATGCGGAGGCGCGGCCTCCGGGCTCGGTAGAAGCGTTTTTTCCCAGTCGAAAAAACCCGCGTCCCGCAGGGAGCGTATTTGCAGTTGCAGAAACGCCGCTTCGTGAGCCGTCTCGTAGGAAAAATAATCCGCCCCATAGGCTTCACCGTAGCGGCGCTGTACAGCCTCCGGGACGGGCTGAGGGTTCATCTGCGTTAAGCCGCAGCGTACGCACCGGACATAGGCAAAATTTCCGCAGGCAAGGCCGGGTTTGAAGGCGAGGCTCCCGCATACCGCGCAGGGGACGAACCGCCGTTCCTCTTCCACCGCCGGAGTAGACCAGGTTTTTACCTCTATTTTGGGCATTACTCTATCTGGAGTTTGTATGTCGCGCTTTTAGAATTCCCGCTGATGTCTTGAACGAGAATTTCCAAGGTCGCTTGGCCGCGGGTAAGCCATACTTCGCCTGTTTCATAGGCGGGGTAGGCCCCGTATATCCGCTGAACCGGCACCAGCCCGTTACAGTACACCATTAAGATGCCGTCCCGGGCGGAAAACGTGTCAAACTTGAGTTCCCCCGCTTCGAGGCCGTTAATCGAACTGCGTATGCGGTACGGAGCCAGGAGTTGCTCCTGCTCCGTCCGGAGGGTGTCCCAAGCGGTCACGGAAACGACGTACCGGCCCTGGCTGATACTCCGAACCTGAAGGGGGTTTATCGCCTTGCCGCCGGAATCTTTCAATTCTACCGAGGCGATCACCGGCGCGGCGGTATCCTCCTGCGGCGTTATCAGCATGGAAGGGTTCACCCAGCGCCGTTCCTTCCGGTCGAAGAACGAAAAAGAGAACCCCTGCCGCTCCGACCAGCCGGTTTGCCCCGCCGAGGCAAGATACTGCCCTTTCTCGACCACGCCGGATATAGAAACGTTCTGGGCGTCATCGAAGCGGCTGTAGATGCTGATGATACCGTCCCCATGATCCAGCGCGACCCATGCGCCAAGGGGGGACGGCAGCCGGGAAGAACGGCGCGCCGGATCATGGGTAAAGAGTACGTCTCCCGTCTCGCAGGCGTAGATGGGGCCTTCCGACTCAAAGGCCGCGCCGAGAAAGGGTCTGCCCTGGTCGTTTTCGCCGAAGTTGGCGTATATGGCCGCATCCGTAACCGGCCAGTCTATAGCCGATAACCCTCCCCCCAGCCGGAGGATCATACCCATCAACGCCGCAGCCTTAACGCCAGCGTTCTTAACACCAGTGTTCTTAACACCAGTGTTCTTAACACACCGACTCCACGATTCTGCTTTTTCTCTCATGTTTCTCCTCCTCCCTGCAGCCTTACCGTTTGCTAATTTCAAACGATGACAAAATTCCCCCGCCGCCTACGTACAACCGGCTCCCCTGCCGCCGCATAAAGACATTTTCGCTCTTAAAAGGAGCTTTGAGGATGATCGTTCCCGGAAGCCTTACCGCTACCAGCTCTTTCTGGCGCTCGTCAAGGGAATTGATAAGGAAGAGGAGGTTATCCCCCCCGTAGCTTTCCAAAGCGCTGATGTTTCCCGGAAGCTCAAGGTACAGGCTTTCGCGGGCGTTAATATCGTAGATTCCCAGGCCCCCTTGCCGCTCAAAGGCTACCCGGCTGTCATGGTCGATGAACGCGATATGTACCGCCCAATTGAAGCCGTCGTTAAGGAATTCATGGTAGATCACCTTGTAGGAATCCCCGAACCGTTCCAGGAGGAGAAACCGCTGATCATCGTAACCGGAGATGATTGCCAGTCTTGAACCGTCGCTGGAGATGCGGCAGCCGTAAATCGCCATAAGCCGGGAACCGCCGGGCTCAAAGAAGAAGATCCGCTGGCCCTCGGTGTTCAAAAGCTCCACCGTGCCGTCCAAGGAACCGGTCAGGACGAGCCCGGCGGCGGCGTCAATATCCGTCAACGGCGAGGCGAAATCGTATGTCCAGGCGATCTTCCCATCGGGACCCGCCGCCTGCAAGGAATTTTGTTCCGCGTTGATAAAAAATATCCTGCCGTCGAGGAAGAAGGGGTAGCCTTTTCCACTCTCGATGGACAGGAGTTCCCGGTTCTGCGGATCCCGAATTTCGATAGCGGCGGGAATCGGCTTGTATTCAGCCCAGTATTCATCGGAAACAGATGCGTATCCCCGCTTGATCCGGTTGATAACAAACCGGCCCTCGTCGTTGACATATCCAAAGCGGCCCCCTAACTCAAAGGGGATAAACGCCTCCGTACCGGCGCTTTCAACATCCGGGGCCGCCGGCGGATTCGCTTGCAGGTTCACGGGGTAATTCGACTCCAAAGAACTGAGCCAGCGGGGAACGAGAATCGTTTCCACCGGAACCGGCTGGGATGCGGTAAAGAAATACACAATAAAGATCACGAATCCCGATAAAAGCCAATATTTTCTGTTTTCTTTCCCCATGATCCCCCCGGCTCATCATACGAGTAACAACGGCGTCCCGTCAACGCTGAATCGGCGTTCCCATACGCCGGGCGAAAGCGTAGAGCCGGTTCAGAATGTTCTTGATCTTACGGGCGTATTCCCGGTCTACCGCCCAGGTACCGGTAAGCCCGTCCAAGGTGGGGGCTGAACCGTAGCGGACAAAGCTGTACCGGGGATCCACCAGGTCTTGCCGGAGCGGTTCGCTGGAGGCATAGGCTTTAAGGTGCTGGATATGCGCCCTAACGCCGATCCGGGGGGAAGAAAACCGCTCGCCGCGCTGGCTGGGGCCGATAGCGCCTAAGCCGCAGAAGTTATTCATATCCGGCGTAACCAGGCCCCCGTATTTGAGGAATCCCGTTTCGAGACACATCTGGGCAAAGGCCACATCGTGATTGATCCCCTCGATAGCCGCTTCCTCGATGTAGTAATAGGTTAAATCTTCTATATATACCGGATCCAGGCGGGGATTGGCGTCCAGGATAAAAGCCATCATCGCCGCCGCGGGGATCTGTCCCTCGCCCATAAGGTATTCCGGCCCGGCGGGCTCTTTCGGCGCATCGCTCGTTTGCGGCGGCTCCGGGGGGATTTCCGGCGCGGCAAGGGTTTGCGGCGTTCCGCTCTGCCACAGCGAGTCTTCCGGGTTTTCAGGCGGGCCGGAGAACGCGGCGGCAGGAACGGTCTCGTCTGCTTCCTGGGCGTCGTTGGGGAGAAGGGGGATCTCGAATTCTTTCTGAGCGGGGCTCGGCGTTTCTTCCCGCGCCGCCTGAAGCGCCGCCTCTCGCGCCGCCTCCCGCGCCGCCTCCCGCGCCGATTCCTCCGGTTCAGAGGGCGGCGTTTCGGCGGCTTCCGCTTCTGGAGGGACAGGTCTGTACTGGGACGCGCATGAAGAGAGCGCTACGCCCACTGCCAAAAGACAGGGCAAAACAACGCGGTTCCGGAACATAATCCGCATATCCATCTATCGGCGTATTTGGGCAAAAATCCACGGCTTCTCTTCTTTTCCTGCTGCTCATCACGGCCTGGCGGCTCCTCAAAAAATAGTGTATTATTCAAAAAGGAAAGGTTGTTGCAATTGAACCGGTTTTGCCGGGTCGACTGCAACAGGCTCTGGAGGGTGGAGTGATTTGTACAAGAGGAATCGCCCGCATATATGCGCCATGGATAGCTGCGGCGGCGTTGTGCGTCCTCGTCCCCGCATTGGGCTGGTCCCAAACGGGGGACGAGTTTGAGGCTCTGTTAAAGACGCCGGTAGTGACCTACCGGGAAGCGGCGCGGGTTGTGCTCGGCGCCGCGGTAGCCCCGTGGACGGATGAGTATGCGTTTCGTTACGCCGTTGAGCAGGGGTGGCTGCCGGATAAATCGCTTTTTCAAGAAACGCCGCTTGAAGCGCCGCTTGAAGCGCCGCTTGAAGCGCCGCGTCTTGACGAGATTTCGCTCCTCATCATGGAGGCCTTCGAGCTTGACGGGGGAATCTTGTATACGCTGACCAAAAACGCCCACTACGCCTACCGGGAGTTGGTCTATAAAGAAGTGATACAGGGCCGGGTCGAGCCGTCCATGCCGGTCTCCGGGGAGTTTCTCTTGTTCATGGTAGGCCGGGTACTGGACATCAAAGACGCTCTGGAAGCGTCTCAGGAGCGTTAAGGGATGAAGAACCGTATGAGCTTCTCTCGTGCCCGGCGCGCTGCCTGCGTGTTCGGCGTGTTCTGCGCGTTCTGGGTAGCGGCGCCTGCGGGAGCCCTTGATTTGGGCGCTCTCCTGCAAGGGGACGCTTCCTTCACCGGCGGCGGCGCCGGTAATGACGGCTTTTTCGCCGGGAGCGGTTCGCTTACCCCCTGGATTTCCGTCTTACTGGGAGATCAGGGCGATTTGTTCGCGGCGGCGCGGCTGACGGTCTCCGGCGATAACGAAGCGGTCGCGGTGATTCCAGAACTACTCCGCGCCGAACTTGAATTCCGTTCTCCCAATATGGGTATACAAGTCGGGCGTATGAACTACCGCGCCCCTCTGGACTTTGTCGCCGGCGGGCTCTTTGACGGGCTGCGGTTCAGCCGGCGCGCAGGCGGGGGGACGGTGTACCTGGGGGCCTGGTATACGGGGCTGCTCTTCAAAAAGAGCGCGAATATCACCATGAACTGGGGCGATTCCAACGAGAACAACCGGCCTCTAAACTACGGTAAATTCTACGATACCTATTTCGCGTCCAAGCGGGCGCTGACAGCCTTGGGCTTCGAGCATCCCGCGCTTGGCGGTCTGCTCCAGGCAAAGGCCGCGTTTATCGGGCAGGCTGATCTCAACCCGCTCGATGATCTGATCCGCCCGAACCATCTGCATAGCCAGTACCTTATCGCCGCGGTAGAAGCGCCGCTTGCTTGGCGGCAGTCCACCGTCGAAGGCGGCGCGGCGCTGGAAATGGCGCACTCTGACGACGAAGATTCGTCTGAACGGTGGCTTGCGATGGCGGCGGAGGCGCGGTTTTCGTTCCGTCTGACCGATATTTTCCATGATCAGATCTCGGTACTGGGGCGTTTTTCAAGCGCGGAGAAAGGACATACCTTTACGCCGATTACGACGAGCGGCCAGGGGAACGTCTTTCAGGGGAACCTTTCGGGGCTTTCCCTCGTTCAGGCGGAGTATACCGCCCGGCTCACAAAAACACTTGCGGCAGACCTTTCCGCGTTTGTTTTTTTCCAGAATCCCGAAACGCCTTACGTACACCCCTACGTTGCGGTGGACGGGTACATCCTGGGGTACGAGTTTGACGGATTTATCGTCTGGAGCCCGTTTTCGGATCTCTCGTTGAAGATGAACGCCGGGGTCTTTATCCCACAAGACGGCCGGCCATGGGGAAAAGTGGCTCTTACCGCCACGATGGCGGTTTACTAGACAAGAAAAGGAGGAGATATGAAGAAGCAATGGTTATGCGCCGCCGTACTGGCGGCATGGACGGGGTTCGCGGCGTACGCCCAGAACGGCGTTATTAAGGAATTAACCGGCGTAGTGGAGTTGAAGAACGCCGGCGCCGCGATTTTTACGGTTGCCAAGATCGGTGACGAGGTGGCTCCCAACACGGTGGTATCCACCGGAATAAGAAGTATGGCGACTATCGAGGTGGGGAGCGCCCACGTTATCGTCCGGCCATTTACCCTGCTTACCATGGGGGAGATTGCGCGGAATCAGGGAACGGAGACCGTCAGCATGAATTTGCGAACCGGACGGGTGCATGTGGATGTAAAGCCCCCTTCCGGCTCGAAGGCGGAATTTACGGTGGAGAGCGCCCACGCGACCGCTTCGGTACGGGGCACGAGTTTTGAACTGGACACCCGGAATCTGCATGTGAATAACGGGACGGTGCAGTACCAGGGTACGGGCGGGGTGGCGGTAGCGGTAAGCGCCGGCGGCGCCAGCCGGGTGAACGCGACGACCGGCGCGGTAACGGCTTCGAAGGAGGCGTACCAGGCGGAACTGCTGCCGACGCCGCCGGTAAGCGGGCCTCCGGTGGAACCTCAGGCTTCCGGTGGAGCCGCCGGTTCGGTGAGCGGGCCTCCGGCGGGGATGCGCTATGACCTCAGCCTCGATCTGGCGTTTGATTAAGGAAAAGAACCATGAAATCGATACGGTTGTTTACAACGGTCGCGTTATGCGGCGTACTAGCCCTCGCGGGCTGTCGGAATCCTCTGGAAACGGGCAATTCAAGCGGTAAGGTGAAGCTTACCCTCAACCTGGGTCAATTTACCCGGGCCGCCGCGCCTTCAGAGTACAATTATACGGTGACGCTGAGCGGCCCGGATCACGAGGAGACCCATAAGGTTGCCAAGGGCGTCGTTTCGATTACCCTCCAAGTAACCGCCGGGGCCTGGAACATACGGGTAGAGGCATACCTTGAGGAGGAACTCGTATACGTAGGCTCCGCCCAGGTGGATGTCACGCCGGGCAAAGAAAACCGGGTATCGGTGTCCATGAAAGAGCCCGGCAGTTATACCATCGCCTACCACAACATCGAGGAGAAGAACCTGCGTAACCAGGATACCGGTGTGAGCAACCAAAACCCGGCGTCTCACTCCGGCAAAACGGCGCTTACGCTGGAGGAACCGGTAAGAACAGACGGCGCGTCTTTTGCGGGGTGGTATCGTACGGCCAATTTTTTAGAATCAGGAAAGGTTACCGAGATCCCCGCGGGCAATATCGAAGACCAGGAATTTTGGGCCAAGTGGACGTTCCCGGTTAAATTTCACGGGATAGGCGGGGCGACGAAAACAACCGTTCCCGTTACCGAAGGCGTTGCCGTGAGCGCCGGAGCGTACCCGGTTGTCGAACTGCCCGGATGGGATGAAGCCAACAAGCAACCAATAGCGACGCCCTGCGATGCGTGGTATACCACCGAGTTCAATGACGGCTCTATCGCCGGCGCCGGCACGAAATGGGATCTCAGCGGACGTATTACCGGCGCGCTCGATCTCTATGCCCGCTGGGAAGCCTGGGACACAGAAGACTTCGGCAGCGTGAACCCGGTTATCAACGGGGTTTATACAATAGAAAACGCGGCGGATTGGACTACCCTCCAAAGCGTTGAGCTCGGTGGTATCTTCACCGGAGGGGCACTGAGCGACGCTGCCCGCGAAAGCCTTAACACCGGGAACTACATCGTGTATGTGGAACGCAATATTACAGGCGTGCAATTGGACGGCTTGTTGAAGGGCGGCAAGATGTCCATCCGGGGAAACGGGAGCCTTGCGGTAGGGCAAAGCAACGCACCCTCCACGAGCAATCCCAATGCCATTCTTATCGTCGTGGGCGGACAACCAGACGGCCCCCAACAAATCGTCACCCTGCGGGGGCCCGACCTCATAGGGGATGCCTACAATAACTCCTCGTTGGTACTGGCGCTGGGCGGCGTATTCAACCTGCGGAGCGGGGCTATCAAAAACAACAGGTCTACGTACACGCCAGACGTCAGTGTATCCATACCTGATGGCAGCAGCGGCGCCGCTTCAGGGGGCTCTTTCGCTTCAAGCGGCGGGGTCTATATCCTCCTGGGCGGAGCGTTCAATATGTGGGGCGGGAGCATTACCGGCAACACGGCGTTTGGTGCTGATACGAGCTTCGGCCAAGGCAAAGGCGGCGGAGCGCTCGTGAGCAACGGCACCTTTACCATGTACGGAGGAATCATCAGCGATAACAGCGCTTCTTTTACCGGCGGCGGAATATACGTATCGAGCGGCGGGATACTCAACATCGTCTCTCCCGCGAGTACGGCAAGTATATTCGATAATCACTGCGCCTCCGGGTACGCCGACCACTCGTTCTTGTCCAATGTGGATTTTGCTGCGAGCGGCAGCGTGTTTCAAATAGACGGCGTGGCGCGCTCCCCCTCCCCTTGGTAAATCGAGCGCACCTCATGCGGCGGCCGTAGAGCATGAAACTATCCGCCTTGCGGCCCGCCGGGATATGGCTCCCGGCGCTCAAAAAGAACTATCGCCAGGCGCTGCTGGTCTTCGCCGCCTTTGCCATAATGGCGCTGGCGGGGTATTTCTTTGTCCGGGGCATCCTGTCGAACCGGCTTCTTACCAATTCAAAGGATCTCCTGAGCGCCGCCGAAGCCAACGCCCGGGCGGCCTTTACCGAAGCCGAGACCGGCCTCCAGAACGCCGTGAACACCACGCTGGACTTGGTTGAAAACGGGGCGAGCAATGGGGACATCCTTGCCTACCTCAAGCGGACCAATGAATGGCTGGTTCGCGGCGAAGGCGTGGCGGGGTCGTACGGGCTTTTCGGCTTTGTCCGGGGAGAATTCCTTGACGCCCTGAGCATGAACCCCGGCTCGGATTACCTGCCCCAGACCCGCCCCTGGTACGAGGCTGCGATTCACGCCGGCAGCGGCGCCGGCAGCGGCGCTGCCAGGGCCGTCTACACGCCGCCGTATACGGACGCCCGCACCGGGGATACGATCATCACCGCGGCGCGGAACATTACCGCCGGAGACGGAGAGAGCCTTGGCGTCCTCGCCCTCGATATGAATGTGTCCTGGATCGGCGAATACGCGAAAAATCTGCGCCTCGCTCCCGGCGGTTACGGCGTGATCCTTTCCCAGAACCTGGCCGTTATGTTTCACCCCGATGAATCGACCCTCGGCCTCCCGATGGAGGAACTCGGAGGCGGGTTTGCCGGCGTCGCCGAACGCCTCCGCCGGGGAGAAGAGATATCCGGAGAACGGATCCTGAGCCGCGCCGGCTTGCCGGTAATCGTCTTTTTTAGACCCATCTACAACGGCTGGTACTTAGGCCTTTTGACCCCGGAGAAATCCTATTACCGGGATCTCACCCAGGCCGCGATCATTTTATGCGTCGCCGGTTTTATCATGGCTTTTATGCTCAGTTGGGTACTGCTCCGGTTGAGCGCCGCTCGTATGAAGGCGGATGAAGAAAACCGGGCAAAATCTTCCTTTATGGCCCGGATAAGCCACGAGATGCGTACCCCCCTTAACACCATCATCGGTATCGGGGAAATCGTCCGGCGGGGGTACGTTTCCCCTGCGGCAAGCACGGACGCGGCGGAGAACGCCGTCTTGCGGGAATACATCAATAAAATGAAAATCGCCGGCCACGAACTTTTGGCTATCGTCGACTTCATCTTGAACGCCGCCGAGGGGAACGCCCTCGCCAAACCGGTCGAAGCGCTTCCCCCGATACCGCAAAATACGGCGTGTCTATTCACCGCCATCCGGGCAAAGGCGCTGGTCGTGGACGATCTCCCCACCAACCTCGCCATCGTGGAGGGTCTCCTCGCCCCCTACGAGATAGCGGTGGATACCTGCACGAGCGGGGAAGAAGCCCTGAAACTCGTCAAAGAACGGCATTATGACCTTATCTTCATGGATCACATGATGCCGGGCTTAGACGGCATCGAAACGCTGGGATGGATCCGCGCTTGGGAGCGTGAAACGAAAAAAGGTGAATCGCCGTCCGCCGGAGTCCCGGTCATCGCCCTTACCGCCAACGCCCTTCCAGGTATGAAGGAAATGTTTCTGCAAAAGGGGTTCAACGATTATTTTACCAAGCCGATAGACATCGCCCGGCTCGATGAGATCCTCCGGCGCTGGCTGCCGGAGAACAAGATAGAGCGTACCCTCAACGCCCTGCCACCCGCACCGCTATCAGCGCCGGATCAGGCGTCCCCAGGGACGGCGTCCCCAGGGACGGCGTCCCCAGGGACAGCGTCCTCAGGGATGGCGTCCGAAGGGACAGCGTCCCCAGGGACGGCGTCCGAAGGGACAGCGTCCCCAGGGTCGGCGTCCAGAGGGACGGCGCCGGGCAGGGCGTTTAAGGCCGCGCTTGGCATGGCGCAAGGCGCTATCAAGGGCCGGGCCGCGTCTTTGTTTTTCTTTTCCGCGCTCCTGATGTTGATCGTCTCGGTGGTGGTGATGTTCTGCATGAACAGCATCATGCAAGCTATGGAAATCGCTACCCAAAACCACCTCCTTTCCGCGGCCAGGGCAGCCGCAGCCCTGGTTACGCCGGAAGAACTGGAGCTTTTTCAGACCGATGCGGACATGGCGCGGCCTGAATGGGAACCCCTAAAACAGCGGCTGGTACGGTTTGCCACAGAGCATCAGGTGCGCTACGTATACTATTTTCGTGACAACCGTGACGGGTGGATACGGTACATCATCGATAACGATTACAACCCGCAGTATATGTCCAGGCCGGAATTCTTTTACGATCTGCGGGATGATCCCTCCTTCACCTCGGCGGTCGCGTTCATTATGGCGGGCAATGCGTGGGTATCGAACATCGGCGAATACACGCGATCCTGGGACGGCCTTGTTTCCGGTATTGTCCCGGTGTTCAATCCCGATGGGACGGTGTACTGCGCCGCCGGGGTAGATCTGGGCGATGAGGTCATCATCACCCAGCGCCGGAACAGCTTCGTCCTCCGGATGGTGCTCGCCGCATCGCTCATCCTTTCGGTGGTTTCGGGGAGCCTGGGGATGTGGTCTTACCGGAAGAAGGCCCGGCAGAGCGAAGACGCCAACAAAGCAAAGAGCCGGTTCCTCTCCACCATGAGTCACGAGATCCGCACTCCCATGAACGCCATTATCGGTATGGGAGAGCTGGCCTTGCGCGCCGAAAGCCTTTCCAAAATGGCCGAGTATGTGCGGGAGATCAAACAAGCCGGCATTACGCTGCTCTCCCTTATCAACGACGTCCTGGACATCTCCAAAATCGAGGCGGGTAAGCTGGAGATCCTGCCGGTTTCCTACAATCTTGCCTCTCTGGTCAACGATGCGGTGAATATCATCAAGATGCGGATAACGGAAAAACCGATCCGCCTTTTCGTCAATGTTGATCCCGCCCTGCCTTCGGGCCTTGTTGGAGACGAGGTACGGGTGCGGCAGATCCTGCTCAACCTGTTGAGTAACGCCGCAAAGTACACGGCGAAGGGGTTTGTGGGGCTTACCATCACGAAAGCCGAAGGCCCCACCTCAGGCGTACTCCTCCTGCATATCGCCGTATCCGACAGCGGCATCGGCATCAAACCGGAAGACAGAGAGAAGCTCTTTGGCGAATTCAACCGGGTGGACACGAAGCGGAACAAGGGCATCGAGGGCGCCGGTCTCGGCTTGGCGATTACCAAGCGGCTCTGCACGGCTATGGGAGGGGAACTCACGGTTTCCAGCGTGTATGGCGAGGGCAGCACGTTTACCGCCCTCATTCCCCAGGGCGTCCAGGAGGGCGCAGTACAAGCGCCCGTTGCGGCGGTAGAAAATCCGGCACAGAAGCCGGCGCTGATCTACGACCAGCGGCTGATCTACACGCGGTCAATTGCCTGGACGCTCGATCGGCTGGGGGTTCCCTGGATGTACGCAGCGGACCAGGATACGTTCCTTTCGGCGCTGGTTTCCCGCGACTGGTACTATGTCCTGGCCGGATACCGCTTCCGCGAGTTCGTTGTTTCCCTTTTTGCCGGTATGGAAAAACCGCCCCGCCTTGCTTTTATGGTGGAACGGAACAGGGAAGAACTGTCCGGCGAGGCCCGTTTCCTCTCTATGCCCGCCTTGCCCATGTCCCTAGCGGATATGCTCAACAATGTGGAGGCCGCAGGGTACGGCTTTGAGGACGCCGCGGCGGTCTCGGGCCTCAAGTTCACCGCTCCCCGGGCGCGGCTCTTGGCGGTGGACGATATTTCCGTAAACCTTCAAGTGGTTTCCGGCCTCTTAGCCCCTTACGGCGCGGCGGTGGATGTCTGTTTAAGCGGCCTTGAAGCGGTAGAACTGGTAAAGTCCCGGGACTATGATATTATCTTCATGGATCACCTCATGCCCGTCATTGACGGTATTGAGACGGTGGCGCGTATCAGGGCGCTCGGGGAGGGCCGTTTCAAAACGGTTCCCATCATTGCGCTGACTGCGGACGCCGTTTCGGGAATGAAGGAACTGTTTTTATCGAGCGGTTTTAATGATTACCTTTCTAAGCCCATTGATATAAAAAAGCTCGATGCGATCCTGATGCGGTGGCTGCCGGAAGACAAACGGGAAAAGCTGCGGCAAGTACCGCGGCAAGTACCGCAGAATTTGCCGCAGAAGACGGAGCGCGCGGAGCGGGGAATTCCCGCGATTCCCGGCGTAAATATCGAACAAGGCATCGCTTTCACCGGCGGCACGGAAGAAGGCTACCGGAAAGTGCTTGCCCTGTTCCGCAAAGATACGGAGGAACGGCTCTCTTTCTTGCGGAATTTCAAAGCGCAAAGCGGGAATATGCGGGATTTTTATACCCAGGCGCACGCCTTAAAAAGCGCCGCCGCCAGTATCGGCGCGGCGGCGGTGTCGGAACAGGCAAAGGAGCTTGAGGCGGCGGGGAAAGCCGATGATAGGGCGCTCATCACGCGGGAACTGCCCGCTTTTGTGGAACAGCTTGCCGCATTGACGAAACAGCTTGCCGCATTGATGGAACCGGCGGAAATTCCGGCGGAAATTCCGGCGGAATCTCCGGCAGGGGAAAAAACGCCGGAAAGGGCCCGCGCTTTGTTAGACGAGCTTGCCACCGCGTTGAAAGCGCACAAGATGGAAGATATAGACCGCCTGCTGGAGGAACTTGCCCGGCAAACGCCGGATCCCGGAGCCGAAGAAAACCGCTTCCTTAAAGAAAGCGTGGAACAAATTGCGGATGATGTGCTGATGGCCGAATACGGCGCGGCCCTGGAAAAGACGCTTCTCGCGGTTCAGAAATTAGCGTTGTTGAGGTAGAAACAAATATGGAAACAAGAAAAAAACTGGTTATTCTGGTAGATGATAACCCGGCGAATCTGCGGATTGGGAAAAATGTTTTATCGGAAACCTACACGGTAGCCACCGCGCCTTCAGCGGAAAAACTCTTTCTGCTCCTGGAGAATTCCAGCCCCGGTCTTATCCTCCTGGACATCGATATGCCGGTTATGGACGGATACGAGACCATCAAAATCCTTAAAAAGAGGCCGGATACAAAAGACATTCCGGTTATTTTCCTTACCGGTAAAACCGAGTCCAGCGATGAGGAAGAAGGCCGCGTTCTGGGCGCGGTAGATTATATCACCAAACCCTTTGATCCGCCCCGCTTAATCGAGTGCATCAAGGAGCATATTGCGGCGGGGATTTAACATGGAAAAAAAACGTATCATTCTGGTAGACGACAATCCGACAAATCTGCGGGCTGGAAAAAATGTGTTGGCCCCGCTGTATTCCGTGGCTACCGCGCCTTCGGCGGAAAAACTTTTTGTCCTGCTGGAAAATAACCTTCCCGATCTGATCCTCCTGGACATCGATATGCCGGTAATGAACGGCTACGATGTTATCAAGCTCCTCAAAGATAAACCGGAAACGAAGAATATTCCGGTTATCTTCCTTACCGGCAAAACCGAGTCCGATGATGAATTCGAGGGCCTCTCGGTAGGGGCCATTGATTACATTACAAAACCATTCCAGCCGCAACTGCTCCTTAAGCGCATCGAGGTGCACCTTTTGGTGGAAGCTCAACGGAAAACCTTGGAACGCCAGACCCGCGAACTACAATACTTTAACACCAACCTTCGCAAAGCTTTTTCAACCTACCTCTCTGAAGATGTCGTCAACGAACTCATCGCCGATCCAACCCGCCTGCAGTTGGGCGGCATACAGCGGCGCATGACCGCGCTGTTCTCCGATGTACGGGGTTTTTCCCGCATCGCCGAAGTTCTGCCTCCCGAAAAACTCGTTGAGCTGCTGAACCGCTACCTTTCCGCTATGAGCGATGTAATCCTGGAACAAAAAGGAACTATCGATAAATACGGCGGGGACGCGATCATCTCCTTTTTCGGCGCGCCGCTGGAACTGCCCGATCACGCGCTGCGGGCCTGCGTTTCGGCGGTTACCATGAAACGGATCGAAAGCGAGTTGAACAACGCTATCATTGCGGAAGGGATGAGCCCGGTACCGCTGCTCACTCGGGTCGGCATCAATTCAGGCGACATGGTAGTGGGAAACATGGGAACCGAGCGGAAGATGAACTATACGATCATGGGCAACGCCGTAAACCTCGCGTCACGGCTTGAGGGAATAAACAAGCAGTACGGCACCTGGATACTTGCCTCAGAAAACACGGTTCAAGACTGCGGAGACCGGCTTCTCGTCCGGCGTCTCGACCGTATCCGCGTTGTAGGAATCACCGAGCCGGCGCGGATCTACGAAATACTCGCGTTAGCGGACGACGCCCCCGGCGAGAAGCCTTCGAGTATGCGGGAACTGGCGGAGCTTTTTCAGGCGGCCTTCGAGCTTTTTGAGCGCCGCGATTGGCTGGCCGCCGAAACCGCCTTTGCCCGTATTCTGGAACCGTTCCCCGCCGACGGCCCGTCCCAGCTCTACCTGCGCCGCTGCCGCCAGTACCGCCAAACACCGCCGTCGCCGAATTGGGACGGGGTATTCAATTTCTCCGAAAAGTAGCGTCGTTCGTACCATTTACCGCAATTTACGCAGTATATACCGCTCGGCAAGACCGCCGGAAATGGGTTTTCCCCGCATATCCAGTTGGATAAGGATACCTTCGCCGACCTTGTAATACGGAGGCAGATCCGGAGCGTCCAGCATAATAATCCCCTCGCTTTCGTCCCAGGTGAATTTCCCGGCGGCGACAAAGCTTTCCGATTTATCGATGTACTCGTACGAGATCTCATAGGTTTCGTCCACATCCAAGGTAAGTTGGACGTTAATGCCGGGCCCGTCCGCCGCCGGAATGGTTCCCGTATAGACGCCTTCCCAATTTACGCTGTTCCTCGAATTGTGCGCTCTGTCCATCGGTTCCGACACGCACGCCCCAAGTCCGAATATGGCCAACGCCGCAGCAGCCGCCAAAATAATACGCTTCATTTTCATAGATTACCTTCGTATTTAGAGTTATTCCGAAACCCGGTTGGTTTCAGAACAATTCTCATAATACAAAAACCGGCGGGATAAAACAAAAACACCGCGCCGGTTTCTATAACGAACTTCTATGAATCTGAACAAACAACAACCCTACCCTTTAGGGCAAGGCTGTTGTTCTTATTCTCTAGAAAGACCAGACGAAATCTAACTGGAAGGTGTTCAACACAAAACCGGACAGTTCCTTTGGAGTATCCGCAGGGCTTTTGCCGGTATATTCGCCACCATTCTCCAGACCGTTGGCCATAACGAGGGTAATCTTGTCCCACACATTGAAGGTAAGCCCTTCGCCCAGGTTAAAGGAGCAGCGGGGCTTGAAGTAAATGTAGGAAAGCCCGCCGTGGGTAGTCAATTTCTTCAGGTCATCGGTGTAGTCTTTGTAGGCTTTCTCCGCAGCAGCGGGAGCGCCCGCAAAGAAGGCTTCTACCTCGATGCCGGGGATAATGGCGGGGGTAACGGCGTAGTCGGCGAATACGCGAAGGCCCAGGTTAAGGACGGCGGAAGTGTTCTCATCTCCCGATCCTCCGTCCAGATCTTTATCGCCGTAGTTACCCTGTCCGCTCATCTGAACCCGGAGTCCGGCTTTGAGCGGGTCGAGAACCTGGTACGCGCCGGTAAGGTAGAGATCATACGCGGGCTGGTAGGCGTTAGATCGTTGACCTAACGCAAAGTAGGTGTCCACGCCGGTAAAGAGGTTGGTCAGCTCGCCGTCAAAGATAAGGGTAAGCTTAGGAACCGCCGTTAGTTTGAAGCCGAAGAGCAGATCGGGGCCATAGCCGTAGTACTTGTCTTGTTTTGCGGTGACGTCCAGTTGCTTGTCTTTGAGCGGATAGTCGTAGAAGCCGCCGTTCAGTTTAAGAGAAACGCTTGCCGCAAAGGCGTCGTTTGTGAAACCCGCGCCAAAGATCGTGTGCGCCAGGAAATCGCCGAAGGTATTGCCGGCGTAGCTTGTGCCGTCACCGGCTTCCTTCAACTGCCAATACTTCGTCTGATCAATGCTCCTGTCCTGTGTTACGCCAAAGGGCAGGGCGAATCCTATGCTCAAGCCCGTCACCGGCTTTACCGCGAGCCGGACGCCGGAAACGTTATCGTAGGCGGTGTCCGTGCCGGACGCGGTGTCCGTGCCGGAGTCTTCGAGCTGGGCGGTACCCCACAGTCCCTCGTCGGGCGCCGAAAAACTTGCGCTCTTACCAATCAAGCCGCCGTACACGGAAACCTTGTCCGCGAACAGGTCTATCCAGCCGTACGCGCTCGAAAATTCGAGTTTGTTTCCCCGCGGCGCCGGATACCCGTTGTTCCATCCGGGGGTGTTCACCGCGTCCAGCAGCCGAAGCTTCACACCGAAGGGGCCGTTGGTATACACGGCGGTAAGGCCCGCTTGAAGGGCGGAGAGGCCGTCGTCCACATCGTCCGAATAGCCGTAGATATTCGTTGTGGCGCTTTTTTCGTCATACGTGCCCCCGTTGTTTAGATCCCACGTCTTGCGAAGGTCGCCGTCTGCGCGAAGGCCGACCTTGACATCGCCGGAAAGGGTGAGTTCCCCGGCGCCGAGCTTAACGGTTCCGTCCTGCGCCCAGACCATACCTGCGGTACACGCGGCCAGAATTAGTGCTGAAAATACTTTTCTCATTGGTATTTTCCTCCTCAAAAAAAATGTCGCCCCACTGCGTATGCGGCGGGGCATATAAAAAA
>JAIRPG010000055.1 GCA_031257105.1 Treponema sp.
TTTCGATTTTTTTGAATTGCGGGGAATGGTGCCTATCGCTTTAACAGGGTTTTTTATCTTATCGTTAAATACCCCCCCCCCCCCCCGCGTCATCTTGCGTGTGAGTTTACCCGCCATGAAGGGCGGGATAGACAATCTTTCTCTTTAAAAAGCCCGGCGTCCTCTTACCCGCTTAAACAAAGCTCCGCCCCCTTCCACGGGGAACGGAGCTTTTTTGTTTTTCCGGGCCTTCCACAAAGGCCCGCTATGCGGAGAATTTCGCGTCCGTCGGACGCGGTGGCCGCCTGCTCTCGCCGTAGCCCTACTCCGCAATCAACCCCAAGGAGGAATCTTTTGTTCTGACGGCGGCGGCCTGAGGCCCCGCATTCAAAACCGGGATCAAGGACGGCAAAGTCGCCCTTCCGGTACATTTTTTGGAGGAACGTATGAAGAAGTGTTTTGTTGTGTTGATGGCTCTCGCAATGACGCTGGGAGGAACCATGGCCTTCGCGGAGGATGAAGCTCCGAAAATTTCCGTTACCTTTGGCGGTGAAATACGGACGGGCCTTTATTTCAACCTTAAAGAAAAGGATAGCTGGAACGGCAACTACGAGCCGTACCTGAACACCCGGCATGACGACGCCGATAACACCCGCGCCAGGATTAAGCCGAGCATTAATTTTGGGAGCGATTGGTATGGCGCCAATATGTTCGGCGTCAGCGTACAGCAGGACGGGCCAAATTGGGATAGTGGCTTATCGTTCACTAAGTACGATGATGTGAATATCTGGATAAAGCCTTTCCAGAACAATTTCCTGGAAATTACCGCCATCCAGACCGGGAGCGACTGGGGAACCGGCGGCCAGTGGGACGGAAGCACCGGGGACGCGGCGCTCCGCTTTAACTTTAAACCCGGCGTCGAGGGGCTCCGGTTCGGCTTTACCCTGGGCCACCGCAGTTGGGCGGATCCGAATGGCAAAGACTTTTTCGTGGCGGAAAATTTCTTTAAGGAACTGGGGATTGGCGCGGTATACGATGTGAGCCTTATCAAGCTTGCCGCCGGTTTCCGGGGCGTCAGGAACCAATATTCTGACGATAACCGGGCGTACATAAGCGCGGAACTCCGAAACTTCGGCGTTCCCGGTTTGAAGTTCGAAGCCCAGGCCGTAGCGCAAAATATATTCCATTTTAGCTCCCAAGAGCGCTGGAACCTGGTAGAGCTAAAGAGAACGGAATGGGAGATTGATCAGGGTGCATCAACTGGTCCGGATAATATCATATATAAACCAAAAGAGGTAGGTACCAAGGAATTTGTCTGGCAGTCGACCGAGACCGATTGGGGCCAGGGCAAGTTAACCCTGTTTGGACTGGTCAACTTTAGCAAAGACATCGGCTCCTTTGGCATCAGTACGTCCGCCAAGCTCAGGGCTTACCCGATGTGGCCGGCTGATGAAGGCCCCGCGATGGGGTGGCTCGTTGAGGCGGAACCGTCCTACAAGATCATTCCCGATAAGCTCAAAGGCATCCTGTACCTCCGTGTCAGCAATTCTACCGAGGCGACAATAGAGGCGAAGCCCAATACTTTACGGCAAGACGCGAGCGGCGAGACCTACAAGTACGATCAATACAAGGTGACGGTAAAGGGGTGGGACAACACAGAGTTGCCCGGCGTAGAGAAGGATAAGCTGGAGCTGGAAGTCTCCCCCCGGCTTGAGTACTCCATCCTCAAAATCGGCAACGCCGAACTCTGGTCTTTCTGGGATCTGGGCTTTTTCTTGAACACCGGTATCGACACCGAGTACGTCAAGAACTGGCGTATCGAAAACGTGGTGAGCATCCGGTTCAACTGGAACTTCTAGTCCGACAGCTCCTCGGCTTACCGGTATCTTAAAAAATGAAACCGGTTCCAGCGTTTTACCCCGGCGATCTTTATGCTATTCCTCACCGGGGGAATCCTCCTGGAACCGGTTTTTTTACCGGTCGACTGCGCCGTGAGAATTCTTGTATAGATTTTCTTTAAAAACCCGGCTAAGGTAAGGGGGGAGGCACTATGTCTAATCCATACATGACGCTCCGGTGGTTCGGCGCCGGATACGATTCGGTAAGTCTTGCCCAGATTCGGCAAATACCCGGCGTGAAGGGCGTCATTTCAACCCTTTACGGAACCCAGCCCGGAGAAGCCTGGGAGAAAGACGCCATTCTCTCCTTAAAAACCGAGGTAGAGGCCGCCGGACTCAAACTGGCGGGCATCGAAAGCGTGAATATCCACGATGCTATCAAGATAGGCTCGGCGGATCGGGATACGTATATTGACCATTACATCACCACCTTACAGCGCTTGGGCGAAGCGGACATTCATCTGGTCTGTTACAACTTCATGGTTATCTTCGATTGGACCCGGTCGGATCTGGCGAAAATCCGCTCGGACGGCAGCGCGGTATTAAGCTACGATCAGTCGATCATTGACCGGATCGATCCCGCCGCCATGCTGGACGCCCTGAACACCCAGAGCGGCGGCTTTACCTTGCCGGGCTGGGAACCGGAGCGGTTGGGCCGGCTGAGGGAACTCTTTGCCCAATACCGGGGCATAGACGGGGAAACGCTCTTTGCCAACCTTGGGTACTTCCTGGAACGAATCATGCCGGTGTGCGACCGGTACGATATAAACATGGCTATCCACCCCGATGATCCCGCCTGGCCCATCTTTGGGCTGCCACGGATCATCACCGGTAAAGCGGGCCTTCTGCGGCTCCTCGGCCTCGTGGACAATCCCCACAATGGAGTTACGCTCTGTACGGGAAGCCTGGGTACCAATCCCGAAAACGATATTCCTGATATTATCAGAACGCTCCGGGGCCGGATCCACTTTGCCCATGTGCGGAACCTGCGCCATTACGGAAACCGGGTCTTTGAGGAAGCGGCGCATCTTTCCTCGGATGGTTCCATGGATATGTTTGCTATCATAAAGGCGCTCTACGATACGGGTTTCCGGGGCCCCATCCGGCCCGATCACGGACGAATGATCTGGGGCGAAAAGGCCATGCCCGGATACGGCCTCTACGACCGCGCCTTAGGCGCCGCCTATCTGAACGGCCTCTGGGAAGCGGTTGACAAGATGCGGGAGCTTACATCCTAAACTCATTGCCAAGATAGACCTCCCGCACCTGCTCATCGGCCTGAATCACGTTCCGGTCGCCCTGGGCGATGATGGTTCCATCGGCGATGATAAACGCTTCGGTGGTGATTTCCAGGGTGTCCCGCACGTTGTGGTCGGTAATGAGGATGCCGATGCCCTTATCGGCGAGAGAACGGATCATCTGTTTGATCTCGTAAACCGCTATAGGGTCTATCCCCGCAAAAGGTTCATCGAGGAGGAGGAATTTCGGCTCCGTGGCCAGCGCGCGGGCGATTTCGGTGCGCCGGCGCTCCCCTCCGGAGAGGGTGTACCCGTATTGTTTTTTAATACGGGTTATGCCGAATTCTTCCAGCAAAGACGCCAGCCGCTCTTTTTTGGCGGCCTTGTTGATGTCCCGGCGGCTTTCCAAGATAGCCCAGATGTTCTGTTCCACGGTAAGCTTGCGGAAGATCGAAGCTTCTTGGGGAAGGTAGGCGATCCCCTGCTGAGCCCGGCGGTACATGGGTTTTTTGGTGATGTCCACATTGTTCAGGGTGACGGCGCCGGCGCTGGGCTTATAAAACCCGACAATCATATAAAAAATGGTGGTTTTGCCGGCCCCATTCGGCCCGAGAAGTCCCGCCACTTCGCCATTGTGCATGGAAAAATTGACGCCCCGAACAACCTGCTTACGGCCAAAACGCTTTTGGAGACCGGAAACCGCCAGAACGTGCTGTTCCCCCACCGTTTAATCCTTGATAGATCCGGAAACGGATCCTTCCATTGTAACGTCATCGGTATCCAGGTCTACCCGGATACGGTCGGCCCGGAATTCATCGCTTTTTTTGTACACTACCGGAAAGCCCGAAAGATCCAGAAGCTTCTCGTTGCGCCGGTATATGGCATATTCGGAACGGCATACCATGGTATCCTTAAAGAGCCGCACCGAAATCTGGAATACCGTAACCTCAGCTTGATCATCGTACTCGATGTACCGGCCCTTGGCGACAAGCTCGTTCTTTTTATCCTCCAATGAAGAATTCCCTTCAAGCCTGGCTATTTTTAGCTTCCGGTCGTAGCGCAGCCGGTCGGTTTGAAAGAGAATGTCCTTGTCTTCTTCCCTTCCCCACACATTGCCGGTACAGTCGATGAATTGATTATCCTCGCCGTGCAATTCGATCCGCTCCGCCTTGAGGAGAAGCTTGTCGGAGCGCACCTCGGCGTTTCCTGAGAGCACGGTAATCTCCTTCCCCGAAGCGCGGCCTCCGGTCATCCGATCCGCCCGAAAAGTAAACGTCTCGCCTAAAACCGGTACGGCGAGTCCTATTACCAGCAGGGAAAGCGCCGCCGCTCTATTCAACATACCCATCCTCCTCCCCGTCGGGTTTTTCCTCTTCTTCTTTATCTTCGTGCATGTAGACGCCCGAAGCCCCTAAAGCAAAATTCCAGGTTCTCTGGCGGACATCCGCGGAAAAACCGTAGCCGGTAAAGGTCGTCCCATCGGAACGCTGAATATCAACCGGCTCGGTCTCGCCGCCGGAAAGGAACCGGTCTTTATCTTTCCAGTCCAGGGTCGCGGTTTGCATGGTAATATCTTCAGAATCTACGGCGACCCGCACCGTGTCGCCCATGTGGATATTTCCTGAATCAAGCTCTACGAAGGCCGTACCCGCGCTGCCGGCGGCGTTTATTTCCTCTCCATGCCGGGTAAACTGCTCAAAAGAAAGCTGCTTTAACTCCATCGTCTGACGTTTTTCGTACCGTTCCGCCCGTTCCGCCTCAAAACGCGCCACATGATCGCCGTCCCGTACCCGGGCGTACGCTACCTTATCCATAATAAGGTCCGGCTGATTCTCATTATCCGTTGAATTTTCCCCGTAATCAAAGGAACAGCCCCAGAAAAAAAGAAGGGAAATAAGCAAAAACAACCGCGGATTACCGCGCCGCGCCCACCTCGAACACATCATTTATTCCTCCGCTCGGTTGAGCCGAAGACGCTTACCCATTGAAGCGCCCTAAACGCATCGCTCAGAAACAGGTATTACCGCCCGCTTTCGATCCCGTACCGCGGCGATAAAATCCCTGAACAGCGGGCTTGCCGCCGTAGGCTTGGATTTAAATTCAGGGTGAAACTGTACCCCCAGGCCCCAGGGATGATCCGGCCACTCCACACATTCCACGAGGCTCCCGTCGGGGGTGAGCGCCGCGATCCGGAGTCCCGACTCGGCCATCTCCTTCCGGTAGCGGTTAGCGAACTCGTAGCGGTGCCGGTGCCGTTCGGAGATGTTCTTTTCATTATAGGCCGCCAAGATATGGGTTCCCGGTTCCGCCACGGAAACGCTTTTCCCCAACCGCATGGTTCCACCGTAATCCTTCACGTCTATCTGGTCTACCAGAAGGCTTACCACGGGATACTTGGTATCCGGGTTGAATTCGGTAGAATCCGCGTCTTTCCAGCGCAAGACGTTCCGCCCCCATTCGATAACCATGATCTGCATACCCAGGCAGATCCCAAAATAAGGCGTCCCGTTCCGCCGCGCCCACGCCGCCGCCTGAACCATGCCGTTAATGCCCCGCTGCCCAAAGCCGCCTGGAACCAGAATCCCGTCCACGCCGCCGCCTGACGCTTCCGGCCCCAGAACAGCCCCCGGATCATCGGCTTCTTCGAGCCGGGCGGAATCAATTTTTACCAATTCCACTTCCACCATACATTCCAGACTCGCGTGAAACAGCGCCTCGTAGATGGATTTATAGGCGTCATGGAGATCCATGTACTTGCCGACAATGCCGATTCGCACTTTGCCCTTCCGGGATGCGAAACGCTCCATCATTGAGTACCAGGGTTTAAGATCGGCGTGGCGGCTCTCTACCCCCAGTTTCTTCAGCACCACCTGATCCAGCTTCTGTTCAAAAAAAACAAGCGGGACCTCATAAATTGTAGTATCGACGTCATAGGAAGTAAATACCGCGTCACTTTCGATATTGGTAAAGAGGGCGATCTTCCGGCGGGTATCCTCGTCCAATATCACCGGGGCGCGGCAGATCAGCACGTCCGGCTGAATTCCCTGTTCTTGCATGGCCTTGACCGAGTGCTGGGTAGGCTTTGTCTTGAGTTCCCCGCCGGCCACCTCTGGGATCAGGGTAAGGTGCGCCGAAAGCGCGTTGTCCCTGCCCGATTCATGGATAAGCTGCCGGGCCGCCTCCAGAAAGGGAATAGACTCTATGTCCCCCACCGTGCCGCCTATCTCTACGATTACCACGTCGGTATCGGGATCTTCCCTCGCCGCCGCCAGAATTCGGCTCTTGATCTCATCGGTAATATGGGGAATTACCTGGACGCAGCGGCCAAGATAGCGCCCTTCCCGCTCCTTCTTGATAACCGACTCGTAAACCTGGCCGGTGGTGATGGAATTGGCTGCCGAAAGGCGTCCCGAGGTAAAACGGGCGTAATTCCCCAGATCGAGGTCCGTTTCCGCTCCGTCGTCGGTGACATAGACCTCACCATGCTGATAGGGGCTCATTGTTCCCGCGTCCACGTTGATATAGGGATCGCACTTTACCATCCGGACATTAAGCCCCCGTCCTTCCAGTAAGGCGCCGAGGGAAGAGGCCGCCACCCCTTTCCCAAGGCTGGAACAAACGCCGCCGGAGACAAAAATAAACTTTTTCATGTAAAGCAATTATCCCAGGCGCCCGGTCTTTGGTCAACGGGGAAATTTCTCTCAAAAGGGAATCCCAATTTTCCATTTTTTATCGTATTATCCCGGCTTTCAATTGACAGGTATCCTTTCTCTTCTTAGTATAAAGTATATGGCTGACGATGTATTCCTTGCCGACGCCGATTTTGAGGCCTACCGGAAGCTTATCTATAACGAAAGCGGTATTCACTTTACCGCTACCAATCGTTCAATACTGGAAAGCAGGCTCAAGGAGCGGCTGCGCGAAAAGGGCAATCCCTCTATGAGGGCATACTTTGAAACGATTTCGAGAGACAAAGAGGAGCTCAAAAGTTTCCTCGATTCTATTACCACGAACTTAACCCGATTTTTCCGAAATCAGGCCCATTTTGACGCTTTAGAGCATTTTGTCATACCTGAACTCCTTAAAATCAAGCAAGGTTCCGGCAGCAATACCCTTAAAATCTGGAGCGCAGGCTGTTCCACCGGGGAAGAACCCTATACGATTGCCATGCTGTTGAGCGAAATCCTTCCCGCTCCCTGGAAATACGAGATTGTCGCCAGTGATATTAGCCTAAAATGCTTGATGACCGCGAAAGATGCGTTCTATGCCGAGAGCCGTATTGTGGGTATCCCCGACAACTACCTCAAAAAGTACTTTAACAAAGTCGAAGGGGGGTATAAAGTCCGTCCTGAACTGATGTCGAGGATCCGTTTTGACTATCACAACCTCAAGAATGATTCGGGACTCCGGAATCTGGATATTGTCTTCTGCCGGAACGTGATCATCTATTTTGACGAAGCCGCTCAAACCGCCGTGATGAACCGCTTTTGGGATTCTATGGCTTCAAAATCTTTTATGTTCATTGGACATTCGGAATCCCTTTTTGGTATGAATACCAAATTTGAATTTGTGAAAACCCAATGGGCTACCCTTTACCGGAAATACATATAAAAGGAGATTGCCGTGGCTGATGATGTTTCGGTGCTGATTGTTGATGATTCCGCGTTGATGCGTAACCTTATCGGAAGGATGATAGAGGCCACTCCCGGCCTGGTGATAGCCGAGAAAGCGATGAACGGGGCGTTTGCCCTCCAGAAAATTCCCCGTGTGAATCCCGATATTATCGTACTGGATCTGGAAATGCCCGAAATGAACGGCATTGAATTCCTCAAAGAACGGAAAAAACAGGGCATTAAGATCCCCGTGGTTATCCTTTCTTCTATTGCCGCCAAGGGCGCGGAGATAACCATGGAAGCCCTGGCGCTGGGGGCCAGCGATTTTATTCAGAAGCCTTCAGGCTCGGTCTCCGAGGACATTCATACCGTTAAGGATACCCTTACCGGTATGCTCCTGGGGTACGGCGGGCAATACCGGCGCGCCCAGGGGAAGGCCGCCCCGGTTATCCCGGTGGAACCGCTCAAGAAACACGAACCGGCGCCCGCCTCCTCCGGCGAGACCTCCTCGATCCGCCGGATAGAATCCGCGTTGGGAATGAACCTTGCCGGGGGAGGCCCCGCAAAACCGCCCACCCCCTTGAGGAAACCCGGCGCTATCGAGATCATCGCTATCGGCATCTCCACCGGCGGCCCCGACGCCCTGCGGGTGGTTTTTTCCAAACTAGACGCAGATCTCAAAACGCCGATTGTCGTGGTCCAGCACATGCCTCCGGGGTTCACCAGCGAATTCGCCAAGAGCCTCGACCGGATCTGCCCGCTCACCGTAAAAGAAGCCGAAGAGGGAGACGCGATTCAGCCGGGGCGGATTCTCATCGCCCAGGGGAACAAGCATTTAGAAGTGGAACGAAAAGGCGTTTCCGCGGTGGTTCGTCTTTCCAGCGATCCGCTGGTAAGCGGGCACCGGCCTTCGGCGGACGTACTTTTTGCCTCGGTCGCCATGACCTACACTAATCACGCGCTGGGCGTCATCATGACCGGTATGGGACGGGACGGCGCTCAACAGTTGGGCACTATCTTTAAGGAAGGGGGCATAACCCTAGGCCAGGATGAGGCAAGCGCCGTGGTGTACGGTATGCCCCGGGTGGCCTATGAACTGGGCCATGTGATGGAACAGGTTTCCTTGGACAAGATGGCAAGTCGTATCTGTTCGGTTGCCAAAGCCGTACGGTAGCGCGGTATGAGCTGAGAGAGAGGAGAAATAAGCATGAAGCAAATTTTCGAAGGGAAAACCGTGTTGTTTCAGGGAGATTCCGTAACCGATTGCGGAAGAAATCGGGAAGATCCGGAGCATTTGGGAGGCGGGTATCCCTCCCATGTCGCGGGAATATGGGCAAACCTTTTCCCAGGCCACAATACCCGATTCGTCAATCGGGGCGTAAGCGGAGACCGGACAAGTAACCTTCTGGAGCGCTACGAAAAAGATTTTGTCGCGGTAAAGCCGGATGTCGTATCAATCCTGATTGGCATCAACGATGTCTGGCGCCGCTACGACCGCAACGACCCCACCTCCCCGGAGCAGTTTGAAAAAAACTATCGTACGCTCCTTGAAAACCTGCGGCGAGACCTCAAGGGGGTTTTTATCGTTATCATAGAACCTTTCCTTTTGGGGAGCGATCCGGGAAAAAAAGGCTACCGGGAAGATCTGGATCCCAAAATTCAGGTGATCCGGAGCCTTGCCATAACGTACGCCGACGCCTTCCTGCCGCTGGACGGTATTTTCGCCCGGTACGCGGTGGAAGGCCGGCGGGAAGCCGATATGTCGGCAGACGGCGTACACCCCACGAGCGTGGGTCACGGTATCATCGCGGCGGAATGGCTCAAACTCACGAACGAAAGCCCGTAATCTGTCCGTACAACGTATAACCCGCTCTCATTAAAGCAAATCGCGCGATCAGATACCTCTTAGTAATGAAAACCTAAGTACAAGGAGGTAATGCGTGAACGCCGTACAGAAAACAGGGATTGGCGCTTACATTCCTCTTCCAGAGGGAAGCGCCCAGTATCCGCCTGAATTTATCAAGGCCCACGGGGTTATCAAGCTCAGAGAAGGAGCCGCCTTGGTTGAGATCGGTGTTACCGAAAAAACCGGCGCCGGGATCAAGAACACATTGCGGAATTTCCACCGAAAACCGGCGCATTTTGTCCCCCTCGACAGGGTAGAGCTTTCGGCCTACCTCGGCGCGAAGTTTGGAGAGGCGGACAGCGCCGAAAAATTTGAGTGCCCTCCATACCAATGACGCCGTATCGTCCATTCCCCGGCTTATCAACATGGGGATAGAACCGTATCTTATCGCCTCGGTTCTGCGGGGAGTCATGGCCCAACGCCTTGTACGGAAAATTTGTCCGTATTGCAAAGAAACGGCGGCAATCTCGGCGGAAGAAGCGCGATTACTTGAACGGGTGGGTATCAAGGGAGCGCCGCTATACCGGGGAGCGGGCTGTTCGGTCTGCGATCATACCGGCTTCCGGGGGCGTACCTCAAGCGGCAAGGGATGTGGAATCTCCTGGAGGCGGGACTACGGAAAGCGGCGGAAGGCGTTACCACCGCTGCCGAAGCCGTCCGGGAAGCGCTGATCCCCATCGGGGAGGATACGTGAAGGTTCCGGCGGGCTAAATGCCCGTGGGAGAAAAGCGGCAATTTCGCATTGCTGGCGGCTCAACCTCTTGACTTTTTTTTTTGCTTTTTTTATACTGATATCACGTATGGGGGTGTAGCGAAGCTGGTTATCGCGCTGGCCTGTCAAGCCGGAGATCGCGGGTTCAAGCCCCGTCGCTCCCGATAAAATTGAGTAGAAGGCTGTCCTTTTACACAACGTTACGGTACTTTGCTGGGCGTACAAAAGAAAGCCGTTGCAAACATGAAGTTTTGCAACGGCTTTCTTTATGTATCCTTCAATCGGGCGGGGGGGATTTGAACCCCCGATCTCGTGGTCCCGAACCACGCGGAATAGCCTCTATCCTACCGCCCGGAATAACCAATAGAAGTATTTTAGCGGGCATACCCCGGGTTTGTCAACTCGGCGAATGAGCCGTCATATATATCAGACTGTTCTGAAACCGAAGTTTCGGAACAGTCTATAAAACCCCTCCTCGCTACGAATAAAAAAGCCCCCTGAGGGGCTTTGGAGAATAGGGGATTCGAACCCCTGGCCTATAGATTGCGAACCTATCGCTCTACCAACTGAGCTAATTCCCCAATCTGTATGGCTTTTATTAAAGTTGAAAAAAAGATTTATGTCAAGCGAGGATGAGCGCATATCGGCAATTCTACTTTTAACAAAGGGTTCTACCGCATCCGCGTTCTCATACGTTTCCCGCGCCTCCGTGTGAAAATTTTGCCAACGGCGTCTGGTAGTGCCGGTGGGGGCCGCGCCGCCGCGAACGGCGGCGGACAAAAAAACAGGGGCGGAACGCCGCCCGGCGAAACCGGACAGCGCTTCCGCCCCTTTGCCGCCGGACAAGACGGCCGGCGCAGCTTGCGGCCCTTACTGCAACGTGCCGATCAGTTGGTTTATGCTCGAAATAAAGGTCGAGCCCGAATAACTCCAACCAGAACTACTCATTGAGGTTTTCATTTGCTCTGCGGCAGTCTTCACATTAGCGTTCTTCGAACTGGAACCGCAATACTTGATAATCTCGTCCAGCTTGGCATCCGCCTCAGAATAACTGGCGGAGGTGGAGAGAGCGGCGGGCTTTTTGCTCGCGGAAAGGCCGGAACTGGAGTCTCCGCCGCCGCCGCCCCCCGCCCCGGGGTCAGTAAAGACTCCGCCGCTGCACGCGGCAAACGCCGCGGCAAAAGATGCCAAAACCGCCATAAACAGGATGGTCCGTAAAACAACCGTGATTCGTTTCATTCTTTTCCTCCTTTAGAATGTCAGGCCGATAGCCAGCCCCGCCTGCCAGCCAACGGGCGTGGGGTACCCTCCCATCGGCGTTTTCGCGTAGATAAAAGCCATCGAAGGCTCGACAAAGAAACGGGAACCGAACATCAGCTTCCAGCCCGCCTTGAGGGACGCGGTGATCCCGGTCATGCCGCCCTCCTCCGGCTTGGCGTCGTTTCCGTCTACCGTGGCCAGATTGAAGCCCAGGCCCGCGTCAATAAAGAGCTTGTCCAGCCCGGATGACAGCGGATACCAGCGCCCGTGTACGGCAAGGCCAAGGTAGAAAACATCAATATCCGAGACTTTGCCGATGTACAGGTCCGCGCCGGCGCCCACGGCAAAGTGGGGAGCAACGAGGAACTCAAGAACCGGGGCCAGGGCAAACTGCGAATTGTCCGCGTCGTTGTCCGACCATATAACGCCCTTGATCAGGGGGAATGTGTCCAGGCTTAGGGCGATTTTCGCTCCCCCGGCGGCTTGTTCCACCGGAGCTTCCCCGGCATTTTCCTGGGCCCCCAGGAACCCGGCGGCCGCTGCCATTACCAGCAGCCCCAATACGATTCTTTTTGTCATCTCCAATACTCCTTAGCCAGCCGCTCCATGCGAATGGCATGACGAACATACCCGCCCTCAAGAGCGGTTTTGTATAGTATTTATATTGATTGCCTTTTCGTCAAGTGATTCACACGATTTTAGTTATCAAAAAGACAATTTTTATGGGATGGATTAGAATTTATATTGTCTTAGAGGCAAGCGCGGTGAAATCTTTACGGGAGCTGCTGGCGTACAATATGAAGGCGAACCGGAGCCGGCTGGGGCTTTCCCAGGCCAAACTGGCGGAACGAGCCGGCCTGTCCACCCAATATATCGCCATGATCGAGCTGGCAAGGAAGTTTCCCGCCCCTGAAATGCTTGAAAGGATAGCAAAAGCCCTTGAAATTGACCCTCCGGGGCTGTTTTCCATGGTAACGGAGGAGGAAAAGGTGCGGGAACTTCAAAAATCCGTGCTGATTGACCTGGAAAAGGCCGTTACCGGGGCGGTGGCCCAGGTGATCGAGCGTAATCTTGAGCGTTTAGCGGGTGAAGCCTGCGATTGACCGGGGGGCCGGGGGCGGAGCTGCGAATCCTCCGCTCCCCCAGCAATTCCGAATTAGGAAAATATGCTAAACTTGGGGGATGGAAGAGGAGTAGTGAAAGGGCTGATAAACGGCCTGAAGAGGGCGGCGGCGATAGTGAAGCCGGGCAGCCCGGTGGTATTGCCCTTGATACCTGAGTTTATCCGTAACGAAGACGGGACCGAGAAGTCGCTTCAAATGAAGCGCGGATTGCGAGCGAAAC
>JAIRPG010000068.1 GCA_031257105.1 Treponema sp.
CGGGGGCGGGGGCGGGGGGGAGGGGCGCAGGCTTCGCCTCAAACGGCGGCGCATCATCGGCAAAGGCGTCATCGAGAGAACTGTCATCCATAGGAATGGAAGGAAAATCATCGGCGTTACGATCCTCCTCCGGAGCGGTTTCTTCCTTATCCGGGGGGATACCCATGTCGTTAGGCAATAATCCCAGGTCTTCCAAGCTGAACTCGGCGAGGTCGTCATCTTTCGCGGGAGCGGCTGGGGAACTTGAGGCGGGCAAAGAACCGACATCGATAGTCTCCGGTTCGCTCTCCTCGTCGAAGGTAAATTCTTCCGGATTGAATTCGTCGGCGTTAAAAGCATCCTCGCCGAAATCAATGGAACCGAATTCTTCCGTACCGAAGTCCGGCAGATCTTCGATTTCGTGGTGAGCCGGATCTGAAAAATTCTGCGTCTCGGTTTCCAGAAAAGAGAGATCCTGTGGTTCGCTTTTTACCCATACGCCATATTCATCAAGCTCGTCGGTAGATCCTATCGCGCCGCGATCTGTATATATAGATGGATTTTTATCTATCATAACCCGCTCCAATTGTATAATACCAGTATCGACATATACCGCGCTTCAAAACAGTCTTTTTCGATAAAAGAGCGTTTTTACAGCCCACGAACTGAAGGTTTTACTCCATACCGGCGATCTCATAACGGTGGACGGCGTCTTTTGTTTTTTTCTTATTTCCCTGGGCCAGAGCCTGCATCTTTTCCAGCGTTTCCAGAGAAAGGATATGCTCCATGGCGCAAGCGTCTTTTTCGGCAATCTCCGGGCTGACTCCTACCACATCCTGTAAAAAAGCGCTGAGAAAATTGTGTTTTCCCCGTATCTCCCCGGCTCGGGCAACTCCTTTCCTGGTTAAGGTGACGCCGCTGTACCGTTCATGTTCCAGCAGCCCCTGTTCTTCCAGCGTCTTGAGGGCGGTGAGTACTGAAGGTTTTGAAACCCCCAGCCGGGCGGCAATGTCCGTTATCCGGACTTCTCCATCGTCGGCGAGAAAGCTGACCATTTCAAGATAGTCTTCCAAAGATTGGGTCATAATCTCTTCTATTATATATCGATCCAAGCGGAAAAGTAAAGCAAATGCCGGCAAGCGCCGCCGGCACTTGCCGCCGGCAAGTACCGCCGCGTCAGGCCGGTAGACCGGTACCGTTCTCCAGTAAACCCCGCGCTATTTCCCGCGCTTTGTCGAATTCGGCCAGCAACACCTGATCGGAAACGGCGTCTATCGTTTTTATGACTTTCGGATCAAGCGGCTGCCTGCTTAGTTCTTCCAGCAGCCGGTCGATGTCTTCCATTTTTCGCGCATCCAGGGCGGCGATGAGTTCCCGCAGCAATGCGGACGCCGGGGCATGATGCGTAAGGGGCAAGTCCCCTCCGCCAGAGGCATCCTCGCTGAGGAGCGCTTTTTCTATTCCTTCCGTCAGGGCAGCAAGCTGTTCTGTAAACGTGGGCAGCGCCCGTACGATGAACATCCTATCGCCGGCGTTTCCCGCCGTTTCAAGCTCTTTCGCCAAGGCCGATACGCCCGCCGCGCCGATGCTGGCCGCCGCGCTTTTGAGGGCGTGGACGTGGGTTATGAACAAGCGCAGGTTTTGTTCCTCAGGCGGGGTTTGGAGTAACGGAAGCCGTTCTTCAACGTCTTTACGGAACAGCGCCAGCACCTTCCGGTAACCGCCGGGATTTCCCCCGGTCAGCGCTATCCCCTGCTTCACATCCACGCCGGGAATCGAAAGAGAAGCGGGGTTGTTCCACCCTTTTCTCCGCTCCTCTTTCCGCCGTTCTTCTACCCGCCGTTCTTCGTTATGCCGCTCTTGGGCTTCTCTTTCCGCCCGCCTGAGCGTTTCCGGGTTCTGCCGGTCCCGTACCCAGGTATTCAGGACTTCATCGAGCTGAGCGGCGTCAATGGGCTTAGAGATAAATCCGTTAAAGCCGCGCTCAAGAAACATCTCTTTCATGCCCGTTATAGCGTTAGCGGTCAGCGCTATGACAGGAACCCGTTCCGCCCGCCGTTCATCTTCCCATGCGCGGATTCGCGCCAGCGCTTCCACGCCGTCCATGCCGGGCATCATGTGATCCATGAATACAATGTTGTAGCCGCCCCCGCCTTGTACCTTTTCTAGAGCTTCCTGTCCCGATGCCGCCGTATCCACCGTAAGACCGTAAGGCTCAAGCAGGCCTTGGGCAACCTGTAGGTTCACCGCCATATCGTCTACCACGAGCGCCTTTCCATAGAACATGGGAGAACGGACAATGTTTCGCTCCTTCCCGGCGCTTACATAGCGGAACGTCCGGAGGCTTTCGGCAATGTCTTCTCCGATGGGCCTTTCATCTTCAAGTCCCTGTATCAGTTCCACCGTAAAAACAGAACCTTTCCCGTATTCGCTTTCAACCGTAATGCCGCCGTCCATCATTTCCACCAGCTTTTTGGTAATCGCAAGCCCCAGGCCGGTTCCTTCGATCTTCCGGTTCGCCTTGGTATCAAGCTGGGTATATTCGGTAAAAAGTTTCCCGATGTCCTCTTTGCGGACACCTATACCGGTATCCCGCACGGTAAAGCGGAGCAGCGCGCTGCCGCCGCGCCTTTCCCATATCGCGGAAAGCGTAACGGTTCCTTCTTTAGTGTACTTGATGGCGTTGGAAAGGAGGTTGTTCAGAATCTGTCTGACCCGCAGTTCATCGCCTTTGAGCCTTTGGGGGAAGGATGCGTCAATTTCCAACGCGAAGGTAATCGGTTTGCTCCCAATCCGCACGAGGTTGAGCCTAACCGTATCGTTGAAAAAGGGAGGGGTCTCGTATTCCACCGGCGCCAGTTCAAAACTCCCCGCCTCGATCTTTGAAATATCCAGAATATCGTTGACGATGGCCAGGAGGGAGGAGCCGGATTGATAGATCTGTTCGATGCTGTTTTTGCCGGTGGAGGGCGGCGTATTCCGCAGTTCTATTTCCGAAAAGCCAATAATGGCGTTGAGAGGCGTGCGGATCTCGTGGCTCATGGTGGCCAAGAACTCGCTCTTCGCCCGGGAAGCGTTCACCGCGATTTCCGTCTGTTTTTCCAGTTCCAGGGTGCGCTCATGTACCGCGGCCTCCAGCGTAGCGTTTGCCTTGCCCAGGCGGTTGTAAAGGCTGCTGAACCGGTTCGACAGGGTAAAAGCGATGCCCAGGGTTACCACAAAAAAGCTGTACTGGAAAAGACTGAAGGAACGGTGAAAAAAGACCGCGTCCAACACATCGTAAATTCCGCAGAAGTAGACCGATCCTACGCCCACAACGATATGGACAATGGGCGCGTCCTGGTTTTCCTTCAAGGCGCCGGTTTTACGGTTTTTAAGGGAAAAGTACACAAGGTCGTAAAAAAACACGTAAGAAAAATAAATCAAGATGGAGATATTCCATATTTTGAGAATGTCATCGCCGTATTGGGTACAGAAAACGGCCTGGCTTAAGCCAAAGAACAGGCAGCAGCCAAAGTATACCCTGGTCGGCAGCGTTGTTTTTTGCCGGCCAAAGGTTTCCAGGAAGAGGCCCATGAAGGAACTCAGCATAAAAACGCAGGCGTATTCCAGGCGAATCGAAATATCCGAATTGGGGATAAGGAGGTTGACAATGCCGTTCCGCGCAATGGTGTAGATGCAGAGGGAGGTCGAAAGGAGCGAAAAATAGAGGTTAAAGACTTCCTTCCGCGTATTAATAGAAAGGAACAACATCAGGTGGTAAATGCCGGCAAAGGCGAAAAGGCCGCAGAGGGCCACCAGAAGGAACGGCTGGTGCCGTTTTTCGATGTTCCGGTAATCGTCAAGGTAGTACGGCGCGTTATAGTAGAGGCCCGTACAGTCGTAAGCAGGGTCCCCGATTATCCTGACGGCGACTATGTTGGTTCCCGGAACGAGGAGCGATTTGTCCACCGGAAAAAACACGTCCCGCCAACTGCGGTGGGTACGGATTTTCCCCTCCGCGTTTAGGTGCATCTCCCGACGCACCAGCGTTCCGTTGAGGTAGATCTCCCAGTTGTCTCCGATAAGGGCAAAGAACATCCCCGGGACTATCGCCGGGTGAGGATCCGAAGATTGCCCGTTCAAGGCGGCCATCGCTTCACCGTCCATTTCCATGGCGATAAGGATCGTAAATTCCTCCGCCTCGCGTCCGAAGGGCGAAAGGAACGGCCGTTTGGGGAGATCCGGCAGGGGGGAATCCATGATACGAAAAGGGGGAGCGGCGAAACGGTACCAGTCCGCTTCGCGGTTCGCTTCGCGGTTCGCTTCGCGGTACGCGCCGTCTTGAATACGGGGAACGCTCCGTATCTGTGACGGATCAAAGCCCCGGCGCACATACGCGGGGTATTCCATCAGGTTACGGAAAAGGCCGCCGCTCCGGGCCCGCCGCGCCTGATTTTGGGAATTCCACACGGAGAACACGATCAGTACCATAGCCGCCGTGTATAGAACGGGAATGAACGTTTTAGAAGAGATCTTCCAAAATGATGTATTCATGCCCGCTCCGAAAGTTTTTTTACCCGGTCCGCCGCGCTCTGGTATTCCATCATGAGTATATCGTCGGCGATCTGTTCCAGCGCTTCTTTTATCTGGGGGTCAAAGGGGCGCCGGTCGAGCGTTTCCATCAGGCGGTCGATGTCTTCAACCTTTCGCGCTAAGAGCGCCTCTTCCAACGCAGGCGCGATCTCGTGGAGCAATACGGCGCCCGCCGGGGAACCGGCGGTAAGGGAACTACGCGCCGCGTCACCACGCGCCGCGTCTTCATTCAGCGCCTTTCCTATTTCATCCGTTAAATCCGCAAGATGTTCCATAAAATCAGGCAGTTCCCGCGCTATAAACGCCGTCTCGCCGGCTTTTCCGGCCGCCTCAAGCTCTTTTGCCATTGCGGCCGTTTTTTCCGCGCCGATGCTGGCGGCGGCGCTCTTCAAGGCGTGTACCTGGGTAATAAAGAGCGGTAGAGCCGGCTCGTCGGGCGATTCGCCGAACGCGGCGAAATCTTGCAGCAGGCCGAGCCGTTCCCCCGCGTCCTTACAAAATATGGACAGCACCTTCCGGTAGCCGCTGAGCTTCCCGCCGGTAAGAACAATGCCCCGCCGCACATCCAGGCCGGGAATAACCAAGTTTTTCGAAGCGGTTTCCTCCGGCCTTAAGGGAGTGGAAATATCGGACTTCCGCTGTTTAGACCGGGGTATCCATCGGGTAAGAATATCCTCCAGCTTGGACACATCGATAGGCTTGGAAAGGAAATCGTCAAAGTCCTTGGACAAAAACATCTCCCGCATCCCCGATACGGCGTTGGCGGTGAGCGCGATAATGGGAACCCTCCGGACTTCGGTGTTTTTCGGCTCCTTTTCCCACGCCCGTATCAACGCCGTGGCCTCAACGCCGTCCATGCCGGGCATCATGTGATCCATGAACACCATGTCATAGTAATTTCGTTTGGCCAGTTCTATCGCCTCGGCCCCGCTTAAACAGGTATCAACCTCGGCCTGATAGGGAGTCAACAGCCCTTCCGCTACTTTCAAATTGGTGGCAATATCGTCAACTATCAACAGGCGGGCCTGGGGGATGACGAACCGCGTCTGGGTAAGGCCCCCGGAAGCTTCCATATATCCCCGGTCGAGCCTGCCATTGAGCACGTTGGCGATAGAAAGCGCTTGTACCGGCAGGGCTACAAAGCGGACGCCGGGAATAAACGCCTCGGTACCCCATTCAACCATGAGGGCCAGCGGGGGCTTTTTCGCTCCGGGGGAGGGGGAATCCCGCTCCATGAGCGGCTTTATCCGATCGTAAAGGCCGTAGCCGGAAAACACGAAGAACCAGTTCTCCCGGAATAAGGCTTCCGCGAAGTCGTCCAGGTTCGTCACCATCTGGTGGGGAACCCCCATATTGCTCAAAGACCAGCACACGGACCGGGCGTAATTGAGCCTGCCTTCGTAAACCAGCACCTTCTTTTGTTCCGGCTGCTCCACCGCCGCGAAAGGCGCGTGGGAATCAACGCCCTGGGGAAAAACCGCCGTAAAGGTACTGCCCTTGCCGTATTCGCTTTCAACCGAGATACCGCCTCCCATGGCGAGGCAGAGCCGCCTGGTTATCGCCAGGCCCAGGCCGGTTCCCTCTTTCCCCTGGTTTTTTCTCGTGTCAACTTGGACAAAATCATCAAAGAGCTTCCGTTGATCCTCCGGTTTAATGCCGATACCCGTATCGCTGACGGATGTCTTAATCCAGATCCGCCCGTCGTCCGGTTTTGCCCCGGAAATCACGTCCGGAGGCGGCGTCGCCACCATCGAGAGGCTAATGCAGCCATGTTCGGTGTACTTTGTCGCGTTGGAAAGCAGGTTAAGGAGTATCTGCCGGATCCGCACCTCGTCTCCCACAAGGCCGTTCGGAAGATACGCATCGATGTTGGTATAAAAGCGGATCGGCCTGTCCACCAGCCGCAAGCGGATAATGCTCACCACATCGTTCACCAGGGAAGAAAGGAGATACCTGGTGGGAATGATTTCGAGTTTTCCCGACTCGATTTTGGAAAAGTCCAGAATATCGTTGATGATGGAGATAAGGTTGTTCCCCGCCTGCTTGATGTCGTTGGCGTAAGAAAGCTCGTCTCCGCTCAGGTTCCCCCGCAGGAGCAGTTCCGCCATGCCCACGATGGCGTTCATAGGCGTGCGGATCTCGTGGCTCATACTGGCAAGAAAATTACTCTTCGTCCGGTTCGCCACTTCCGCGTCGATGCGGGAACGAACCTCCGATGTAATATCCGTGATGTCGACAAAGGTTCCCTCGACGCCGCTTGAAAACCGGTCGGCGCTGATTTTGAAATGCCGGCTTTCGCCGTTTACGATGATCTCTCTGGTATCCTGGTAGAGATCCGGGCAGTCGAAGGCGGCGCCCAGCATCAGCTTGATGTCCATTTCACCGAACAGGTCGAACACCGGCTGGCCGGCGATCAACGCCGGATCTTCAACATGGGCGAATTCCGCCAGGGGCTTTGAGATAGAGACGACACGGTACAGGCCGTCGAGGATCGCGGTCATGTTCGGCGTGGTGGCAAGCATGGTTCTGAACCGCTCGGCCCTCAGAACCGCCCGTTCCCGTTCCCCGGTCGCGGTGATGGTGATAACCAGGTGAAACCCCGCGCAGATAAGGGATAGTATCCATTTCACCGCCAGATCCTGAGGGCTCCCGATACCGCTTCCGGGCTTGAAACCGCTTTCGGGTCTGAAAAAAAAGCCCCCCAGGAGCAGGAAGAGCGAGGTAAGGTTACCGATGACGATAAAGCACGCCAGCCCCGCCCGGTTGAAGTAGGCGCTTGAGAGCACCACCAAGGTAAGAAAGACCAGGAAGTACACGTCGAAATAGTTCCCCGTATACACGGCAAACGCGGTAAAGACGAGAAATATAACGCACGGGGAACCGAAAGAGATCGTAAACGTGTTTTGAGCGAAATGGAATATCAAAAATAGGAACAGAATGGTCGACAGCGCGGCACCCCAGGTTAGCGCCATAAAGAAGTAATCCCGCCGGAAGATGAACTCAAGGCTTCCGATTATCCCGAAGAGCGCGACGGCGACCATCGAAAAAACGTTGATAAAGGTAAATCGTTTCCGGCGCGGACGGTTATCCCTTGTGTTCATCCACAGCCATCCTTCTATAAAATTCTATACCGCCGGGGGCCGAAAACCGTATCCCCGCCGGAATGATCTCCACCGTAAGGGCGGTATCGAAAAACATTTCCCCGTCCAGATCCACCAGCAACGGCTCATCCGAGCGGATTTCGATCTTCCGCAGCCGTTTCCAGGTAAAATGTTCTTTCGGAAGGCGGAGGCCGCCGCCTTTCACATAGGCGGCCATCAGCTTCATCGACTTGAGGGCGTCGCCGCACCTGAAAAACATGGCGTCCAGGACGCCGTCGTTGGGCATGGCGGTGGCTACGGGGCTCTTATCGCCCCCGTAACAGGGGCCGTTGGCAATATTGATCGTCGCGTATACGCCGCTCATGTCTTCACCGTCAACCGTTATATCGTAGCGCTGATTCAGAACCCGCCGGTTCATCATGGCCTGTACCCCGGACAGATAGTAGAGCAAGGAATACACCAGGCGGTTAAGACGGGGAAACCTCCGTATCTTTCCGGCGAGTTTGCCGTACAGCGCGATGGCGGCCATCTGGGAGCCGCTCTCCATACCGACCGTGCAAAAATTGAGGGCGTAGCGGTTTCCGCAGTGTATGATGTCCACCGGCACGGACGGCGCGCGTATCTGAAGCCTGAGATCCCGAAACACGCTTTTTTTCCCTTCCCCAAAGGCGCGGATAAAATCATTGGCGTTCCCGTAGGGAACGGACGCCAGTTCCGCGTTGGGCAGCCCTACAATCCCGTTCAGGCAGTCAAAGAGGATGCCGTCGCCGCCCACCGCGTAGATCCGGACGATCTCTGTACCGGGAATCGTTAAAAGGTATTTTCGAATAATGACCGTGGCGTCCCGGGGGTACCGGGAGACGTGGAGAAAGTAATCCTCGGCGTCGTTTTCGGCGAAACAGGCGTCGATTTCCGCCATAATCTCGCCGAGGGCCCCCGGTTGAGGGAAGCTGACCGGATTGATGACGAATATGTGTATCATGCCCTCTCTCCATCCGAATCGACGCGCTCCAGGCGGAGGTACATCAGCGCCTGGTTCATAAGCTGCCAGGCTATCTCTCCAAATGAAACGGGGCCGTATCCCCCTCCCAGTTTTTTCCCCTCCAAGTCCCCGTGTAGGAAGTTGAAGATGCAGTTACAAGCGAACAAGGGATCCGTCCCGCCCAATTCCGCCAGCTTCGCCCGGAAGGCGGCGGCGTAATCAGGGACGGGCTTGGCAAAACGGTACTCAATACCCCGGAATACCGGCGCGTATAAACGCATCCCGTCGTCCATAACACGATCTAACGAGATGGCGATCCCGTTCCCCATATAGTCCCCCACCAGGGGTAATGTGGTATCCAGGCGATTTTCCGCCAGGTATTTGACGAAATCCGCTTCTTTCCCATCAATCCGGCATTTTTTCACGGTAAAGGCGTCTTCCTCGAAGGTGATGGCCGGGCTGTTTGCGTCGGGGGAAAAAATGTTGATGATATTAAGTTCCGCCCGCAGCCCTTCCGGAAGGCGGATATGAAGCGCCACCGCCCTATCGTCCCACGTATCGCCGGTCTCTCCGTTTACCGCTATCCCCTTCTCTTCCGGCCTTTCGAGCCTGAATCCGGAAACCCAGCCGGCGATGGTTTTGAGGAACAGCCCCTCGTATTTCGCGGCGGAATGGGCGTAGCGCCGGTGCGCTTCGCTAAAGGCGGGAATGATGACCAGGGAGAAACCGTCCGAGTATGAATCGGCGGCGATAGAGGGCAGTTCTTCTACGCCGTAGGAAGCGATCCGCCGGTCGGCAACGGCAAATTCCGTCACATCGAGGACATCCGCTGAAACGATTCCCCCTGACTCGGCCATGAAGTATTCGGTTGACCCGCCAATCCAATGACCCCGCGGTAGTTTTCGCAAGAGCTTACCCGCCCCCGCGATATGAAACACTTTTTTTTCGTTTTTTTCCTCAAGCAGCGCCGCGGTCTGTTCAAAATTCTTCAACATATCGTTCCTCCTTAGAGACGGGTAATCCACTCGTAATCAGGTTTCATATTCGTTGGGAACCGCTCGAACATAAGGTTCAATTCCGCCGCGCATTGAGAAACCAGTTCCAGCCCCGCGTCGGTTTGGTACAACCGCTTGAACTTGGTTACGGCCATGCTGAGGGCTAACTGCTTAATGCGTATCCGGCCCGGGTACTCAAGTAATTTTTTTATCTGCGTTTCACTTAACCGCATCGGCGTTCCTCCTTCTCGCTGCCCCATCCCCAACCTATTGTACCATAAATCGGCAAATACGGCTAATACCGGCGCGGAGGATCGGGATACCTTCGGATACAGGACAATGAAAGAAGGAACGGAGAAAAAGGCGATGACCGGCGCCGGGCGCCGGTTTTGAGTTGGTTTGCGGGCAGTGAGAAAGCGGTTTTCGAGAAAGCGGCTGTTACAAAACTTCAGTTTTGTAGCAGCCGTTCCTTACCGCTCATTCCCAATACAGTGTGGGGAAGCGAGGGGTCGTTTGGTCCCAAGCGCCGAGGTCTTTCCACCACGGCCCGTTATTTGAGCCGTTCCAGATGCCCCATTCGGCGTGCGTATCGGGCGTAGGCCAAGGATCGGCGGGAAGTTCGACGCCGTCGCCGAAGGGCTTGGCGTTTTCCCGGGTGGGAGGAGTGCCGACTCCGTTGATTTCGGTCGGGTGGTTGTCGTAATACCAGTAGCAGGCGTACAGAAAGTTGGAATTCCCTTTATGGTTGTCGCCGATGATCCAACCGTGGAAGCCGGTCGTCCCGCCGTTCCCCGTAATCGGGCTGTTGTTATAGCAGGCGGCGATTGATCCTTCCCCCTCGTTATTCCCGATGATCCCCCCCGCCTTGCCGTCGCTTTCTATTTTGCCGGTATTGTAACAGGCGGTAATGCCGCCGTTTAAGTTATATCCGACAATACCCCCTGCCGTATCCACCGCCGCCGTGACGGTTCCCCGGTTCGTGGAAGCGGCGATAGAAGATCCCGAGAGCAAGCCGGCGATGCCCCCGATTTCACTGCGCCCGTATACCGTTCCGGTATTATTGGCGGCGATTATCATCTCTCCATCCGAGCTGAATTCGCCGACAATACCCCCTATCCGCATATCCCCCCGCGCTTCTCCGCTGTTTTCGCAGTTGATATAGACGCTTTTGCCTTTACCGGCGTGGCCGGCTACCCCCCCGATCTGGCTTACGCCGCGTACGTTCCCCCGATTGATACAATTGCGGAGAATGGCGTTATTGCCGGTTAACCCCGCGATCCCGCCGATGATGGAGCCGGAGCCGGAGACTTCCCCGCTAAAAGAACATTCACGAACTTCGGCGCCGCCTATCATTCCCACAATGCCGCCGACTTCGGTATTCCCCGTTACCGCTCCCTGGAACGTACAGCGGAATATATCCCCGAAACTTTTCCCGCAGATTCCCCCGACACACGTGTTTCCGGAGACCGCGCCGTTTTTCACATGAATATCCATCAACGCGCTTCCCTCATCTATCTTTCCAAAGAGGCCCCGTACGTCTTCATCGCCGGAATTTCCGCCGGAACCTGTTACCTGGAGATTGCGGATAACATAGCCGCCGCCGTCAAATTTTCCGGAAAAAGGCTTCTCATCGGCGCCGATAGGGTCCCATTCGGGCAAAGAGGCAAGGTCGATGTCGGAAACCTGGATATACCGTCCGTTCAGGGGGTACTCCGCCCCGCCCCGGATAGCGTTCAACTCGTCCGCGCCGCCGATAGGGATAGCCAGCGTTACGAGGTTCCCCGCCCCCTCATCTCCGACGGGTAAATAGAACGATCTCCCGTCCACCCGGAAGACTTCCGCCTCCGCCGGTTCGGAAAACGGCGTATCGCTTCCCCACTGTCCGCTGCCTGCGTCAGAGGGAATATAACGCGCCTCGACAAATTGCCCATCGGCGCCGGTAAACCGCATACCCCGTAGTTCATAGTTTCCTCCATAAATAGGGAGTACCTTGAGCTTCAGCGTGCCCTGATAAACCGGCTCGGGCCCCGGCTTTTCTTCCGGCCTCTTATACCAGCCCGTGATAAACGAATTCTCACAACCGGCGAGTATCCCGGCCAAGAGCAATACAAGGCATACTCCGAAGCGAATCCCCCTCCCGTCTTTCTTGAGCGTATTCATTTTTTTCTCCTCTTTTTAAGTATGAAGGATCAGATTTTCCGGCGCGGCGGTGGAACGGTTATTATATAAAGAAAGAATCCCCGATCGAAAAAAGAAACACAAAGAGGCTATCGAAGCGAAGGTTCGCGCCGACCGGGTTTTGCAGAGCTTCTCACGGAAATTCCGGCTTATACCGGAAAATTTCTTTAAAATGGCGTTGACAAATTCGGAAAAGATAGCTGGCAATAAAAACATAACTATTGTATAATCAATACAATACTAGGAGCCGCCGGAAGGTAAAAAACGCGCCCCCGCGCATTTTTAGAGTTGGATTGGGTTAAGTCCGACATACTCTTAGAATCAGAGAAAGGCCTTGACGTGATATGGCCTTTGTCATAAGCTTGATGAAAGAAGAGAGGAGCGTACCGCATGATAGCAAAGAGTGATATGCCCAGTATCAACGAGAAATCGCCTGAAGGCCAAAAGCCGGACGGCGGCGGTGCATACCGGGTTCTCGTGGTTGATGATTCCATGTTCATTGCCAAACAACTTGGCCAGATTTTTACTTCCGAGGGTTTTGAAGTTGCGGATACCGCAGGCGATGGCGCTCAGGGAGTAGAAAAATACAAAGCATTGCATCCTAATATAGATTTGGTTACGATGGATATTACTATGCCGGTCATGGATGGCGTTACGGCTTTGGAAAAGATCCTGGAATTTGACAAGGACGCAAAGGTAATCATGGTGAGCGCTTTAGGAAAGGAGGATGTCGTCAAAAAGTCACTCCTTATGGGCGCAAAAAGCTATATCGTTAAACCTTTGGATCGGAAGAAAGTTCTGGAGCGGGTAGTTTCCGTCTTAAAACGCTAAAGGTTCGTGGTTCAACCCGTCCTGTAGGGACATATCGGAAGACGGGTAGTATCTTTTATATGTTCAGTGGTTTCTAGAATTTGATGAAAGCTCATGTAATTACAGACGCCGTTTTTTGCCTTCATGCGGATATTGAAACAACGGATCTGTTTGAGGGTATTTGGCCTATTCCCTCGGGGGTTTCCCTTAACTCATACGTGGTCAGAGGGGAAAAGATCGCCCTTATCGATTTGATTCGGGACTGGATAAACGCGCCCCGGCAGATCGAAGACGCGCTGAATTCTATTGGTATAGATTTTGAAGCGGTAGATTACCTGATTCTGAACCACATGGAACCGGATCATACCGGTTGGCTTCGGGAATTTCGGGAAAAAAACACCAAAGCGGAGATCATCACAACCGCAAAAGGGCTTAACCTCATCAAATCCTTCTATAAAACACCCGAAACAGGGCTCCGTGCGGTTAAAGATGGGGATACGCTGGATTTGGGAAAGGGTAACGTTCTCACCTTTTACGAAACCCCCAATCTGCATTGGCCCGAGACCATGATCACCTGGGACAACGCATCGGGAACTCTTTTTACCTGCGATGCGTTTGGTTCTTTCGGTAAGCTGGGGGAACGGGTCTTTGATGATGAATTTAATAAAGAAGAGCACGTTTTCTTTGAGGAAGAAAGCCTTCGCTACTATGCCAATATCGTGTCGTCTTTTTCGGTCTTTGTGGAGCGGGCGGTCAAGAAGCTTGAATCCCTCGATATACGGTGCGTAGCCCCCAGCCACGGCATTGTGTGGCGGAAGGATCCTCAGACGATCATCAGCCGGTATCTGCGGTACGCAACGTATGCCAAGGGCCCGGCGGAACAGGAGATCGCCCTCATCTGGGGTTCCATGTACGGTTATACCCGTCGGGGCTTGGATGCGGTGATCCGGGGCATAGAGCGCGAGGGAGTGCCGTATACCCTGCACCGGATTCCCGATGAAAATATCTCGTATGTGTTGTCCGCCGCTTATAAAAGCGCGGGTCTGGTGTTGGCCATGCCTACCTACGAATACGCGATGTTTCCTCCTATGGCGTATGTGCTGGATATATTCCATCGGAAGCATATTACCGGCAAAACCGTTTTGAGGATTGGTTCCTGGGGTTGGGTAGGCGGCGCGAAAAAAGACTACGAAGCCGCGATAGAGGGTCTCAAGTGGAACCACCTCGAATCGCTGGAATGGGCCGGCGCCCCCGGTGAAGCGGAACAAATCGCCTTAGAAGCCCGCGGGCAGGAGCTTGCCCGCGCGGTGAAAAGGAATTAGGCCGAATCTTCTGGCGAGCGTTGGAAAAATAACCGATACTACAAATATGAGTTCTTTATGCCTGCATAATGGAACCGTGATGACCGGATTCGCCGTCATGGAACATTGTGATGTACTGGTGGAAAACGGTGTGGTAGCGGATGTCTTCTCGAAAAAACGTTTTGAACAGAAGCGTTTTCCCCCTGAAACGAAAATTATTGATGTACATGAAGCCTCTATCGCGCCGGGTTTTATCGATACCCACATTCATGGTTTTGGCGGTCATGGTACGGAAGACGCCGAGGTATGGTCAAAAAACGGCGTTGAATCGATCATCGAAATGTCCCGGCTTCTGACCAAATGCGGAGTCACCGCCTTCAATCCGACCTTGTATCCTTCAGAACCTGAATCCATGTTAAACGCCGTAACCCAGATATCCGCGGCTATGGGCCGGGAACCGGGAGCGCGGATCATGGGGCTTCATCTCGAAGGTCCCTTCATCTCCCCGGACCGGCTGGGGGTTCAGAAGCCCGAAACGGTCCGGCCCGCGGATCTTGCTTTTATGGAAGAGTTGTGGAGCGCGTCTAAAGGATCGGTGGTGAATATGACCGTGGCCCCGGAAATTAAAGGCATGAGGGAGTTGGCCCTTTACTGCATTAAGAAGGGTATAGTCCTCCAGGCGGGCCATACCAACGCGAAATACGAAAACATGGTGGAAGGTATGCAGACAGGTATCCTCCATTCAACGCACCTCTTTAACGCGATGAGCAAAATGGATCACCGAAACCCTAATGCGGTGGGCACGATTTTGATCCACCCGGAAATGTCCTGTGAGATCATCGCCGACGGCTTCCACGTCCACCCGGATCTCTTCAAACTCCTTCTACGGGATAAGTCTATAGATAAGATTGTGCTTATAACCGACAGCCTTAAACCCACAGAACAGGCTGAAGGGCCGTTTTTTGCCAATGGGGAAGAGGTGGTACTCCACGACGGAGCCTTTCACCGGAAGAGCGATGATGTGATTGCCGGTTCCAGCCTTACCATGATCCGGGGAGTGAAGAACCTCGTTTCTTTTGGATTTAGTTTGGAAGACGCCGTCAGAACCGCCAGTTCCAATCCCGCCCAGGTAATGCGGTACCGGGGAAAAGGGACCATAATACCGGGAAACGATGCGGATCTGGTAGTTTTTGATAAGGATTTCCAGATACTAGCCGTTACGGTAGCGGGAGAATTGAAGCAAAATGTATTTTAGCATAGTTCTGAAACTTCAGTTTCTGAACACGTCTTTTGAATAGGGAGGAGATAATTATGCGACTATTGATTCGTCAGGATTATGACACGGTAAGCCGGTGGGCCGCTCGGTACATCGCCGAGAAGATCAACGAAGCGGAAGATAAGCCGTTTGTTCTTGGTCTTCCCACCGGTTCCAGTCCCTTGGGTACTTACCGGGAGCTTATCGCCCTCTGCCGGGCAGGGAAGGTTTCTTTTGCAAAAACCATTACCTTCAATATGGACGAATATGTGGGGCTTGACGCGGCTCACCCCCAGAGCTATCACCGTTTTATGTGGGATAATTTTTTTTCTCATATCGATATTCAGAAGGAAAACGTACACATCCTCAATGGCATGGCAAAAGATCTTGCCAAAGAATGTGCTCTCTATGAAGAGCAGATCCGCGCGTCAGGCGGCATCGATCTTTTCTTGGGAGGCATGGGAGCGGACGGGCATATCGCCTTTAACGAACCCGGCTCATCGCTTCAGTCCAGGACGAGGGTAAAGACGCTCACCATGGATACGAAGATCGCAAACGCCCGGTTCTTCGATGGGGACATAAGCCGGGTGCCCACTACCGCCCTCACGGTTGGGGTTGGTACGGTAATGGACGCCCGGGAAGTGCTGATCATCGTCAGCGGCCATAACAAGGCCAGAGCGCTTAAAGCTTCCGTGGAAGAAGGGATCAACCATATATGGACGCTCTCGTGCCTCCAAGCACACCCTCACGCGATTATCGTCTGTGATGAAGCGGCTACCGATGAACTCAAAGTAGGAACCGTGCGGTATTTCAAAGACATTGAAGGGTAAATCTTGTTTCCGCTGTTCCTTTCTCTGTTCCTGGGGATAGCGGCGCCTCGGCTTAAAGCGGAAGAACCCGGCGGAAATGGAGTCGCCGCCTTCTCCGATCCTGCCCGTATTTGGGGTAATGGGGTTGAACGGGTAATTGAAGAGGCGTACCGCCAGAGTTTTAAGACCTACATTATTGACGGTAAGGTGATGAACTTACGGATGCCCTTTGCTCAGAACAACGAGCGGAGCGAACTTTCCGGTAAGAATTGGCAATTCCTGGGCGGCGGTAAGGCGGATCCCGGATACCTCTGGGAGGCTATAGGCAGCGTCCTGGCCGGCGAGGATTTCCGCCGCTATGCGGAGGTTCTTGCTGACGGACGGGAAAAGGTGATTATCTTTGATATACCTTCCCAAACCTGGACGGCTTCCCGGGATCTTTTTGACCTTTCACGGATGAAGGCAGGTTCTTACCGGGGGTTGCCTCACCGTCCTTATGTACTGGTTTCCGGACGGGGCATCGAGGAGCCTGATGTGTACAACTACCTCTACTGCATAGGGTGGGTAGGTATGGATTGTTCCGGTTTTGTGTGGCACGTCTTAACCTACGTTGCTCAGGCGGGAGGCCTTAACTTGGGCCGGGCCCTGAGCCGCGCCTTGGGTATATCCGGAAATCAGAGCCCCTCCCTCTATGCGGGGACGTCCTTTTTTAACTCCGGAGACCGGGAGATCATCGCCGTCCAAGATGAGATCCGCAATCTGAGACCTGCGGACATCATCCTGTTCCGGGGCGCCGACGGCGGGGTTGTTCATTCGGCAATCATCCAGTCGGTGGATCTTTCCGGAGGGGTTATCCGCTATCTACAGAGTACCGATGAAGCTCCCCTTAATGAACGCGGCGCTCACGAATCTTTTATCCGGTTTGATCCTGAACATCCCGAATTAAGCCTGAAAGATCCGGCGGCGATCTGGACGCAGGCCCGCTATCCTCCATTTCCCGGAGAGCGGGCGTCTCCTTTTTCAGACGACGGCAAGCGTTACCGGGCTTTCCCCGAATTTGGAGGGGGCAGGGTCGTCCGGCTCCGGGTCATGGCCGCGCCTGTGGAGAAGATCAACTCCCTTCATTAATAGAGCCGTTCGGAAACTCCAGTTTTTGGACGGCCTACCGTTCCACGTTCTGCTTGCAACAGAAAGGCCGGCGCCGGTATAATCAGAGGGTATAAGGGACGCTATGAAAAAAATTTCCCTCACCGGCATTAAGCCTACAGGTATTCTCCATATTGGTAACTATTTTGGGGCTATTAAGCCGGCTCTGGCCTTGACAAGGGAATACGACGCGCGGTATTTCATCGCCGACTACCACGCGCTCAATACCATGAAAGATCCCAAAGAACTTTCCGAACGGATCAGGGAAGTGGCGTCAGGCTGGCTGGCGGCGGGACTCAACCCCGATGAGGTGATCTTTTACCGCCAGAGTTCTATCCCGGAGACGTTTGAGCTCGCTACAATCCTTATGGCCTTTACCGGCAAAGGGCTTATGAACCGGGCCCACGCATACAAAGCGGCGGTACAGGCAAACCAAAGTAAGGGTGAAGACCCCGACGCGGGGATCAATATGGGGCTCTTCACCTACCCGGTACTCATGGCGGCGGATATCCTGCTCTTCGATTCCCATGTGGTGCCTGTGGGGAAAGATCAGGTACAACATATAGAAATGGCCCAGGATATAGCCCAAGCGGTAAATTATACCTACCAAAAAGAACTGCTCAGGACGCCCGAGGCGGCGGTTACCGAAACGGTGGCGGTGGTTCCCGGCCTGGACGGACGGAAGATGAGTAAGAGTTACGGTAATGTGATCCCGCTCTTTGCGCCGGAAAAGGAACTCCGTAAGCTCATCATGCGGATAGTCACTAATTCCCAACCGGTGGAAGAGCCGAAAGATCCGGAAAATTCCCAGATATACCTGCTGTACAAACTTTTTGCCACTTTAGAAGAGCAGCAAGCCCTGGCGGCCCGTTATCGCGCCGGAGGTATGGGGTGGGGGGAAGCTAAGGAGATGTTATTTCAGGCGGTAAACCGGGAACTAAGCCCCCTACGGGAACGGTTTGAGGCGATCCGCGCCGATCCGGTTACGCTGGACGCCGTCTTAGCCCGGGGCGCGGAAAAAGCCCGCGCAATCGCGGCGGCCACCCTGACCCGGCTCCGAAAAGCCATGGGTATAGCTTTCTAAGTTCCGATAATCAAGGAGGATCATCGGGTATTACTTGATTGAAGGGGGATACCGTATTCATAGCGGAGTACGATAAGGCTTATGCTTGAAGCAACCTGTTTAGTTAAAACCTTTGGCAATCTTACCGCGGTTGATAAGGTTAGTTTTACGATTCCCGATGGAACGATCCTTGGACTTATCGGGCAGAACGGCGCGGGAAAAACCACAACGTTCCGGCTGATTCTCGGGTTTCTGCGGCCCGACAGCGGCGCCGTTTTATGGAACGGTTCTCCGGTACAGGAAAATATGTACAATCAGATAGGCTACCTCCCCGAAGAACGGGGACTTTACCCGAAAGAAACCATAGAACAGCAAATACTCTACTTCGCCCGGCTCCGGGGAAGAAGCAAAGCCGACATCACGCCGAAAATCAACGAGTGGATGGAAGCGTTTAAAGTCACGGGAAAGAAAACCGATAAAGTTAAAACGCTCTCTAAGGGAAACCAGCAGAAAGTTCAGTTGATCATCACCTTGATCCATGAGCCAAAGCTGGTCATTCTTGACGAGCCTTTCAGCGGACTTGATCCGCTCAACGCCGGATTATTGAAAAAAAGCATTATGGACTTGAAGCAAAAAGGCGCGTGCGTTATTTATTCAAGTCATAATATGGAAAATGTCGAACAGATCTGCGATCGGATCATAATGCTTCGGCGTGGAAAAACCGTTCTCTATGGAACGGCGCGGGATATCCGCCACAGTTTTGGGCGGACCAAACTCTTTCTTGAAAGTTCTCTCACCAAGGAAGAAATCGCTGAAACAAGGGGCGTACAGAGCGTTACGGCGCATAAGGACGGTTTTTTGGAAATTACCTTGACGGATCCCGATGCGGGAAAGCGTATTTTTGAGCGAGCCGCGCGGAATGGCTATATTCCTATGTTTAATCAGCAGCCTCCCGGACTAGAAGAAATTTTCAAAATAAAAGCGGAGGAAGAGCATGAATAAGTTCTGGATTATCGCTTTTGACGTGTACCGAAAATATGTAAAAAGCGCTTCGTTTTTGATCTTGACCCTGACGCCGGTTATCGCGGTTGCGGGTTTTTCACTGGCTATGGAAGTTATACGATTCAGCGCCGGTGTAGAAGAAATCGCGGTTGCCTCGGAAGACGAGTCGCTTTTTACCGCGTTTCAAGGGGCGGTACCCCAGAGTGATACGCGGCGGTTTTTTCTCGTCTCATCCTCGTCCGCCGCGAGAAACCTGCTGAAAGAAAAGGATATTAAAGCTTATCTGTTTCTTGAAAAGCGCGACGCCGCTTTATATGGAACGGTGTATACGAATACCGCGCTCATAACTATAAACACATCGGATATACAGGAAACGCTGAATGCGCTACAGCGAGAATTGACCGCCGGCATGATGCGGTTAAGCCCCGAGGATGCGGCGCGGTTGAACACGCCGGCCCGCTTTGAGACGGTACATCTTGATTTTTCAAGCGGCGGTACCGGCAGAGAAACGCCTGATTATTCTTTTTATCGGCAGATGATAGTTTCTCTGCTTGTAGCGGTTATTTTTATGGGTATTATGATGTACGCAAGTATCATTACGACGGAGATCGCGTCAGAAAAGGGAACGCGAATTATGGAAATCTTGCTTTCCAGCGCCAAGGCGGAAACTCATTTTTACGCAAAGCTAACCGGCATAGGACTTGTCTGTCTGACCGGCGTATTTTTTTATGCCGCGGTCTGCGCCGGTATATACCCGTATATAAAAAACGCGGAGTGGATGCGGGCCGCGCGGGCCGTGCCTTTTTCTGAACTCTTTGGAGGGCTGTTTATATTCACTTTGCCGATTACGCTGTTCAGCGTGGGGATATATATGATTTTAGCGGCGTTAAGCGGCTCTTTAGTATCGAGGATAGAAGAGGCGTCGCAGGCGGTTCAGCCGATGCTCTGGTTTAGCATGATCGGCTATTTAGGTTCGATTTTATTTAATAATGATCCGGAACATATTATGATGAGGATTATGAGTTATATGCCTTTTTGGTCCGCATTCGCCATGCCCGCAAGACTCGCCCGTAACGGCGCGGCTTTGTGGGAAGCGCTGATGTCATTAGGCTTGCTGGTTATAACCGGCGTTATACTGTTGATGTTTTCAGCTCGTATGTACAAATCGAATGTGTTGATGTACAGCGGCGCCGGTCTCTTAAAATCCCTAAAGTTGTCTCTTGCGGAGTTGAAAACGGAAAAAAGGTAAAGTATAGTATAAAATATGCCGCAGAAAACCGATTTATCTACCGTTTTATCCATATAAGCCAATAAACACCGTT
>JAIRPG010000119.1 GCA_031257105.1 Treponema sp.
ACCCCCAGGCCGAGGAAGCTCAGGCTGCTGGTGGAAAGCACCGCGCTCCCGATGGTCAAGGTGGCGCGGACGATCATCGGGGCCAGGGCGTTGGGGACGATATGCTTGAAGAGGATCAAAAACTCGTTCTGGCCGCAGGCCCGGGCGGCCTCGACAAACTCGCTGGAGGTAACCACCATGACCTGGGCGCGCATGGTGCGGGCGTAGGCAGGGATCGCCCCAACGCTCAGGGCAACGATCAGGTTAAAGGTGTTGGCCCCAAAGGCGGCCACGATAGCGAAGGCCAGGAGTATGCTGGGCACCGCGTAGAGGATGTCCAGGAGGCGCATCACCACGTTGTCCAGCACGGAACTGAAGTGCCCCGCCACCGCGCCCAGAAGCCCCCCCGCCAGGAAGGGTACCGCCGTGGCGATGAAGCCGATGACCAATGAGATCCGGGCGCCAAAGACTATCCGGGTAAAGATACAGCGGCCAAATTCATCGGTTCCGAAGGGATACATCAGGGAGGGGCGCAGCTTGAGGGTCGAGTAACTGTTGTCTGTCGCCACGGCGTAATCAAAGGTTAGGAACGAACAGATCGACAGGGACAGGAGGAACACGACGATAAAGAGGCCGATCACCGACATATAGTTGCGGAACACCCGGCGGATCACATCGATCCACTCGGCCTGCTGTTTTTTTCCGGCGGAACGGATCCGGCTGAAGATGACGAGCCCCAGAACCGCCGCGAACAGGTTGCCGGTAATGCCGCCGGCCAGGCAGAGCGCCCCGGGGATGAACAGTTTCCGGTAGGTTCCCCGGGCGGGGGTGAAGACGCAGACCAGCGCGATGACGATCCCGTAAAACAGGGCCAGCAGGGCCAGCATCCCCATCCCCGGCCAAAAGAAGGGGCTCGCCTGTTCCTTAAAAAGGTTCAGCGCCGAAACCAGCATGATCAGTATGGTGATGAGGAAGGCGTAGCAGGCCATCATGTATTCCAGGGTCTTTTCTTTTTTGGCCGCGGCGAACCCCGCGATGGCGGCAAAAAAATTGCCCGTAAAGGCGAAGGGGATAAGGAGGAGGGCCGCCCGGCGGACCGGAAGGCTCACTTCCCCCCGCCGGGTAATACCGGCCTTCATCCTTACCGACAGGACAAAGGCGATAAGCGCGGCGGCCAGATAACAAAAGGCAAAGGCCAGGCCCCCGGCGCCCGCCCCCGTGCGAAGAACATTCGCCAGGATCACGAAAAACAGGATAAGGCTTATGGCCCAGGCCAGGGTCATCATGTTGGCCTCGATGAAGCGCCTGAGTTTCCTCGTCCGTTCCCGTTTGGCGAATTCCTTCGCGTTGTCCTTGTTCATTCCCATACCCCTAATAGTTCTTTAATTTCGATTTGATGCGGGGATCCAAGAAAGTATACAGAATATCCACCCCCAGGTTCACCAGGCTTATCACGATGGCGATGTAGACGACCCCCGCCAGCACCACCGGAATATCCGGGACAAACTGTTTGTCAACCACGTATTTGCCGATGCCGTTGATGTTAAACACCTTCTCCGTCACCGCCGCGCCGCCGAGCATGGCCCCGAACTGGAGGCCCACCACCGTTACGATGGGGATCATCGCGTTGGGCAGGGCGTGGCCCATGATCACCCGGCGGCTCGAAAGCCCCTTGGCCCGGGCCGTTACGATGTAGTCCTGGTTGATAACCTCCAGCAGGGAAGACCGGGTCATCCGGGTGACGGTGGCGGAAAGCCCCGTCCCCAGGACGATGGCGGGCATGATCAGGGATTTCCCGTTCTCCGGCGAATAGGTGGCCGGCAGCAGGGCGTTTTGTATGGAGAATTCGTTGATCAGCATGAGCCCCAGCCAGAAGTTGGGGATGGAAAGCCCCAGGAGGGCCACAAACATCAGCAGGTAATCGGATATCGTGTTGGGCCGTACCGCCGAGACAATACCCGCGGGCAGGGCGATGAGCAGCGCCAGGAGCAGGGAGTAAAACGTTACCTGCAGGGTCACGGGAAATTTACGCAGAATCGCCTGGAACACATCCTCATTGCCCATGTAGGTTTTGCCCAGGTTAAAGGTAAGCAGGTTTTTGAACTTGTTCACCAACTGCGCCGGGTAGCTCTGATCCAGGCCGTAGATATGGTTAAATGATCCGATCTGTTCCGCCGTGGCGGTGGGGCCCAGAATGTTCCGGGCGGCGTCCAGGGGGGACATATAGAGGATGCTGAACACCAAAAAGGTAACGCCGAAGATGACGAAGACCATCATCATCACCCGCTCAAATATGTACTTGGCGTAGGCGCCCCCGTAGACCAGGATCACGAGCGTCATGGGGAGGCCGGCGACACAGAAAAAAACCAGGGAGGCCGGATGATTCAACAGGCCGGTAAAGACGGAAACATAACGTACCGGGCGGGCCTCCTCATCGCCGTACCGCCTGAGCATCTCCTCATCCGCCCGTTCCGCGAGCCGGGCCCCGTACAGGGCCGCAGCCTCTTGGGCAAAGCGGCGTTCCGAAACGGCCTTGCCCAGAAACGCAAGCTTGTTGCGGAGTTGCCGTTCCACCTGTTCGCGGAGGCTGCGGGCCTCCCCGGAGCCGCCCAGATCCTGGAGGATCCGCCGCCGCCGCTCCAGCCAGCCGCCGGCTCTCCGGCGTTTCAGGTACAGGAGCAGCGCCGCGAAATGAACCGGCAGCCCCAGCAGAACGAGGGCAGCGCAGTACAGGGGCCGGCGGAAGATCTTGACCGCGTTGACGGCCAGGATCTCCTTAAACCGCCCCATCTTACTTGCCCGCGGCATAATCGGCCAGGTACTGGGCGGCCTTTGCCGGGTCGGCCTTCAGCACGTTACCGGTATTCACCAGGGGCGCCAGGGTCGAGTAGGCGGGGAACACCCGGTTATCAAAGACCTTGATGATCTCCTCCTGGTTGATCGAGTAGAGAATCGCCCGGCGCAGACTAACGCTGGGTACCGTGGCCAGGTTGAAGTACCCGTAGGTAACCGCATTGCTGCCGCACTCCTGGAGCCTGAGCTTCGGATCGTTCTTCACCAGATCGATCTTCGCCTCGGGCACCGAGTAGAGCACGTAGATCTCCCCGGCCCGCAGGGCGGAAAGCTGGCTGTCGCTGTCGGCAATGAACCGCATCACGTAGTTCTTGATCCGGGGATAGTACTCCGTGCCGGGCATATAGCCGGGGTTCCGCATAAAGTCGGCCTGGTAATCGTTCTTTTTGATCATGATGTAGGGCCCGGAAGTCCAGAGGTGGTTTTGGTAGGAGGGGCCCTCGGTAACCACGGCCTGATCGCCGTAGGCAATGTCCTTGGTCACATCGTAGGCGGCCACATCGTAGGTGTTGATCGCCTTAACCTGCTGCTCCGCCACGATCCCCGCGGACTGGTGGGCCAGATAGTTCAGCACCTGGGGGAAGGGCTGGTTCGTGGTAACCTTTACCACCTGGTACACCCCGCCCTTGTTATTCGCCTGGGTCTTGCTGGCCGTGAGGCTCTGGATCGCCGTGGGGGTACGGGTTTCGAGCTCCTCCTTGACGGTTTTGCCGGTAGAACTCCGGGTGTCGGTCAGTTCCGAAAGATCCGTCACCAGGGTAATCTCCTTCATGCTCTCGTGAAGGGTGTAGGTGCGGTGGTTCGGCACGCTCTTGGAGTCCCGGGCCCGGGACAGGGAGAAGACCACGTCCTCGCCGCCCACCCGCACTCCGGTATTAACGGCCTGGAGGTTTTCGACCTTGGCGAAGTTTACATCATCCCGGAGGACGAAGTAGTAGTCCACATTGCCGTCCTTTATCGAGAACTGCCAGGACAGGGAGCCGTCGGGGATTACCTTGTCGTCATCGGTCAGGTTGACCACCCGGATATACATATTGGAATTCAACTGGTTGATAGACCCGTCGTTTGCCTTGATCGGATCCAGGGAGGTAAGGGAACCGGTCGCCTGGGCCAGATAGACCGGATCGGTCTCGTTCCTGGCGCGGCTGTTGAATTCGATCTTCTCCCAAACCATGGAACGGGCCTGGGAGATCCGCACCGTCGAGAGATCCAGAACATCGATGTTCACCCCCTGGGTCTTGATGCCCCGGTACAGGGGGACAAAGTAGGCCATTTCGTCGATAATGCGCCGTTCCAGATCCCCGTAGGTCTTCACGTATTCCGCGGGGGTCTGGGTGGCGGCCAGATCCACCAGCCGGTTGACCTCCGGATCATCGATCTTGCCCCGGTTGTAGTCCGCGCCGGTTTTCACCAGGGAGCGAACCGCATAGTCCGGGTTGCCCGTGACGGTGGTCCAGCCGGAGACGGCCAGTTCAAAGCTGCCGTTTTCCACCAGCTTCATAAAGCTCCCCGAATCGGGCTGAAGGTTCACCTCCACCTCGAACCCCGCCTTGGAGAGCTGATCCCGGACGATGTTCACGATCTGCTCGCTCGAAGCGTAAGACAGCACGTTGATCTTCGGCTTAACCGCCTGGGCAGCGCCGCTTTTTGAGGCGGCCTTGTCACAAGCTTGGAACATGAGCGCGGTTACGGCTAAAGCAACCATTACCAATCGATCAGGACGCAAAACACGCGCCCTCTGTTTCAGATTCATCATTTTCGATACTCCTCTATTTAATAGTATTCCCAGCGATTTTATAGGAATATATGAACGCTTCATGTTTTTGTCAAGAGCGGTTTGACAGCAGTCAGTTTGACGGTGTCAGTTTGACGGTAGTCAGTTTGACGGTGTCAGTTTGACGGTAGTCAAAATGAGACGATGTGCATTTGCGGAAAACGATGGATACCTTTGGTTCCCCGGCCCCCGGCCTGAGCCGCCCCCTGGGCGCGCCCTCAGAGAGGGCGCGCCCTCAAAGAGGGCGAGGCCGAAGGCCGCTGTTCACAGAACCACTTCCCGGCCCAGGCGGGCGGATTCGTAGACCCCGTCGAGGATACGCATGATCTCCAGCCCGTCCTCCGCCGGCGCGCGGCAGGGGGTTCCGTTCTTCACGCAATCGACGAAGTGGTTGATCTCCGCGTCGAAGAGGCCGCTGAAACTCAGGGCCGTGGGGGCGTTCAACTTTATATCCGTCAGATAGCCGTTGAGCTCCGTGTACATCTCCAGCTCCGGGCTCAGTTTGGCCCCGCCCTTGTCGCCGAAGAATTGGAGTTCCCCGGTATCGTTTTTGATGTTCAGGGAGAAGGACGCCTCCACCTGCAGCACCGCCCCGTTGTCAAAGCGGATCATCGCCGCGGCCAGATCCTCCACGTCGCAAAGCTCCTTGGCCTCAGAAGCGGCGGAAGAGGCCGCATAGCCTTTGAAGTCCTTGATAGTGGGACGGTTGAACAGTTTCTGGAAAGTCGCCCCGTAGATCGACACGGGCCGGTGATTCCCCATGAGGTAGCGGGAAAGGTCTATCACGTGGACCCCCAGGTCGATCAGGGGGCCGCCGCCCGACCGGGCTTTGTCGCCGAACCAGCCGCCGGGGTTGCCGTGCCGCCTGAGGTACGTGGCTTTGGCGTAATAGATGTCCCCCAGAAAATCCTGGTCGATGTAATCCTTGAGAATCCGGCAGTCATTGCCGAAGCGCCGCACAAAGCCTATCATCAGGAGTTTTTTGTTCTTTTGAGCGGTGGCCAGCATATCCCGGGCGGCGGCGGCGCTGGTGGACATGGGTTTTTCGCAGAGTACGTGCTTCCCCGCGTTCAGGGCGGCGATGGTCATGGGGGCGTGCTCCGAGTTCCAGGTACACACGCTCACCGCGTCCAGGCCCGGTTCTTTTTCAAGCATCTCCGCCGCGGAGGCGTAGCGCTTTTCCACCCCGTACTTTTCCCCCATAAACTGGAGCCGGTTTGGGTTGATGTCGCAGAGGGCCGCGACTTCCGCGTGGGGATTTTTCTGATACCCCTCGATGTGGTTACAGGAGATGCCCCCTGTCCCGATGATGCCGATTTTTATCTTGTCCTTCATTTGTTTCCTCCTTGGCCGATAAGTTTTTGTAAAATGCTGTTGGCCTTTTTGATGTCTTCTTTCTGTTTATCTCCGGAAATTTCCCGCTCAATGGTAAGGGGCCCGTCGTAGCCAATGTCCCGCAGTTTTTGTACCAGCGCGGGAAAGTCGACCCGGCCTTCGCCCAGGGGTTTTTCCGGCCCCAGATTCCGGGGGTTTTGGGGATAATCCCCGTCCTTGGCGTGAACGCCCCGCACATACTTGCCGATGATGTCCAGGGCGTCCACCGGGTTGGCCTTGCCGTACATAAGGAGGTTCGCCGGATCGAAGTTTACCCCGATGCTGGGGGAATCAATATCCTCAATGGCCCGGAGCAGGGTGATAGGAGTCTCCTGACCGGTCTCAAAGTCAAGGCCGATCCCCGTCTGTTTGTAGACCTTCGCCAGCCAGCGGGCCGAGGCGATCCCCGCCGCGTAGGCCGGATCGTTGGGGTTTTCCGGAATAAAACCCATGTGGCCGCAGACCCGGGGCACTCCCAGCCTGGCGGCAAAGCGGGCGGATTCCGCCAGTTCCTTCGCCCGCTGCCCCTGCCAGCCTGGGGCCACAATGCCGATAGTCAGGGGGCCGCTGTAAAAGTCGTAAACCGCGGGCCCGGTTGCCGCGCCGATGAGGGCGGTGATCTCCATGCCGGCGGCCTTGCGGAGGGCATTAAGCCGCTCTACGGTTTCATCGGTATAGTCCCCGATTCCCACCGCAAGCTGACAGGTCATGATCCCGTTTTCCACACACCAGCGGAAATTCTGTTCAGTATTTTCGCCGTATCCCAGCGTAACTCCGATTTTCATTCTTTCTCCTTCTTCGCGGGCCCTGGGCGGGCCCGGTGATTATCACTATAATGATAGGCACAAATCCGGGCAAACAGGCAACATGGCATGGGGGTAAATTCCCGGACGGGAGGCAGCGTTAACATGACGGATACCTTGATAATAGAGCGGGCCGAGCTTCTTTCTATTATTCCGCACGGGGGGAAGATGGCGCTCTTAGATAGAATTACCGATTACGATCTGGAAAAACGCATCCTTACCGCGGAATACGAGATCGGCCCGGAATGTCTTTTCTACGACCCGGAACAGAAAAACATCCCTTCATGGGTCAGCTTTGAATTCATGGCCCAGAGCGTTTCCGCCCTGGCGGGGCTTTACAACCGCAAGGCGGGGAGAAAACCCCGGCCCGGTTTTATTCTGAGCGTTTCCAATTTAAATATAACGGCGCCGGCGCTTGAGCCCGGTCTGATCCGGATCCATATCCGCGAGGATTGCCGGATGGACGACATACTAAACTACCAGGGAGAAGTCTTCCGTAAAGACGAACTTTTGGCGGCGGCGAAATTGACGGTTATGGAAACCGATGATTTTTCCTTGTTGGAAGCCCGGTAGCGATCTTCCCCGTATGTACCGTCCAAACTCGTCCGCGTCGGTATCCAGACTGCTGATATAGTACCGATCCGTTACCGTTGTCTCCGCTCCAACCGTCCTCCGGCTCCGGCACCGGATTATCGCCTTCATATCTCCCCGCTCTCCATCCCCTGAAAATACTCTGCTATCTCCGTATACAGGTTCTTTTTCAGTGTCCGGTACGGCGGGTATTTCGTGCCGTAGGCCACGCCGGTGTCCGTCATGCCGCCCCGATGGACGGGTTCGGCGAAGTCCGGGACAAAAAATACCCGATGATTTCCAAATCGTGGCGGGGCCTGAGGAACGAGGAGATTCCTTTTTTCAAGTTTTCTCCTGAAATCAGGAAGGCGGTCATACGACCAACGCCATAGAGTCGGTCAATGTGGCATGCATGCCGATGCGATCCAGAAGATCATCAAACACTCATCCGTCGTTTCCGAATGACGAGGCGGCGGTGAAACTGATATTCATGGGCTTGAAAAAGGTAGCGCAAAACAGTATGCGTCCGGTTTCCAGGCGGCGCGTACCCTTCC
>JAIRPG010000121.1 GCA_031257105.1 Treponema sp.
GCCGGTCAAAAGGCGCTTATTGCGCTCGTCTCCGAAGAGGAGTTTGAATACCCAGTCATTGACCGGGGGCAAAATGTCGTCCATAGGTTTATCGTAGTTCAAAATGCCCGCAGCCTCAATAGGCTCTTAGGTTTCTGAGCGAACTCATTGATAAATAGGTAGAATAGCAATATTATCAGTACATATCATTGAGAGAGGTATACAAAATGGCAAAATCACTACAGATTCGTATAGACGATGAAACCAAAACGGCGGCGGACGCTCTTTTTGCATCGCTCGGATTGGATTTGTCAACCGCCGTGCGGATGTTCCTCATGGCGTCGTTGCGGGCAAACGGACTTCCGTTTCCGGTAAGAAAAACGCTCAACCCCGAAACGCTTGAAGCGATGGAAGATGTGCGGCTGAACAGAAATTTGTATGGGCCCTATAAAACCGCCGGAGAAGCCGTTGCCGCAATGCTGGAAGACGACGATGCTGGAGATTAAATTTACTGCTGGTGAAAAGAAGAAAAAATAGGAAGGGTGTAACATGGCATTGCTTACAGAATACGCGAGTTTTTTTATCAGCCCCTTCGGAGAGAAATCCGTAACTGACGAGTTGAACGCCTTTTTACGTTCCCACCGCATCATCAATGTGGAGAAGAAATTTCTTGACAGCGAGCGCGGCGCCGGCTGGGTTTTCCTGGTGGAATACGGAACCGGCGAAGGAGGCAAGCTCCCCGCAAACGCCCCCGCCCAGCGGACAGATTACCGGGAGCTGCTCAACCCGGCGGAATACGCCCTGTTTGATAAACTCCGGGTCTTGCGGAAAGAGATCGCCGACAAGGCGGGCATACCGGTCTATACGATTTTTACCAACGAGCAGCTTGCGGCAATGCTCAAAAAACCGCCGGAGACGGCCAAAGACCTGCTGTCCATCCCCGGAATCGGTGAAGCGCGGGTCAAGCAGTACGGCGAAACCTTCCTGCGATTCTTTCTTGGTGAGCGGGAGCGTTCTCCGGTATTCGGAACATCCCGGACAGGGCTGCCCTTTCTTGGCTTTCTTGTCAAAGACCAGGGGATATACCTGCTGCAAAAATCCAAGCGGAGGGCTTCGGCGCGGATGGCGGATATTACCGCATCCCTTAACCGGGGCGAAATAACCGAAGCAAAAGCGGCGGAACGCGCCCGGAGCGTTTTCGCGGCCATAGCCCTAGCCCGGACGAACCGGTTTAGGCGCGGGCTTGTGGACAGAGGCAAGCGTATCTTCCAGCAGCGGTGGAATTGCCTGGAAGTCTAACGTATCGACCCGTTCACGCAGCCGGCGAATCAGGTCTTGTCCCGATGCGTAGTCATAGCGCTCCAATTCCAGCATGATCCGGTCAATTTCATCCATGTCGTAAAAACGCGCCGCTTCCTTGAGCTTTTGCAGCAAATCGGCGTTAGGAGCGTCTTTTCCGGGCTTTTGCATGTTCCCGTTTTCAAGCTGAACCGATAAAGCGGCGGAAAGGGCTTCTACCTCGGCGATAAGCTCTCCGGTATGGAGGGCGATAAAATCCAGATCTCCTCTCTGAGCGGCATGTTCCAGCGCTTCGGCCCGTTTACCCGCCTCGTCCGCGCAGATGCCGTAGCAGGCGCCTTTCAAACCATGGACAGCCACCTCGTACCGTTCTCGTTGTTCCTGATCCCCCGCTGGGGGAATAAGGCGTATCGCATCCAGAAGGGAATGAACATGGGCGGTATAGGACCGGTAAGAATTTATCAAGGCTTCTTCAAGGCCGCCGAAGCGGTTCAGCGCCTTGGGTATGTTGAGCCCCTCAATGCGCCAGGAAGAAACGAGCGCCGCAATCTCTGGATGGAGCGCCGCAGTCTCTGGGTGGAGCGCCGCTTCATCCGCTTCGTTTTTCCGGATCGTATCCCGCACCCAACGGCGGATCACGGCGTCCAAGCGGAAAATATCGATAGGCTTGGAAAGAAAATCGTTAAAACCGGCTTGAAGGAACATTTCCTCGTTGCCCGCCAGCGCGTTTGCGGTAAGCACGATGATAGGCACGTTTTTCGCGTATTCGGTTCCGATCTCCTCCCGGATAGCCCTCACCGCTTCGATACCGTCCATGCCGGGCATCATGTGATCCATAAAGATCGCGTCATAGCGGGGTTCGCCCCGTTTGATCGCTTCCACCGATTCGCCGCCTCCCTGGAGGCAATCGATCTTCATGCCGTAGGGCTGGAGTAAGCCCTTTGCCACGTCTAGGTTGATCGGTACATCGTCCACCACCAGTACCCGCGCGGAGGGCAGCTTAATCCGCGTAAGCGCGGCGTTTCGGCTGCGTTTCTGGGCGGCGTAGCGGAAGTCCATCAAATTTTCCGCCACTGCGGGGCCGATTGACGGGGCGCCTATGGTCTGCTGGCGGATCCGCACGGTAAAAGTGGAGCCTTTTCCATACTCGCTTTCCACGGAGATGTCGCCGCCCATGAGCTCTACCATCTGTTTGGTGATAACGAGGCCCAGACCGGTTCCTTCAAGATCCCGGTTCTTCCTGCTATCCAGCCGGTTGTAGCCCGCAAAGAGTTTCTCCCGGTCTTCGGTTTTGATGCCGATGCCGGAATCCTTCACGCTCGTGGTTAGCCATACTGCTCCGGCCTCTTCTTGGCAGGCGATCCGCCAGATAACGGAGCCTTTTCTGGTGTACTTAAAGGCGTTGCTGAGGAGGTTGTTGAATATCTGTTTGATCCGTAATTCATCGCCGTAAAGCTTGCCGGGCAGGGTTTCATCGATTAGCAGCTTGAAGCTGATAGGCTTGGAGCCGATGCGGATGATATTCAGGTTGATCGTGTCATTGATCAGGCTGGGCAGATCATATTCCGCCGGGACAAGATCGAATTTCCCGGATTCTATCTTGGAAATATCCAGGAGATCGTTGACGAGCCCCAAAAGGGTCATGCCGGAGGTGTACACCTTTTCAAGGTTCTCTTCCTGCGTGACGGGCAGGCCGCCGCTGTCGAGCATCAGTTCTGAAAGGCCGATTATCGCGTTAAGCGGGGTACGCATCTCGTGGCTCATGTTGGCAAGGAACTGGCTCTTGGCTTCCGATGCGTTCAGGGCGACTTCTTTGAGTTCTTCTAAGCGCCGGTTCTGCTCTTGGATCTGCTGGAATGGCCGGGCGATATTGCCCGACATAAAGAAAGCGGCGATAAGCCCCAGGCCGAAGAACAGGATCGCCGCTATGATAAGGAGGTTCTGAATCTGGGTTGCCGGGCTTTCCGAAATAGGCGCCGCTACTCCCAGCGACCATTGCCCCCTGGAGCCGGTAATGGGACGGTACGCGCAAAGCCGGGATTCGCCGTTCAGGGGATAGATCCCCACGCCGCTGCCGCCTTGAATGATAACCTCGTAAAAAGCCGCCATCTTTGCCAAGCCGGGATTGGTTTTCGCTTCTTCAATAACGTTGAGCCGTTCCCGCACATACTGGGTATACACGCCGGCAATCAAGACGCCTTCCCTATCCAGCATAAAGATGCTGCCCGTCTTCCAGATGGTGAATTTTGCGAGAATATCGCTGAAGATAAATCCTGGAATGGTAACGGAAAGCGCCTTCTCTCCCATGGGTACGCACACATGGAAGACCAGCATATTTTGAATATTCCGCGTATCCTGCCGGGTTGTGGAAATGATCGCTTCACCCTGGAGGGCGCGCCGGATGAATTCACTCTTTCCAAGCTCCACCGGGGTTGGCGCTGTCCCGCAGGCCGCTTCCCGCTCGCCTGCGGCGTTAAACACAGCCGCTCCCAGGAATTCATCGTATGCGTCGATCTGGAGTCGCATAACGGCGAGCCGCTCTTCAATGGGCGCTTCGTCGATGGCCTTGGCCGCTAGAAGGGCGTCCGCTTTGAACAGACCGATCCGGTGGGTAATAAGTTCATCAGCCAACCCTGCGGCGACGATCATGTCTTTTTCTATTGTTTTTATGATTTGGGTTTGGGTAAAGAAGATGCTAACGCTCATTACAGATACGGTAATCGCCGCTACGATGATGGTGATCAGCAAAAAAACCTTGATCCGGATGATCGTCTTGAGTTCCAGAATCTAGTCCTCCAGTATTTCTCGAAGTCCCTCGGTTTCTAGGACGGCGCGGGTTTCGCCGGACGCGCCTCTGATAATCAGTGTGCGGTTCGGCCAGCCGGAGTCCCGCAGAACCTGAGCCAGCACTTTGCCCCCTGTAGCGGTTAAGGCGAGCTTCTCCGCGTCAAGGGCTATCTGGACTTTCCGGCCTTCTTCCTGGCTCTGTTCCTTGAGCAAGACCAGCGCATCTTCCAGCAGGGATACGGTAACGCTGTCCATCTGCCCGATAAGGGAAAAGATGATAAAGCCGTTCTCCTCTTTCTTGATGATAACCAGCTTTTCGTCATGGACAAGGAGCTTGATAAACCCCGTCATCTCAAACACTTCCCGCACCGGCTCGGAAATACTCCGTATGGTCAGCTTCCGCTGCTTTGCGTTCATCTCTTTCTGAGCTTGGAGGAGTACCCGAAGCCCCATGCTTGATATATAGGAAAGCTTGGAGAAATCCAGAACCAGATCGGTAATGTCATCCCCCCACTGCCTGATCCTTCGGGCAAGCTGAGGGGCGCTGCCTGTATCCAGGCGGCCTTCAACATACAACACCACCATAGTTGGACCGGCTTTTTCTTGTTGTATGGTCATAGCTCCTTCTCTGTGGATAAAACCACATAGAGTAGAGTATCTATGAACCGCTCTGGAATCAATAGCCCCGGTTAGATGTACCGATCGTGTGTTTCCAGTTTTGCCAGAATAGCTTCAAAGACCCCCAGGTCCCAGGCTAAGTCGAGAACCGTATAGCGGTTGCGGATCATCTGGGCTTGGCGGGCGGCGGCAATGATCCGGTTCCGGCTCAGGTTGATTTCCGCCGGATGGCAGGGGCAGCCGCCTTGACGCATGAGTTCCAAGAGTTTGTCATAGGGGACGAGTTTTTCCAGAACGTTTTCCCGGATCGTCTTCCAGTTGTCCCGCAGGGCGCAGGCCAAGGCGTTCCCCTGGGAAGCGTCTAAGCGTTTTTCTTCAGCGGTTTTCACCGCCGCGTCTGTTACCGCCTGTCCCAAGCCACGAAAGGAAGCGCGGACTTCCGCCTCCCGTTCCGCCTGAGTTGGCCGCCGCCATGACGGGGCGGGGCTGGGGGGGATTGGTGAAGCAAAGAGGAGCTCTGTAAAAGCTCCGGCGGCCAGGGCGCCCATGGCGACCTTGTGGCCGTGCGTAACCGGCGCTCCATCGACGGAGAGATCTTCCATTTCCCATATATGGCTCCACAGATGTTCACACCCGGAGACCGGACGGGAGCTTTTGAGGTACTGCATGGCAAAGCCCGTCACGGCCAGCCCCTCGAAAAGGCTCTGTACGGCGCCGCCATCGCCCCGAACCGCATCCACAGCTTGTCTAAGCGTATCAAGAAGGCCCCGCTGGGTCATAGCCCAAGCCAGGGGATCGATAGGTTCCGTTCCCGGCGCTCCCAGGGCTCCCGCAAAGGCGGCGATGATCCAATCCGTGCCGGCGATGATCTTCCCCGCCAGATCCCCAAAGCCCGAAGAAGAGAGGTAGGCGGGAGCGCGGCGGAGCAATTCGGGATCCGCCGCCAGCACTCGTGGAGCGCCGCAGGGGAAGGTTTGCTTAAAGCCGTCAGCCAGCAAAGCCGCTCCATAGGACGTATACCCGTCTACCGATGCGGCGGTAGGCACGGAAAGGTAGGGAAGGCCGAGTTCTCCGGCGGCGCGTTTGACCAGATCGTTCACCGTTCCCGCGCCCACGGAAATGGGGACGCTCCGGCGGTAATCGGGCCGGCTTTTAATATACGCTTCAATCGTCTGAACGCGCCGGTATTCGGCGTGGAGTCTGGGAACGCCGGGGAAGACATAGACGCCGGTCGAGGGAAAACCGGACGCTTCCAGAACGCTTTGCAAGGTTTTTCCCGCGGCGGCGAAGGTATTCTCGTCGGCAATCAGGATCGCCTGCCGGGCGTCGTAATGCTCGCGTAGTAAATCGGGAACAGCTTCCAGAACATCTTTTTGCATGAGGAGCTGTTTTGTGTCCGAAGCCGCTTGAAGGCACTCGGTGAGGGAAGGTTTTTCCGGTATCTCCCGGGGCAGTACATCCCGGAGCGCCTCGTTGTTTGTTTTCATGGTTTAAAGTAGCATACAGAAGCGCCCGCATTGAAGGGGGAAAAGGAGGAAAGGGGGATGTCCATAGCCCGCTCTATTAAGGAATCATTAGCCTCATCATCCATGATACGGAAGATGTTTGAGGAAGGGAATCTGCTGAAAAAGAAGTTCGGCGCAGATAACGTGTTTGATTTTTCGATAGGAAACCCCGATCTGGAACCGCCGCCTGCTTTTCACCGGGTATTGCTCCGTCTGGCCGGGGAAGATGCGCGGGGTTCCCATGGATATATGCCCAATCCGGGCTATCCCGAAGTCCGCGCGGCCCTGGCAAAGAAGGCGTCCCGGGAGCAGGGCGTTGACCTGGACGGTTCCCACATCATTATGTCCGTAGGCGCCGCCGGGGGGCTGAACGTGGTTCTTAAAGCCATTCTTAACCCCGGCGATGAGGTAATCGTTTCCCGGCCCTACTTCATGGAGTACCGGCCCTATACGGCAAATCATGGGGGCCGCCTGGTGGAAGTGAACGCCCGCCGGGACTTTAACCTGGATGTTGCCGCGATAGAAGCCGCATTGAGCGAAAAAACCGCGGCGGTGCTGATCAATTCTCCCCACAATCCCACAGGAAGGATCTACCCGGCGGAAACTATCGCGGCTCTGGCGGACGTTTTGTCGCGGCACGGCAAGAAAAGCGGACGGTATCCGTACCTTGTAGCCGATGAACCGTACCGGGAAATCGCTTACAACGGGGTGGAAGTACCGCCGATACTGGCCGCGTATCAGGAATCTCTGGCGGTTACTTCCTACTCCAAGAGCCTTTCCCTCCCCGGAGAGCGGATTGGCTATATCGCGGTGAACCCTGCCATATCGGAAAAAGACGAGGTTACCGGAGCCCTTATCTACGCCACCAGAGTCTTAGGCTATGTGAACGCCCCGGCGCTGATGCAGCGTATCGTGGCGGAATTAACCCAGGAACGGGTTGAGGTGGAGATCTACGCCCGGCGGCGAGACGCCTTTACGGAGATCCTTCACCAGGCGGGAATACCCTACGCCGATCCGCAGGGGGCTTTCTACCTTTTCTGCCAGGTTCCCTCATCAACGCAGCCCGGCGATGACCGCGCCTTTGTGGAGCATCTGAAGCAATACCGTATTCTGGGAGTTCCCGGCAGCGGTTTCGGCGCGCCGGGGTGGGTGCGCTTTGCCTATTGTGTGGACGAAACGTTGATTCGCGCATCCGCCGCCGCATTCCTAGAAGCCGTAAAAACCTGGAAAAAAGAGAGCCGTCACGTCTAATGAGTGTCTGTCCATAATGTAGACACATTATGGACAGACACTAATGAATTGGGTACGCCGAAGCGCATACATTGACATTCTCCGCTCTTGTTGCTATATTATTACCATGAATCGAAACGGAAGCCAAAAGCGCGTTTATCGCGGATTGTGCCAGACAGAATTGTACGTTGATCTTCTGGGGGCCCCCCCCCCCCCGCGGGAGGGGGGTGTGGATGAGGACCCGGCCGAGAGTGGCGGGCCGGGGGGGGGGGGGGGGGGGCGGGGG
>JAIRPG010000133.1 GCA_031257105.1 Treponema sp.
GTGAATGGAGAAGGAGATAATATTCCGGTCCGCAATTTTTGGGGCCTCGGTGAAAAATTATATTTGCGGGTATAACTATGGCAAAAGAAAAAGCGATATACGCTCCCGGTGAACTGGACAAGGTGCGGGGAAAACTTGGCCCTCTGGATCAGGAAGAAGCCAAACGAATGATGAAAGTCCTGGGAGGAGAAGTCGGGGTTGAACGGAACGACGCCGGTCAAAAGGGCCGGCCTCTGACGCGGAATCAAACCGCCGCGGGGAGCGCCAAAAGCCAAGGCGGACGCGCGGGGCAGACAAGCCGGAGCGGCGGACGTCCGGCAGGACCGCAGGGCGAGTCTGCTTCCAACAAACGGGCGAATATCCTTAAAACGGATTCTCAAAAAGACGCGGATGGCGCTGATGATCCTTCTACTCCCCTTAAACTATCCTACCGGGAACGAATAAAAATGGATCGTTATGCGGCGCAGCCTGAATTTGAAATAAAAACGTCCATGCAGGTTTTGTACTCTATACTGTCCTTCTTTGGCGATTCCAACGACTATGTAAGCCATATATTTGTTACCAAACGACTGAACGAATACTATAAACATATCGAGCTTTTGGTCTCTTCTACCCGGAATTTGTTTCCCCGGAATAACATCAACCGCAATGAACAACTCAGAAAAGCGTCTTCTTTCGCCTATTCCGTGCTGGATACGATACGGTACTGGAATATTGAGCGGATTTCATCGGAACTTGCGCGGCTGCAGGCGCGCCCCCGGAATGTAAAAACCACCGATCTATCGGATGTTATGCGGGCCGTCTATAAGCCGCTCTTTATTCTGGAAAACCTGGATTTAGAAACCCATATCAAAGAATGTTATAAACTGCTTTACAAGCTGCTCTACCAGGAAAGCAGCGATCATCTGCGAACGAAACACCAAGAATATATCCGCGGAGCCCTGGGAGCTTTGACCGTGATACGCCGGGATATTCGTTTTTTGTTGTACCCCCTGCTGATGAAGCTGGTGTCCAGCCGGTGGCTTCCTTATGAGCGATTCTTTGTAGAACGGCGGAATCGCCTTATGGCCTTTCTAAACGTTTCCGAAAAAGACCGGATCTCTTCCGTTGGGGTGCTTAAAGCAAGACCGGATCAGAAATCCGAAAAAGAACCGGAACCGGAACGGGAGGATGAAAAGAAAAAAGCGGAAGAGCTTGAGGATGAGGAAAAGAAGGCTAAAAAACAGAGCCTGGAAAATGAGAAAAAGGCGGTGGAGCGGGGACTCAAGACGCTGGAAGTCCTCTTTCCCAAGGCCGGCTGGGATCAGCTTTCCTCGTTCCCCGATATTTACCCCTATTTTCTCGATGTTTTTGACCTAAAGCGCGATTACAGTCTTATCCCGCCGGCGGATCCGTTGCAGCAAGTAACGGTGTTGCTGCGAATTTTGGAAGAGTTGATCTACGGGCTTCGATATGTTTCTTTTGGAACGATAATCAGCCCCGAAGGTACCGAGCGGCTGGACGAGGTATTAAACCCGATGATCAACAATTGGCACTACAACATCGAGAACAGCCTAGAAAAAGAGTACCTTCCCCGGCTGGCGGAATACTGTCATATCCTGGAAAGCAATATCGAGGCGCGTACCTCCAGCTATGCCCGGCGGCTTATCAACGAACTCCACTGGTCGAGGCGTTTCTATTTTCTTCCCTATTACAAATTTGAATCCACCATACCGCCGCCTATAAAGAAAAAAAATATTGCCCCGCTGTACTCTGAGGTAAGGACGCTCCGCAAGTATCTTACCATGGTAGCCGCCGGGATTGAGCAGGCCAACAAACAAGGCGGCGCGGAAAAAAAAGCGCCCTGTAACGGCATTGACAACCCTTGGCAGCCGTATATGTTCCAGGTGCCGAATCCGGTGTCCAAGCGCCTGAATGCCGTATTAGGCCAATCGAAACGGAATAACGCTTCGCTCGTGTTCTTTAGCCTGGCGGTTTCCACCGTATTAGACTACCTTGTCAACAACGAGAATAGTTGGGCCTACAGCGACCGGCCCGGCCCGGTGGTTCGTAATGGTGAAGGCGGAGCGCCGCTTTTGGGTGTAAACTCAAGCATTGATACTACCGCGATCTTTGACGCGGCTATGAGAGAAAAAGAACGGAATACAAAAGAGGCGCTTGTAAACCCCGCGCCTGATTCCGATCAGATTCAAGAAGCGGCCCCCCCCGATACCGACGCCGGTACGCTCGAAAAGCCGTCATAAGGAGTCTGCCGGGCTTAGTCCAATCTAAGCAGGCTCCTCGGAGAGGAGTTCAGCGCCGTAACGCCGGATAAGGCGGCTCTTTCGGATGAATTCAGGCGTTCCTTCCTTGAGGCCGGTGAACTTCACCAGGGATTTTCCCTGGAGGAGTTTGAGCGCCGCTTCGATTACTTCCCAGCGGGAACTTTCGATCAGGAAAGGACGCTTCGCCACGTCGGGGTAGGACAGCGCCAGACTGAGAAAACCGGTTACCGCTTTTTCGGCGTTCGATAAAGAATCGTCCACACTGACGGTTGTTACCGCCGCGCCTTTTTCCACCAGTGTTCGGGCAACCTCCACAGCCCCGTCGTAATCTTCTTCCACGATGAGCCGGAACAATTCACGGCTTTCCGCCGTATGGGTTTGCTCACCCGCTAAGGTAAGACGCTGCTCCCGGCTGATAGGGAACGCCTCAAGCCCGGAAAGGAACAGAGGGCGTTTCGGCGGCGGCAGGCGGCGGGGCGAATACTTCCGCGCCCTGGCGGCGATGGCCGCGATATGGGCGGGCGTCGTACCGCAGCAACCTCCCACAATGTTGACAAGTCCTTCTTTGAGATATTCTTCAATTTGATCCGCCATAAAATCGGGGCTTTCATCGTAGAACCCGAACCGGTCAGGCATACCCGCGTTAGGATAAGCGCTTACCGGGACGGGCGCAAAAGCGGCGAGGTTTCTTAAAGGGGCTTTGAGCTTTTCAGCGCCAAAGGAACAGTTAAGACCGACAGACCAGGGATTGCAGTGAGCTATGGATACCCAAAAAGCCTCCACGGTCTGCCCCGAAAGGAGCCGTCCCGCCGTATCGGACACGGTGGCCGAGATCATCAGCGGAATCCGGACGTTTCGTTCTTCCATGAGCCGGACAAGAGCGGAACATGCGGCCTTCGCGTTGAGCGTATCGAATATCGTTTCCAGGATAAGGATGTCCGCGCCGCCATCGAGAAGCCCCCGGGCGTTGTCGTAATAAGCCGCCTCCAGTTCGTCCCACACAACGCTCCGTTTCGCCGGATCGTTTATATCCGGTGAAAGACAGGCGCTCTTGGCGGTCGGCCCCATACTTCCCGCCACGAACCGGGGCTTGTCCGGAGTGGAATATTGATCCGCCGCCTTGCGGGCGATGTCCGCCGCCGCGGCGCTGATCTCCCAGGCCAACGCTCCAAGACCGTAATCGGCAAGCGACAGTGACGTTGCGTTAAAGCTACAGGTCTCAATGATGTCCGCTCCCGCCTTGAGGTAATCTTCATGGATGGATAAAACCGCCTCAGGCCGCGTAAGGCAGAGCAGATCATTACAGCCCTGCAGCCGCGCCGCGTGATCGGCAAACCGGCTGCCCCGAAAATCACTTTCCGTAAGTTTAAGGGACAGAAGTTGGGAACCCATAGCCCCGTCAAGGATGAGAACACGTTCCGCCGCAATGGCGTCAAGCTGGTCTTGAATGGTCATATTCTAGCGCTCTCCTTTGATCCGCTCAGCTTCATTACGTTGTCGATAAGCCCCAGTATGTCAAGGCTCATCTGATGGGTAACCAGGTCGTTTTCTTTTTTGCCGGCCAGAATGTCCGCCGCGGCGGCGTTGAATTCAAACTGAAACCCCTCGCCGGAAAAACCGGGCGCGTAGGTTTCAACCGCGTCTGAAGTGTGAAGCCGCGCCGACCGGGGAGCCCAAAATTTCGGTATGATGATATGACCGGCCTCGCCTGCAATGCAGGCGTCCTGCGGCTCCGATGCGCTGATCCCGCAAAAGAGCCGGGCTATGGTTCCATCACCGTAGGTAAACCGCATGGCGCAAAGGGTATCAACCCCCAAAGGGGAAAAATTTGCCGTTGCGGAAACCTCCACAGGCTCGCGCTCAAACAAGAACCGCGCCATTGCGATGGTATACACGCCGACATCAAGAACCGCGCCGCCGCCTAATTCAGGAGCGTGCAGCCGTGACGCGGGATTAAAGGCGTTGTAAAACGAAAATGACGCCTGGAGGGATCGAACCTTCCCTATCCGGCCTTCTTTAACCCAGGCAAGGGCCTGTTTGATGACGGGATTATGCCTTGTCCAAAGACCGTCCAGCAAATAGATTCCCTTTTCCCGGGCTGTATTTACCATTTCCTGAGCTTCCGGCAGATTCATGGCCAGTGGTTTTTCGCAGAGGACGGGCTTTCCAAGCCTGAGCGCTTCAAGCGTAGCGTCGCGGTGAAACGGGTGCGGGGTAGCCACATATACCGCCTTGACAGCGGGATCGCGCATCGCTTCCCCGGCGGTTTTATAGGGATGAGCGCCATACGTTTCCGCAAACGTTTGGGCGTTTTCAAATTTCCGCGACCATACCGCCGCCGCATAGCTGCCGTCGGCGAGGGGTAAATCTTTTGCGACGCGATTCGCTATAGAGCCCGCGCCAATAAAACACCAACCTAATCTATTCATACTGTTCTCCAATAATAGCGCGCTCAAAGGCTTTCCAGAGGGTATCCCAAACAGGCGGCGCGCTCACCGTAATGCGCCTTCTGGGGCGGGCGGAATCATCCGGATCGGGGAAGGACAGCGACCGCGCATGGAGGCGGATACCTTGGTATCCGTCGGGGCAGGCGCTGTTTTTGTCACTCCGCCGGGCGCCGTACTTGAGGTCGCCTTTGATGTGGAGCCCCAGCGCGGCAAGCTGCGCCCGAATCTGGTGATGCCGCCCGGTGAGGAGTTCTATCTCCAGGAAGAGATACCGTTCACCGCGCCCGGCCAGACGACAGCGGAGAACCGCTTTTTTCCGGCTCGGCCCCGGTTCGGCAAAGGCTTTGCTTTTGTTCAGGCGCTTTCCCCGCGCCGAAGAATCGCGCCCAATCCAATGAACCGGTTCCCTCATTCGGTCGAGGACGCCGGGATCCGCAGGCGTCTCCACTATCGCCCAGTAACGCTTTTCTATCTGCCCTTCCGCCAGAGCCTTATTGAGGAAGGCCAAGGCGGGGTTCCGGGCAAAGAGGACGCAGCCTGAAACCGGCGTATCCAGCCGGTGAACCGGCTGCCCTCCTTCCAAGCTTGCCGCCTGAACCCGCAGATCCCCCATACCGGGACCTCCGCCTTCCACCGCTTCGCCGGGAAGCTTGTTGAGTACCAGACAGGAAGGGCTTGCGTAGAGGAGCCGATCTTGGATCATCCTTCCTCCTGGGAAAAAGGGACCAGGCCCCGGCGGAGTTTCTCGGCAATGATCCGTTTCGCCGCGTCTTCAAGGCGGCTACGGTCAAGGCGGCCCTCGTTGAGCGCGGAGAAAATCGCCTGGTGGATTTTCCGGAGGTTCAGAGGCCAGGCCATCACCATATCCGCGCCGGCATTCAAGGCTTCCACCACGGAAGTTTCGGGGTTCCGTCCGGCCAACGCGGCCATAGAAAAATCATCCGCCAACACAATGCCTTCATACCCCAACTCTTCCCGAAGCCATTGCCCTATTACGGCTGGGGAAAGGCTGGCGTTTCGTTCTTTATCCCAAGCCGGAACCAGCGCGTGGGACACCATCACCATGGCGGGCCGCCGCCGGATCAGTTCCGCAAAGGGCTCTACCAGCCGAGCCAAGCTTTCCCGGTCTCCGTTCATGATTACCGTCCTCTTGTGGGGATCGCCGCCGGCGTGGCCGGGGAAATGTTTTATCGCGCAGGCTACCCCCGCCGCTTCCATTCCCCGGACAAAAGCCGCCGCCGCCGTTGTGGTAAACCGGGCATTGGGCCCATAAGAACGATCATCCAGAAAAGCGCGGTTCTCTTCGGTTAATACCTCCGCCACCGGGGCAAGATTTACCGAGACGCCTATCGCCCGTAATTCTTCCCCGGATCGCTTGGCGTCGGCTTCCACCTCCCGGAGAACCGCCTCGGCGTCCCGCGTTTTCGCGGCTTCTCCGTAAGAGCCGGGGGCCGGCAGGCGGCTTACCACCCCTCCGCTAAACCGGTAAACCGATCCTCCTTCATGATCCACGGCGATAAAGGGAGCTATTCCCCCTGTCCCGGCGGTCGTCAGCGCCGATACGCCTTGGAGGAAAAGGGAAACCTGTTCCGCGGAGGCGGCGAGATTATACCGAAAAAGCATGATTGCTCCGGCGGGCACGGCGTGGAGCAGGTTCTCTGTGGCGGAATCAAGAACGTTTCTATCAATACCGGTCATTATCACCTGGGCCGCTAAGAGGCGGTCGTCCAGCGATTGGACGATCCGCCCCGCTTCCCGAAAGAGCGCTTCGTCAACGGCGTTGTGAGCGCCGCTGCCGGCATAAAGCCTCGCTTGGAACAGAACGGCAAGAACACAAATCCAAGCCCGCGTCCTATACCGCATATTGGGCTTGGCAGAGTTGGTAGTAGTATCCCTTGAGGGCCAGCAATTCCTCGTGGGTACCACATTCCACAATATGACCGTCGTCGATGTACATGATCCGGGTACAGTCCCGGATGGTGGAAAGGCGGTGGGCAATAATAAAGGAGGTGCGGCCTTTCATTAAGGTACGAATCCCATCCTGTACTAACTGCTCGGTACCGGTGTCGATGCTGCTGGTAGCCTCATCGAGTACGAGGATCCGGGGATTGCGGAGCAGCGTCCGGGCAAAAGCCAAAAGCTGCTTTTCGCCGTGGGAAATGCCGCCTCCCCGCTCGGTTATCGGCGTATCATACCCTTTCGGCAGCTTTTCGATAAAACCGTTCGCTCCGATAAGCTCCGCCGCGGTTCGTATTTCTTCATCGGTGGCGTCCAGCTTTCCGTAGCGGATATTGTCCGCGATGGTGCCGGTGAAGAGAAAGCTGTCCTGGAGCATGATCCCCATCTGGCTCCGCAGGGACGGGAGCGTTACCTTCATCACATCTTGCCCGTCGATAAGCACCTGGCCTTCCTCGATGTTGTAGAACCGGGAGAGCAGGTTCACGATGGTGGTCTTTCCCGCTCCGGTGGGCCCCACGATGGCGATGCTTTCCCCCGGATGCCCGTCAAAAGTGACGTTCTTGAGCACCTTGCGGCTCCCGTCGTAACTAAAGCTTACATTTTTGAATTCAACATGGCCCCGGACAAAGGGGAATTCCACCGCTCCCGGCGCGTCCTCGATCACTACCGGCTCGGCGATAGTGTCAAAGATCCGGTCGAGGTACGACATACCGGTAACAAAGGTATTGTAGATGTTCGCCAGGTTGATGATAGGCTGCCAAAACCGCCAGGCGTAATTACCCATGGCCAGGAGCATCCCGAAACTCGCCATGGGGTGCATCCAGTAAGCGCCCATGATGTACACGAAGGAGAACACGATCTGACTGATGGTTTCCGTGGAGAACCACACCGTGTTGGAGATGTATTGCGCCCGCATCCATTCGATGTTGCGCTCCCCCGCCAGCCGGTCGAGGATTCCCAGGTTCCGTTCCTGCCGATCAAACGCCTGCGTTACCCGTACGCCGTCGATGGATTCCTGTACGTAGGCGTTAACGTTGGAATTCTTGTTGGAAACCCGCTGCCAGGCCTGCCGCTGCCGGGATTTGATAGTCCAGATGAACAGCGCCAGCACGGGCAGGCCCAGGATCGTCACCGTCGCCAGATGCCCGTTCACCTTGAACATGAAGAAGATGATAAAGAAGATATTGAGAATTTCGATGATGAAGTTCAGGACGCCGTTAGACAAGGCGTCTGAAACGCTGTTCACATAGGGCACCACCCGCACGAAGATCTTGCCGTGGGGCCGGCTGTCGTAAAACGAAAAGGGCAGTTTCTGCAAATGCACGAAGAGATCGTGGCGAATATCGTGGATGATAGACTGCCCGGCTCTCGCCACAAGGATGTTACGGATTGCCCCCAAGCCGATACTGACGATGATGCTGCCCCCCAAAAGCGCCGCCATGAAAAAGAGGAGGCGGACATCTTTATTGGGAACCGCTACATCCATAGCGTGCTGAATAAAGAGAGGCCCCGATAAGCCGATAAGGCTGCTCAGGATACTCAGGATAAACGCCGCCGCCATGGGCGCTTTTACCCGGCGGAGATAGGTGAGGGTATATTTGAAGTTGACAAAGCTGACTTTCTCATCCAGGTATTCATCCACATCGTAACGGTTACGATTCGGTATCTTAGCCTGGGCGGTTTTTTCTTGTTTACGGGCCATGTTAGGTAGTACTCCCTTTCCGCGCCTGCGCGGGTTCCGGTGAACCCGAATTCGGCGAATTAAAATCAGGCGACGCGTTGTTCTGTAGATTCCAGATATGACGGTAAAAGCCATCCTGGGCCAAAAGGCTCTCGTGAGTTCCCCGCTGGATGATGCGCCCCTTGTCCATGACGAGGATAAGATCCGCCCCCCGGAAGGAGGTGATCCGCTGGGCGATGATAATCTTGGTGCAGGGGAAGTCCAAACCGGCAAGCTGATCCTGGATATACCGCTCGGTTTCGCTGTCCACCGCCGAAGTCGTGTCGTCTAGGATGAGCACCGCCGGCTTCACCGCGAGTGCCCGGGCCAGGGCGATACGCTGCCGCTGCCCGCCGGAAAGACCGACCCCCCGCTCGCCTACCAGGGTATTGTACCCTTCCTCCATACCGGTGATAAAACCATCCGCGTCGGCCTGGATCGCCCGCCGGCGGATCTCCTCCGCCTCAAGCCCGGGCCGGCCATAGGAAATATTGCCCTCCACGGAATCGGAAAAGAGGAAGACCTCCTGCATGGCCAGCCCGAGGTGGCGGCGGAGGGACGAGAGGGTGTAGCGCCGGATATTCACCCCGTCCAAGAGCACTTCACCGGCGTCGGGCTCATAGAAACGGGCTATCATATTGATAAGCGATGTTTTCCCCGAACCGGTACTGCCCAGGATGCCCAGGGTCTTCCCCCCTTCAATCTCAAAGTTGATGTCCTCCAGGATAGGAGCGCCGTTTACGGAAAAGCTCACGTTCTTGAACTCAACGCGCCCTGACGGGCGGCCTTGGAGTTCCGCCGCGCCGGGGAGATCGACAATCGCCGGCTCTGAGTTGACCACTTCGATGATCATATCCGCGGCGGCATGGAACCGCTGGAGATCCGCCAGGAGGATTCCCAGCATACGCAGGGGCATAGCCAAAGCCCAGGTGAGGGACGAGAATGCCAGGTACTGCCCGGCGGTCATTTCCCCCCGAATGAGGAAGAGGCCCCCTACTATCAGGGTAATGATGATCAGCAGTTGGCTCAGCGCTTCCAACAGCGGCTGGTACTTAGCGGAGATGAAAGCGTTCTCGTAACTGGTATCCCGGTATTCGGCGTTGTGTTTTTCAAATTTCTCCGTCTCGTACTGTTCCCGGGTAAAGGCTTTGACCACCCGGTTACCGTCCAGGTTTTCCGTAACGGCGGTACTGAGTTGGGAGAGCTTTTGCCGCAGCAAGACGAACCGGGGCCTGATACGCCGCACGAACCGGCGGCTGATGTAGAGGATCAGCGGCGTGATAACCGCCAGGCAGAGGGCCAGCTTCCAGTTTATAACGATGAAAAACGTCAGGGTAGACGCGAAGAGTACCACGGCGTCAACAAACTGGTAGGCAATCCAGGCCACCGAATGGCGCATCATGTCCAAGTCGCTGGTCATACGGGTCATCAGGTTGCCGGTACGCAGCCTATCCAGAAAGCGGTAGTCCTGCTTCTGCACCACCTCGTACATACGGCGGCGGATGCTGGTCATCACATCGGTACTTTTCAGTTCCATAAGGATGACCATAAGGTACCGCAGTCCGAGTCTGACCATCTGCACCACAAGCATGGTGAGGAGCAGCCGTGGCAGCGGCCCGGTATCTCCCGGCGTGATCACGTTGTCGATCAGCCGTTGGGAGAGCATGGGATTGATGATGGATGTAGCCGAAGAAAACCCGGCGATTATCAGTCCCACAATGTAGGTGTGGCGTTGTTTCCCTATATACGCCCACAGCCATTTTAACTGAAACATTTTGCAGACCTCGATATTACGTGTTAAGAGATGTTTTTATGCTAACACTCCGGGTAAATGATGACAAGAAGGGTGCGGTGAAAAAAATGAGAGGGGAAGGCTGCGCCCGGCTCCGATTATTTTTTTTCGAGTGTGGAAAGATCAATTACCTTATGGGGATACTTTCCGCTGGCCTTCATAAAAATACGGCTAAAGTTTTCCTGGATTGATTCGCAAAATTCTTTCTCTTCCAAGGGGTAGTAAACGCCGCCTTCGGCAAAAAAGACGGGAATCCCCCGCCCCCTGCAAAAGACGGCGGCCAACGCGACCTGGTCAAAGAAAGAGCTTTCGGCAAATCCTTTTACGAGGCGGACTACTTTCGCGTCTCCAAAAGAGGCCGTTCCCATCCAGATGGAGAACATCCCGCTGCAGTATTTGAGTTCCTCCCCTTTCTCGATCAGCCGGTTGAACGATCCGGCGATACGCTTTGTATAGTCATTGTTGACCAGATAATAATCATTGATGTCGGTGGAAAAGGCGTCTACCGCGTCTATGCTGGGGATTAATATCTTTTCCATCCCCTCAACCGCACACGCCAGGCACCGGGCAAAGTCATAGAAAAGGAACTCCGGCCAGACGCTGTTAACGGTGGTAAAGTACACCTTGTCGTCCTTTACAACGAACCTGAATCGGGGTTCCGCGAAAATACCGCTGACTACCACCCTCGACCCAGAGGCTTCTTCCACCACATACCGCATCAAGCTGTTTTCGTTAAGGCGCTGCTCCCATTTATACCCCTTGCCCAACCGCTTGATGTGTTCCGCCATGACATACGCGCCTTTCAACTCAAAATCATTTAGATCTACTACTTGTACTTTGTCTTTCATATAGTCTTTCTTAAGTCTGAAAGCCGTTTGAGATCAAGACCCCCGCCCGCTTTTTAAGACGATTAAAATAACATTCCAATACGCAAAAACACCGGCGTTTATTATGATTGTAAACAGGCCTTGCATTTTCTCGTCTAAAGACTACAGGCAACGAAAATGCGGTTTTAAGGTAGTCGCGTACCTTCGGTACGATCTATAATGTGTCTACATTATAGACAGACACTATTTCTGGCCGCTCTTTTTATCCCCATCATCAATAGACTGAATAAAAGAAATCAGGTTATTCCAGGCTTATGATTATTTTAAAAAGAAATCTCATATAGAAAGAAGGAGATAAAAAATATGGCCTTTGAAAAAATCTGCCCCCGCTGTTGTCTGGCCTTCGCGGTCCTGGCGGGGGCGCTTATCGCCGGCTGCGCCCATAAGCCGCCGGTATCCGGTGAAAAGGGAGACAGCCCCAGGATCTACCGCGTAAACGTAGGAACCCTCACAAACGCCGCAGGGAGCGTCATAATAGTATACCCCCCGTTCGGGCCGGAAGGGACCTGGATCCGCGTGGGGATAAGCGCCGTGAACGGCTACCGGCTGAAACCGGGGACCCTCCGTTACAACGGAACCCAGGGGATAGACGAGACGGCCCTGGAATTCGCCCTGCCCGCCGGGGATGTAACGATAACCGCCGAATTCGAGGCGGAGGCGGCAAAACCCTGGAACCGGGAGCCGGTGGTCACCGGATCGTTTTTTGACGACTTCTCTTCCGGCATAGACCGGACGGTATGGGTCGCCACCACCTATGGATGGGGGGAGGCAAACAACGGCACCAGCCCCGACAACGTCCTGTTTTCCACGGACAGCGCCCAGGCCGCCGCCGGGGGGGCGGAGTCCGGGGGCATCGTGGTCTTGCGGGCCAACGGGGACTACCATGAAGACCCCTCCCGGCGGCGGCAGGGGGCGTCCCTCCTCAGCCGGCGGGCCTTCGGGCCGGGCAAATACGAGGTCCGCATGAAGGTAGTCCCCCGGCTGGGCCAGTGTACCGCGGCCTGGACCTACTGGAACGGCGGCGGCGCCACGGTAGAAACCAACCGGTACAGTGAGATTGACATCGAGATGCTCCGGGACGCCGATTACCGGCAATGGTCTGGAACGGCGTACAAGTATTTTTACGATTGGAACACCCTGGCGGTACGGCGCGACGGGGTGGTAAAACGGGCGGGGCTCAACGACGGGAACTGGCACACCTACGGCTTTGAGTGGCGCACCGATGCCGAAAACGGGGACGAAGGGGTCCGCTGGTACATGGACGGGGTACAAGTCTTGGATATACGGGGTTACACGCCTCTCCATACCGCCCATTTCCAACTGGGCGCCTGGTTCCCCAATGAGCCCTCCTGGGTAGGAATTCCCGATTTTGAGGAAGCCTATATGTATGTGGATTGGGTGCGTATCACCGGCTATGACGATCCGGTGACGATCGGCGCGGTCGCCACGGAGGGCGGGGGCGATCCGGTCGATCTCGGGAAAAACCCCCTCCCCCGGAACAACTATATAAGCAACGGGATGTTTAAGCGGTTTTCCGGGGGGGCCTTTACGGGCTGGGAAAAAACCGCCGGCGCGGCGGCGCCCCAGGGGGAAGGGGGCGTTATGCTGACGGAGGAAGCCAGGATCGCCCAGCTCATACGGGGCCAGTACTCCGGCTACCGCTTCGATCTGACCGTCGACGCCCAGGTCACCGCGGGGAACGGGGCGCTTACGGCGCGGGTTGAATA
>JAIRPG010000012.1 GCA_031257105.1 Treponema sp.
CTTGCCATTGGTAAGCCTCCTAATTATCGCGGCTATGCCGCTTATTGATGATATAGGTATGATTGCGGATTAACAAAGCGCAGCCATATCTATTACGCCCGCTATTGCGCCGCTGCTGCACCGCTACTGCGCCCCGCTGGGAACCTTGGTTACCAAACGCAGGGACGCGGTAAGCCCTTCCAACTGATAGTGGGGTCTCATGTAAAAACGGGCGTTGTAATATCCGGGCTGGCCCTCCACCGGCTCCACCTCTACTTTGGCTTCCGCCAGGGGATACTTTGCCTTCACTTCTTCCGAAGCGTTGGGGTCGCCGGTAACGTACTGGGCGATCCAGTCCCCCAAAAAGCGCTCCATGTCCACCCGTTCCTTGAATGAGCCGATTTTGTCCCGGACAATGCACTTGAGAAAGTGGGAGAAACGGCTCGCCGCGAAAATGTAGGGCAGCCGCGCGGAGAGCGCCGCGTTGGCCGTAGCGTCGGCGGAATCGTACTGCGCGGGGTTGTTGACGGTCTGCCCGCCCAGAAACACGGCGTAGTCCGTATTCTTCCAATGGATCAGCGGGAGGAAGCCGTTTTTGGAAAGTTCCGCCTCCCGCCTGTCTGTGATGGCTATCTCGGTGGGGCACTTCTGCGCCATGCCGCCGTCTTCCGAAGGGAAGGTATGGGTAGGCAGCCCCTGAACCGCGCCGCCTGATTCCACGCCGCGGATATTGGCGCACCAGCCGTAAGTTGCAAATGAGCGGTTGATGTTGGCCCCCATAGCGTAGGCGGCGTTCATCCAGTTGTACCTGGCACTGTCCCCCGCGCCCACGTCTTCCTCAAAGTCGAATTCCTCAACCGGATTGCTCTTTGCCCCGTAAGGGGTGCGGCTTAGAACACGGGGCATGGTCAGCGCTACATAGCGGCTGTCGTCGGAATCGCGGAAACCCCGCCAGCCGGCGTATTCCGGTGTGGAGAAAATCTTGGCTATGTCCCGCGGGTTTGCCAGTTCCTGCCATGAGGCAAGGTTAAGTATCGAAGGGTCTGCCGCGGAAATAAAGGGCATGTGGGATGCCGAAGCAATCTGCGCTATACCTTTGAGTATTTCCACATCCTGCGGGGTGTGGTTAAAGTAGTAATCCCCGATTAACGCGCCATACGGCTCGCCCCCGGCGGTTCCGTACTCATCCTCGTAAAACCGCTTGAACAGGGGGCTCTGATCCCAGGCGGGCCCCTTAAAACGCCGCAGAGTCTTGCCCACATCGTTCTTGGATATGTTGAGAACCTTGACCTTGAGGGTGTCGCTGGTCTGGGTGTTGGTTACCAGATAGTCCAGGCCCCGCCAGGCGCTCTCCAGTTGAGCAAAATCGGGGTGATGCAGGACAAGGTTGACCTGCTCCGACAGTTTCCTGTCCAGTTCCGCGATGATCCCCTCGATGGTTTTTATGGCGTCATTGGAAACCAGGCTTACGTTTTCCAGGGCCTGGTTCACCAGGGTTTTTACCGCGCCCTGTACCGCCGACTGCGCTTCCTCGGACTGCGCCTTGAATTCCTGCTGAACCAATTTTTCAAAATCGTTCATCTCCAGAGTTTCGGCACTGAGGGCTTCTATTTTTTGTTCGCCAGCCATAGATTACTCCTTCTTTCCTTTTTTCCCATCAGCCGCCGGCCCGGCATCTTTTGCCTTTGCCGAAAGCGCCTTGAGCAGGGCGGGATCTGACAGCACTTTGTTGAGCAGGTCTTCCGCCCCCGCCTTCCCGTCCATGTAGGACAGAAGGTTCGCAAGCTGTTGCCGGGATTCCATAAGCTGTTTCAAGCCGTCCACTTTGGAGGCTATGGCGGCGGGGGAAAAATCGTCCATGCTCTGAAAGGTCATATCCACTGCGATATTACCCTCCCCGGTGAGGGTGTTGGGAACCGTAAAAGCAACCCGCGGCTTGATGGCTTTGAGGCGCTCGTTAAAGTTTTCCGCCGTAAATTCCAGCGCTTTGCGATCGTCAACCTTGGGCAGCGGCTCTTCGGGTTTCCCCGACAGATCCGATACCACCCCCATCACAAAGGGGATGTTGATCTTTTTCTGCGCCCCATACACCTCCACATCGTAATCGATCTGAACCCGGGGCGCGCGGTTTTTGGCTATAAAAGCCTGACTGCTTCCTGACGCCATTCAAAGCCTCCTGTTATCAAATTAGAGTTCCTGCAAAACTTCAATTTTGCAAGATTTTCTTACCCTTTGGAGAAAACCGCCGTTTCGCAAGTCCTTATAACTACAGGGAATTGCGTCGGACTTTAGTCTGCTTTCTCCTTAAACTTCTTTCAAAATCCAACCGGGGTTTTGAAAGAAGTTCATTATTTCCTGATCTATTATAACCCCTTTTTAAGGAGAAAACCAATATCCCTATCCAGAGGGAACCTTACCCTTCTTTTATCCCCAAAATCTCCTTCCCTCGGGACAGGGCGTCGGGCACAATGTCTTCTATTAGTTCGATAAAATTCATCTCGGAAAGCCGTAAAGCCCGGTTTACCAGGAGGGGAATCGGGCTGTTTGGCTCCTCCTGCTGGAAATATTCGGAAGCCTTGCGCAAAAGGAGGAGCGCGTCCGCCCTGGAGGCCGGTTTATAGGAAGCAAGCTTGAAATCCCGCTGCTGCCCCGGGACAGCCTCCGCACCGGACTCGCCGCCGCTTTCCCCCTCCGGCGATTCGGCTGCCGCCGCCCCGCCGCCATAGGCTTCCAGGTAAGCGGCATAAAACCTGCAAAGCCGGTCCGCCTCTCCGGCGAGGGAGAGCATCCCCAGGGAATAGCCGCCGGAAAGTTTTTCGTTGGCTTCGGCGCAGATTGTCTTGATAGTTTCCTGAATCTCCCGCGCCGCGGCGGCCTGCGCCTCTATCTCCGCCAGTGGAATACCCATCATTTCGGCGGTAATAAGATTGGAGTCGGCAGTCTTGCCGTCCACGGGTTCCAGTTCATTTATGGAGATGAGATGATCCCGCAGCGTATACGGCAGCGGCGGCGCAAGGGGCATAGCACGGAATTTGGAAAGAAACATGATAGGGTCGTTAAACGCCCCCGGTTCGGGGGACAACATGGCCAGGATATTGAGCCGCTCGGTAGGATCGTTGTCATCTTCCGGATCAAGCCGGGGGTACACCGGTTCCCACATATCCCGAATCAAAAAAAGGATCAGTTTGAGGGCTTCGGCGCAGTCTTTAAGCCCTCCGGTGGCGGTTTCCGCCACTGCCAGGTAGGAGGCCACCCGCAGATCCCTTGTTTTTTCCCAGAGGTCAAGGCACCGCTCCTTTAGCTTTTTCCAGTCGGCGGCGCGGCCCTCAACGGTCGAATCCCCCATCTGGCTGCCCGGCGTTCCCACCGCCAGAGTATCCATCTCAAGGTAGAGGGGATCGTACGCCAGGTTCTCCCCCGCGGGATTTTCCCCCTCCAGAGGAACCGCCAACTCTTCATACACGATCACGGCGGGCATGGCCTCCTGTTTTTGCCGGATAGATCAATAGTAGAGTTGTTCAATAACTTCAGTCATTGAACATATTGAACAACTTCCGTTAAAAAATGCGGTTTTGCAAGGCTTCAGTCTGAGAAACCGCAGGACTTGTTTAAGAACCAACCGGGTTCTTAAACAAGTCTAGTATAGGCATCCCCTACCCTCCCTGTCAAGCGCGCCCGCGGTGAGCCATCGAAAAAGCAACCGAAAAGAGCCCCTGCCTCACATTGAAATTTCACGCGCAGCGTGAAACTGTTACATAAATCATACCAAGGACGCGCACGGCAGCCTAAAGGCTGCCTGCCGTTATCGCGTAAGCCAACTGTCTCCCGCGCCATGCCGCGCCGCCATTTTTGCTTAAACGCCCTGCCGGGCGCTTGTTTCGGGCGGGGTTAACCATGAAAGAGAAACAGGCGGTAACGGCGGTCAAGTTCAAACCGGAAAAAATGTCCCGCGAACCGTAAAGGAAAGCGGAAATATACCGGTGAGATCATCGCGTCCCTCCGGCTGAAGGGGATACCGGCAACAAAGTTGCCGCGCCTGCCCCCCCCCCCCCGGCTTCCCTGAAAAGCCGTATCCCGATTCGGACATTTTACACCAACGCCCATTCATGGACGTTCAAGGCCCTCCTGGACATCAAAAAGAACGCCGCCATCCGGCGACTCCGGCGTCAACCACGCCGCCGAAATCTGGTGTAGCGAAAAATCCCTCCCCTTCACCCGCGGCCGCGAGCACCGAAAAAACGACAACTGTTTTGTCGAACAAAAACCGGACTAATTGGACTGAAAGTCCGCGTCCGCCGGCGCGGTCGTCCGCGAGTACGTTGGCTACGACCGGCTTTCCGGCTTTGAGGAGCAGGCCCTCCTG
>JAIRPG010000077.1 GCA_031257105.1 Treponema sp.
AATAAGACTCCTGATAATTCAGCATGAGCACATCCACAATGTCCGCGTACCGCATGAGGGCGCTGATCCGCTGTTCCAGGGGCCAGCTTTCCCGGGGGTTTATCAGGGCCGCCGAGACCGGACGGCCGGGATCCAGAGAACGGGCCGCATCGCACATACGCGCAAGCTGCCCGTAGAAACGCTCCTCGTTCTGGTATTCCACCTCGTTCCCCACGCTCCAGAGGATCACCGACGGATGATTGCGATCCCGGCGGATCATGGCTTCCAGATCCCGTTCCCACCAGTTGTCAAAAAATTCTTTGTAGTACATTTCCGTGGGGGCCCATTTGTCGTAGACCTCGTCTATCACCAGAAAACCTGTTTCATCAGCCAGATCGTAGAATTCTTCGGCCTGGGGATTGTGGGAACAGCGGATCGCGTTGCAGCCCAGGGCCTTCAGCTTGTTGAACCGCCGCCGCCAGACCGCCTGGGGAACCGCGGCGCCCAGGGCCCCGCCGTCGTGGTGGAGGTTGACTCCTTTCAGTTTGAGGGGTCTGTTGTTGAGGAAAAATCCTTCTTCGCCGTCAAAGCGGGTTTCCCGCAGGCCAAAGCGCAGGAATGTGGTATCTTCCCCCAGGCAGAGGGAAAGGCTGTAAAGGGCAGGATCGTCAATATCCCAGCGCCGGGGATTCTTGATTTCTATCTTACTTTCCACAGTGGTTTTTTCATCCGCGCCGATGCTGAAAGGCAGGGTGAATACAAACGCCGCCGCGCCGGACTGGGGCGGCTCTATGCGGCCCTGGATCTCTCCACGGGCGCTTTTGCCGGTTCGGTTGTCCACCTCGGCGCGGACACGGATACAGGCGGCGTCAGCGTCAAGATGCACAACGGCTACCGTAACGCCGTCCCGGGGGATAAACACCTTGTCCGTAACAGACAACTCGACCCGGCGGTAGATCCCCGCGCCGGAGTACCAGCGATCCCCGCCGCCTTTGGCGTTGTCAACCGTGACGGCGAGGACGTTTTCTTCCCCGTATTTCAGAGACCGGTTAAGATCCACATCAAAAGGCACGTAACCGTAAGGCCGCCCGCCGGCTTCCGTCCCGTTGAGATAAATGGTGGAAAACCGCTGTACTCCGTCAAACCGGAGCCTGATCCATTTATCTTTCCATTCCAGGGGCGCGTTAAAACGATAACGATACCAGCCGCATTGATTCCGGGGGAAAAAGCCCTGGCCTTCGCCTCCGTCCATCTCTGGGTCACGGTTGTTTTCAATCTGCCAGTCGTGGGGCAGATTCAGGGTTCTCCAGGCGGAATCGTCAAAGTCCGGCAGTTCCGCGCCTTCAAAATCGCCGCAGCGACCATTGTTCAGGGCAAATTTCCAATTTTTCATTATGGGCGTAATCATATAGTTCTCCTTCGAGCCGGTTACATCAGCTTTTTTATAGAAATTGGAATTTTCGTCAAGTTTTCCCGCTACACGATAGTATAGCTGACATTCCGCCCAATAAGATCTTTAAGAACGGCATTGGCCTTCTTAATGTCTTCTTTTTGGCGTTCCCCGTCGATTTCCCGTTCGATGGTGAGCGGGCCGTCGTAACCTATGCGCCGCAATTTTTGTACTATCGCCGGGAAGTCTACTCTCCCTTCTCCCAAAGGTTTTTCCGGCCCCAAGCGGCGGGCGTCTTTGGGATAGTCCCCGTCCTTGGCGTGGAAACCCCGCACATACGGGCCCAAAATGTCCAGAGCATCCAAAGGATTGGCTTTGCCGTACATCAGGAGGTTGGCGGGATCAAAGTTCACGCCGATACAAGACGATCCGATGTCTTCAATGGCCCGCAGCAGCGTGGTAGGGGTCTCCTGACCGGTCTCAAAATCGAGGCCAACTCCAGCCTTCTCGTAGGCTCTTGCAAGCCACCGGGCTGCGGCGATCCCCGAAGCATAGGCCGGATCGTTGGGGTTTTCTGGAATAAAGCCCATGTGCCCGCAGACCCTCGGTACTCCCAACGCCGCAGCAAAGGCGGCGGATTCCGCCAGCTCTTTTGTCCTCTGCCCCTGCCAGCCCGGTGCGATAATACCGATAGTAAGGGGGCCGCTGTAGAAATCGTACACCGCCGGCCCGGTGGCCGCGCCGATAAGAGCGGTGATCTCCATCCCCGTTTCCCCGCAAATCATACGGAGACGCCTTTGTGTTGCCTCGGTATAGTCCGTCAATGCCAGATGAAGCTGACAGGTCTCTATTCCATTTTCCATGCACCAGCGGAAATTGCCCTCTGTGTGCCCGCCATACGCCAACACGACGCCGGTTTTCATCATTTACCTCCGATCTTGTATCTACAAAAGAATCTTCTATAATAGATGTAGTTGCAAACCTGAAATTGTGCAACAGGTTCTACTGAGGAGGAGTTATGAAGATAGGGGTTAGCGCGTACAGTTTTAGCCGGTTGATGAATTCAAAAGGGTTCACCCTTTTTGACGCCATCAAATACGCAAAGGAAATAGGCTGTGACGCGATTGAATTTACCGAATTGCAGGTTCCGCCGGGAAAAACCATTCAAGACTTCGCCGGGGAATTACGGGCCGCCTGTACCGAGGCTGGTCTCTCTATTTCTTGTTACGCTGTCTCAGCGGATTTTCTGAACAATCCCAAGGGAGGTCAGGCGGAAGCGGAACGGATCAAGGGCGCTGTGGATATTGCGCGCATTTTGGGAGCGGCCTGTATGCGGCATGACGCATCCTGGGGCATCAAGGACGAGACGCCGGCAGGATGCCGCACCTACCGTGACGCCGTCCGCCTTATCGCTCCAGCTATCCGGGCGGTAACCGAATACGCCGCGCCTCTGGGTATCCGTACGACCTGTGAAAACCATGGCTTTTTTTTCCAGGATAGCAGCCGTATGGAAGAGCTGGTACTCGCGGTAGCTCATCCTAACTTCGGCCTGTTGGTAGACATCGGCAATTTCCTCTGCGCTGATGAGCCGGTTCTTCACGCGCTGACGACGGTTATGCCTTACGCTGTTCATATACACGCCAAGGACTTTCTTTGGAAAAGCGGAACCGGAAAACGGCCCGATGATTCTTGGTTTTCCACCAGGGGCGGCGACTTCCTGCGGGGAACTATTCTGGGACACGGAGTTGTGCCGGCGGCCCAGGCATTGTCCTTTATACGGAACAGCGGCTACAACGGAACCATTTCCCTGGAATTTGAGGGGCTTGAGGAACCTCTGGATGCGATCCGCCGGGGCATCGCGGTTCTTAAAGCATAAGCGGTTATAACATTGTCCGGAACCTACGCCGGTCTTGCCGGTGAAGTTTCTGGACAATTTCCTCGGGGATGAATTGAAAAAAAAGAACCCTGTCCTTTTCTTATTGATCGTTTTATGTGTTGGATGTGCAAAACAGCCGCAGCGGCGCCAGGGGCTTACCATACGAGATGGCATACTCACGATTGGCGTTGAAATCGGGTATCCGCCTATGGAATATTACGATACCGATGGTAAGACTCTTATTGGGTTTGATATTGATTTATCAAACGCATTGGCCGAAAAATTAGGACTCAAAGCGGACTATATCGATGTCGCATGGGAAGGTATTATGGCAGGCTTGGATACCAACCGGTATGATATGGCAATTAATATTACTATTTTACCTGACCGGCAAAATAGGTATAATTTTACCAAACCATACATTGACAGTTCAATAACCATCGTTGCGCTTAAGGGTTCCGGTTACAATATTGATAAGCCTGAAGATATTGCGGGATACAGCGTATGCTATCAAAGTGATACGACAGCCCAATATTTTACGGAAAGGCTGAGCGAGCAAGGCGTTGATCTTACGGCGTATTCCTATGACAAAATTCTTAATTGTTTTGATGATCTTGAACTGAGAAGGGTTGATCTTGTCGTGGCCGATAACATTGTCGCATTTAACTATGTGGGAAATAAAACCGGTCCCTTTGAAGTGATCTGGCAGGGGCCGTCTGATGAATATATTGGTATTTGCCTGAAAAAAGGGAATGACGCGCTTACGAATGCGCTCAATAATGCGTTAGATGAGTTGTTTGAAAATGGAACCATGTTGAGAATTTCTCAAAAAGCATTTAACCGTGATTTAGTTTCAGCGCGTTTCTGGTAAAAACAACGGAGAGAGAGGGATTTGAACCCTCGGTACCCTTACGGGTACACACGACTTCCAATCGTGCACCTTCGACCGCTCGGTCATCTCTCCAATACTCTGGCTGATTAACGTGACGCTCATCAGCGCAGCTTTAGGGGGCAGCCCCCGTCCGGAGCAGGGGGGATTCGAACCCCCGGAACCCTTACGAGTTCAATGGTTTTCGAAACCATCTCCTTCAACCGCTCGGACACCGCTCCACTTTATTCTCACTTTATTTTAAACGGCGGTTTGTGTCAATACCTCAAAATGCGTAAACTTGACCTTCCCGCTCCTCTCCGCTATAATTCCGGTATGATAGGACTTCGCGAAGTACATGGCTAATACATATAATCAGGAAGAGAGCGAGATAAGCCTGCTGGATCTGGCAGGGGTGCTGTGGAAGCGGCGGGTCATGATCATCGTCATCACCGTCGTGTCCGCCGTTATTGCAGTAACCGTCTCGGTCATCTCCCTCGTTCTCCCTCCAGAGACGAGCTTTCTTCCCAACCAATACACGCCCCAGGCGAATATGCTTATCAACAACACATCATCAGGAGGGGGGGGGCTTTCTTCCATGCTCTCCACGAGCGGACTCGGAGGGCTCGCCTCGTTGGCCGGCGTGAATGTATCGTCGGGTTCTACATCCAGCGGACTGGCCATCTACCTTATCAGTTCCAACTCCTTGCTGGATGCGGTAGTGGACGAGTTCGGTCTGCTGGAACGAAATCAAAAGGCCTCGCCCAGGAAGAAACCGCCGCAGTCGCCCCGGGCGGAAAGCCGGAAGGCTCTCAAGAAAATTCTAAACGCTTCCTTTGACGATAAGAGCGGGGTGTTTAGCATAGAGTTTACCGATACTGATCCGGTGTTTGCACAGGAGGTGGTGAACTATTGTGTGAACTATCTGGAGCGGCGGTTCAACGAACTGGGAGTGGACAAGAATGCGGTAGAAAAGAAGAATCTGGAAGCAAACATAGATAATACGTACAGGGAGATCCTGCGGTTGGAGGAGGAAAGCCACCGGCTGGAGCGGACGGTGAGCGGGACGACGAACATACCGGCGATAACCATGGAAATGGGCCGGTTAGAGATGGAACTGGAAGCGCAGCGTGAGGTGTACAAGCAGATAAAGACGCGGTACGAGTTGTTGAAGATAACCATGGCGAGCGAGATGCCGGTATTTCAGGTACTGGAGCGAGCGGAGATACCGGATCAGAAGTCCGGACCGAGCCGGGGGTTGCTGTGTATAATTGTAACGATGGCGGGAGGATTTCTCTCAGTGTTCCTGGCCTTTGTGATGAACGCGGTGAGTACGATACGACAAGACCCGGAAGCGATGGCGAAGCTCAGCGGCAAGCAGCCCGGAGCGAGGAAAACAAAACGATGAAAAGACGGATAAGCGCAAGAATCGGAGCGGTGGGAATCATCGCATGGGGGCTGCTTATGATTCACCCCCTCTGGGCGCAGCAAAACTCGTCGACTCAACAGAATCCGTCCGCGACCACTACCGGTGCGACCACTACCGGAGCCGCCGCCGGTACGGCGCCGAGCGCGGCGTCGAGTATCGATATGAACCGGAATCTCATGCTGGCGCGGTCAACGGCGGCTTACCGGGTAACCGCAGGAGACGTATACACGCTGACCTATGCGGCGGGAGGGACGGCGGTGGTGTATGTGATAACGGTGGACAGTACGTACCGAATCCGGGTGTCGAATCTTGGGACGGTCAACGGCGCGGGGAAGACGTTTGTCCGGTTGAAGGAAGACGTGGAAGCGATAGTGTCGAACAACTATCCACTGAGCGGGGTACAGCTCACGCTGACGCAGGCGGCGGTGTTTCTGGTACACGTAAAAGGGGAGGTGGAGACCGCCGGGGAAGTGAACGCATGGGGGCTGGATCGGCTGTCGAGCATAGCCCAGAAGAACCTGACGCCGTACAGTTCGATACGGAATGTGACGGTGCGTTCCTCGGGCGGGCAGGTTCGTGAATACGATCTCTACAAGGCGCAGCGAGATGGCGACCTCAGCCAGGATCCGTACCTGCGGCCTGGGGACGAGATAACATTCAAGCGAGTGAATCGGGCGGTGAAGATAATGGGGGAAGTGGAGCGGCCCGGAACCTATCAGTTAAAGGAAGGAGAAAACCTGAAAGAGCTGATAACCGTATACGGAGGGGGATTCACGGCGGTGGCGGATCGGACGCGGATAGAAATAGTAAGGATGGTGGGAAGCGAGTCGGTGTCCGGAGACAAGCTTTTTGTTAATAAAGAGGATGTGGAGGGGAACTACGAAGTAAAGGACTATGACGAGGTGAATGTGCCGACCATCGTAGCGCTGAGGCCGGTGATTTTCGTGGAAGGCGCGGTGAACGTGGTAATTACGGAGAAGAGCGATTCGGCAACTACAACCGCGAATGCAACCGCAACCTCGGCCACAACTGCGGTGTCATCGACAACGACAGAAGAACTGACCGGATCGACACGGCTGGTCGTGGCGTTTAACCGCGGAGAGGATTATGCGGCGCTGGTAAGGCGGAATATCCTTTGGTTTCGAGCGGAGTCCGACACGCGGAATGCATACCTGATACGAGGAGGGGAACGGATACTGATAAACCTGAACCCCATGTTGTACGATGTGGAATACCGGAGCGAGTTGAAGGTGGAAGAAAACGATACGCTGGTGATACCTTTCCGGCAGTATTTTGTGACGGTAGCGGGAGCGGTGGTAACTCCCGGAAGGTATCCGTACATACCGGATAGAGAGTGGGATTACTATGTAGGACTGGCGGGAGGGTTTGTTATGGGAAAAAACGCGAGAGAGGCGATAAAAATACAGGATATGAGCGGGAAAGAGGTAGAGAAGGGAGTGATGATAGAGCCGGAGATGATGATCACGGCGAAGACGAATGACCCATTGTATTACTTTAATCAGTACGCGCCGGTATTTACTACCGCATTATCGATAGTATCAACGTTTATATCAATACTCCTTTTAGTAAAGTAGCGTTTGTTCGATTGCAACAGGCTCAGACATATCGGTTAATCTTTGGTTAAATGTGCGTGAAAAAGCCTTTTTAAATCTCTGCGCGTATTGTCCTCTATTAGAAACCATGATTATCATAGTTGGAGGAGGTTTCTTATGATAGGACATACCGAATTGCTTATAATCGTGCTGGTGATTCTGGTGCTGTTTGGGGCCGCCGCGATCCCCAAGTTCGCCCGTTCCCTGGGGCAGGCCAAGAAAGAATTTACCAAGGCCATGAAGGAAGGGGAAGAAGAAGGCAAGTCCCTGGAGGATGGGAAACAGGCTTGAACGCCGAAAAAGACATGCCTATCCTGGAGCATATTCGGGAACTCAGGAATATCATTCTTACTTCCCTGGCCGCCTATGTTATTGCCTGTGTGGCGGCTTTTATTTTTTCCAACCGGATCATCGAGCTTTTTACAAAGCCCTTTACCGTGGTGAGCAGTTTGGTTGATAAACCCCTTGTGGTCAGTTCTATCGCCGAAGGTTTTCTTGCCCAGCTCAAGATCACCGTTATTGCCGGCTTTATTCTTTCCATGCCAATCCACATCTTCGGTATGGTCCGTTTTATCTTCCCCGGTCTCACGAGGCGGGAGCGGCGGATCGTTCTGTCTTTTCTGGTCTTTAGCCTTATTTTGATCGCGGCGGGGGTCTACCTAGCCTACTTCAAACTCGTCCCCCTGGTGATTACCTTTCTGGCTAACCCTTATTTTGTGCCCCGTCCGGTTGGTTTTTTGTTGAACTACCAGACCAATATCTTCTATATATTTTCTTTTATCCTTTGGGCGGCGCTGGCTTTACAGGTTCCGCTCATTATGGAGATTCTCCTGGTGATGAATATCCTCAAACGCCGGCAGGTATGGAAGGCCAGCCGCTATATCATCGTGGCCATTTTTATCCTAGCCGCTCTTATCACCCCGCCGGACTTTGTAAGCCAGTTAGGGGTAGCCCTGCCCCTGACGTTCTTTTTTTTCCTGGCCCTGCTTATCGCCAAAATCTTTAGGTTTGGGGAGGGCTGATGTTCGGCATAGGGCTTTCGGAGATACTGATCGTATGCCTGGTCATTATTATCTTTATCCGGCCCAATGATCTGCCCAAATTCTTGCGTACCATGGGCCGGCTCTACGGTAAAGCCCGGAAGATCTACCGCGAACTTGCCTCTATGAAGGATCAGATCATAAGAGAGATCGACACGGGTAGCGAGGTTGTCCCGAATGTCCCGCTTTCCCCACCGCTTATCGCCCCACCCGACCCCGCTCAGGCGGCGCAGCCGGATTCGGCGCAGTCTGCGGCGCAGTCTGCGCCGCCTGAGCCGGAAGCGCCGCCCCCTCCTTGAATGAGGCCGGGTATTGCGATACCCTGAGAGCGGAGTTACATAATGACCGAAAAATCATTCTTTGCCGGATTCGGCGGTCAAGGGATCATCTCCCTGGGGCAAATTTGGGTCTACTGCGCTATGCAGGAAGGCAAAAACGTCACCTTCTTCCCTTTTTATGGTGCGGAAAAACGGGGAGGTATCGCCAGAGCGTCGGTAATCGTTTCCGATGGGGAGATCGCCAGCCCGCTGGTCACCGTTCCCGATTCTGCCCTGGTGATGAACGCCGATTCTCTGCCGCTCTGCGAGGAGATACTCAAGCAAGGGGGGCTCATGCTTGTAAACGCATCCTTGGTAAAAGATGAGCCTAAACGCCAGGATCTCCGGGTGGTGAAAATCGAGGCGTCCGGCCTTGCGGAGAAGATCGGCAACGTCCGTTTTGCCAACATGGTAGCCTTGGGGGCTATGGCCCGGCTTACCGGCGCGCTTAGTCTGGGGGAAGTGGAGACAATTCTTACCAAGTTTTTCCCGCCGGACAAACATAAGTTCGTACCCTTGAATGTGGAAGCTATTCGGACAGGGTATACGGCGGCTACCCCGGAAACGCGCTGAACTCCGAAGGATACAAAATGCCGCAAGACAGAAAAAAAGTCATCCTGGTGGACGATAACCCTGTCAATTTGAAGCTGGCCCGAAATACGCTGATGGGGAAGTACGATGTCTTTACGGTTCCCAGTGCGGAAAAGCTTTTCCAGATCTTAGAGAAAACTCTGCCGGACATCATCCTGCTGGATGTGCTCATGCCCGAAATGAGCGGGTATGAAGCTATCCAGGAGTTGAAAAAAGATCCCCGTACTGCCGAGATACCGGTAATCTTCCTGACATCCAAAGCCGACACAAGCAGCGAACTTGAGGGCTTTACCCTGGGAGCGGTGGATTACGTATCCAAGCCTTTTTCTCCCCAGCTTCTCCTCAAACGGGTGGATGTGCATGTCCTGGTGGAGAGCCAGAAGCAGGAACTCAAGCATATCAACGAGAACCTCCAGCAGATAGTAGAGGAAAAAACCGGCGCGGTGCTGGAACTGCAAAACGCGGTGCTCAAAACCATGAGCAACCTGGTGGAATGTCGAGACGACGTAACCGGCAGCCATGTGGAGCGGACAGAGCATTTTCTCGACCTGCTGGTGACGGAGATGCTGGAACAGCGGGTCTACCGGGATGTGCTGGAAACCTGGGACATTAAACTCTTCCTTCAGTCTGCCCAGCTCCACGATGTGGGAAAAATAGCCATCAGAGACAATATTCTGATGAAATCCTCGCCCCTTACCCAAGAAGAATTCACCGAAATGAAGAAACACACCACCTTCGGTGAAGTGGTTATCGAGAAGATCCAGCAGAGCGCACGGGAAAGCGTTTTTCTGACCCATGCTAAGATCATGGCCGGTACTCACCACGAAAAGTGGGACGGTACCGGCTATCCCCGTGGGATCGCCGGCGCTCATATACCCTTGCAAGGAAGGCTTATGGCGTTGGTGGATGTTTACGACGCCCTCATCTCTGAGCGGCCCTATAAGAAAGCCTTTTCTACCGAGCAAGCAATAAAAATAATCACTGAAGCCGGCGGAACGCAGTTTGATCCTGCATTGATAGCCGTATTCAATTCTGCGGCAAAACGGTTCCATTTATGAATCGGGCTATGCGCTGTACCAGGAAGCGCGAAATATGAAGCTCGGCGCAGTTATCCGCAAAGATTTTTCTCAGTTGATTTTTGTCTTTCTTTCTTTTGGGTTGATGGTGCTGGTAAGCTACCTGTTTGCCAGTTCCATCGTGGAAAAGCAGCTCTTCGTCAATACGGAAAAAACACTGGAAACCGCCGAGGTGATACTTCGCGCCGATCTGCGGGAAGCGGAGGTTGCCCTGCTCAACACAGAAATCTTTGTCCACGAGATACAGCGGAAAGGGTTGGAACTCGAGGAAACCCAGCGTTATCTCGCCCAACAGATCGACCTCCTAAGCCTCCAGGAAAACCAGGTTCGAGGACTGCTGGATATATACCTTTGTATTAACGATACGGTTATCACCGGCTCCGGCTGGAAACCCCCGGCGGGTTACGAGCCTTCCACTCGTTCCTGGTACGCAGATGCGATAAGAGGCGATGGCAGTATCAACATAACCCTTCCCTATATTGACACGAGGACGGGGAAAAACGTCATTACCATGGTAAAAAGCATACCGATTGATGGGCAGGAAGAACCCGGCGTAATAGGCATGGACATAGATTTTACCTTGCTGAGCAAATATGTTATCAACCTTCAATTTGTTGAAGGCGGTTACGGTGTATTGGCCGATCAGCATTTTCGTTTTATGGTACATCCCTTTGCCGCCTATGTGGATACGCCCATGGAAGAGACAAATCAATGGCACGCCCGGGCCGCCGCCGAATTCCGCAACAAGGATATTACGGTCTTTTCTATCAGAATGACGAATTGGGAAGGGATCGAGGTAATACTTCTTTACCGGCGGCTTTACAACGGCTGGCTGCTGGGAATCGCTATGCCGGTTACCCATTACTACGAGGCCATTTATACCATGGCGCTGACGCTTTCCATCATGGGTTTTATTTGCATGATAACCCTCTGTATCTTCCTTATACGGATGAGCATACTAAAAGCCCGCTCTGATGAAGAAAATAGGGGTAAATCTTCCTTCCTGGCAAGAATGAGCCACGAGATCCGCACTCCTATGAATTCCATCCTGGGCATGGTGGAGATCATCCAGCGAAAAAGCGTTTCCAGCGAGATTCAAGAGTATGCCGGCATCATCAGTCAGTCGGGAAACACCCTTCTGTCCATCATCAATGATATTCTTGATTTTTCCAAAATTGAGTCGGGACGGCTTAATATCGAGCATCGGAACTATCATCTTTCCAGTGTTATCAACGATATAATCAATGTGATTCGCCCCAGAGCCGCCGAGAAATCTCTGGATTTTTTCGTCTATGTGGATAGCGCGCTTCCGGCGGAATTGACCGGAGACGATGTGCGGCTGCGGCAGATCCTGCTCAACCTCCTTAGTAATGCGGTCAAATATACCCAAAAAGGCTTTGTTTCCCTGAATATAGGGCTGGAAAAACTGAACGAAAACGTTATTAGGCTTATTTGTACCGTAGAAGACAGCGGTATCGGCATTAAATCGGAGGATATAGGACGGCTCTTTATCGATTTTTCCCGAATAGATACCAAACCCAATCAGAAGATCGAGGGAACAGGGCTGGGGCTGGTGATCACCAGGGCGCTCTGCCGCTTCATGGGCGGTGACGTCACGGTTTCCAGCGTCTATGAAAGCGGTTCTGTTTTTCAAGCAGTCATCATTCAAAATGTTGAACAGCATAACCCCCTGGCGAAGGTAACGAATCCCCAGGAAAAGCGGGTTCTTTTCTATGACTGGCGGATAAAGAATGTAAAATACATCTCCAAGACGCTTACCGGACTGGGCGTCGCCTTTCATTGTCCCGAAAACTATACGAATTTTTTACATGAACTGGAACAAGGAGACTACAATTACGTCTTTATATCTTCCAAATACGCCATGGACAGTATTTACGCGCTGAGCAAACGAAAGGTCCCGCTCCATTTAGTAGCTATGGTGGAAGCGGGAGAAATTCTAACCTTCCGGGAGATGAGCAGTATCCTCATGCCGGTTTATTCCGCCATTATTGCCAATGCCCTTAACGGTGATATTGAGGAACTACCCTCCGAGCAAACGAAGCTCAAGGTACGGTTTACCGCGCCGGATGCCAATGTACTTATTGTGGATGATATATCCACCAACCTTCGGGTCGCCAAGGAGTTGATGACTCCTTACAATATGAATGTCCAGATCTGCCTGAGCGGCCCAGAGGCGATTGCGCTGATACAGGCTAACCAGTACGATCTGGTATTCATGGATCACATGATGCCCGGTATGGATGGTATTGAGGCCACTGCCTTTATCCGCCAATGGGAGCAGGAGGATATATGGAGCCTTGCGGATAATGAAACCGGCCCGCATCTGCCCATTATCGCCCTTACCGCCAACGCGATTACAGGTCAACGGGAAATGTTCCTGGAGAAAGGTATTGACGATTTTCTTGCTAAACCTATAGATATAAATAAATTGAACGATATACTTGAAAAATGGATACCCGCCGAAAAGCGGATAGAATCCGTTAAACTCCTGGAGGAAGTTGTGCCAGAAAAAACGACAGAAAACATTGTAATTCCCGGAGTGGATGTTGCCGCAGGACTCCGTAATACCGGCGGCGTTTTGGCGATCTATCTGGATATTCTCACCGATTTTTGCCGGGACACAGAGAGCCGTATCCCCAAAATATCGGAAGCCCTGGATACAGGGAACACAAAACTGTATGTTACCTTGGTACACGCTATAAAGGGGGCCGCTCGGAGTATCGGCGCTGCGGAAGCTGGAGAAGCCGCCTGGTGGTTGGAAAAAGCGGCGGAAAAGGAAGCCCCTCCCCTCATCAAAAGCAAAACCGCCGAGCTGATAGAAAGATTGCTTGAGCTGGTAGGGCATATCAGAAACTGCCTGCTACAGGTTCAAGCTGGGAAGGAGGGGCAGTCCGGGTTGTCCTCCCTACGATTGGAGGATCTCAAGGCTGCTCTTACCGCTATGGACATTGAATCGGTGAATAAGATGCTGCTGGACTACGCGAATCTGTCCTTAGACGCCGAGACCAAGGAGTTCATCACCGCTCTTGAGGATCATATTCTGATGTTCGAGTACGATGAAGCCGTTAAAAAAATAGAGGCCGTTCTTACAAGCCCGAATTCCCTCGAATAGGCGTTTCCATCATGGATCGCAGGCTCATCAGGGCATCCCAGCGCCTCTCCGAGCCCCGGATCGTCATCTCCGTGGACGGTTACCTGATCGAGGTCTTCTGGTTCCGGGCGATGATCAAAAACGGCGGTGACTGGTTTATCCGCCGCCACGCCCACAGCACCTACGAATTCCACTTCTGCGCCCAAGGGGAATGTCTGGTGGAAACAGACACCGCTTCCTTCCGGGTAGAGGAAGGCTTTTTTTACCTCAGCTCCCCGGGGGTGTACCATGTCCAGCGGCCCGCAAATTCCGGGGAGTTTGTCGAGTACAGCCTGAACTGTAATATCCGCCGGCTGGAGGGGCCGCGGCAGTCCGTGGGAAAGGAGTTGGAACAGGTGCTGGCGCTGTTCTCAAGTTCCCCCTGTTTCCCGGCGGCGGACCGTTTCGGCGCGGCGGCCTTGTTCAACCAGGCCCTGGAAGAGGCGGAACAGCGGCGGCTCGGCTTTGAGTGGAGCCTCCACAGCCTGGTGCCCCGGATACTGGTGGCCGCCGCCCGGGCGATAGAGTTGGAGCTGTCCCCGGTAAAGGCTGCCGCTTCCCCGGCGGAGGACTACCGGATGGCCCGGATCGAGGAATATGTGCGCGGTCATATCCGGGAAGCCCTGAGCCCCAAAGACCTGGCCGGGTACATGAACCTGAGCGAAAAGCAGGTCTCGCGGATCGTCTTTGCCCACAAGGGCTTTCCCGCCAAGAAGTTCATTACCCGGATAAAACTTGAAAAGGCCAAGGAACTTTTAGCATCCACCGATATGCCCATCAAGGAGATAGCCGCCGGCCTGGGGTTCTCCAACGAGTACTACTTCAGCGCCGTTTTTAAGCTCCATGTGGGAGCGCCGCCGGGAATGTTCCGGGACAGCATGAAATTGGATGCCGGCGGGGAAGTTTTTCCCATAGCTAATGTCCAAAAATCATAAAGAACCAAAGCTTTCGGTTTCTCCGTTTAGGCCCCGGTTGCGGGAAAAACCGTTTTCTTTGTCTTTTTTCACCGATTTTTAAGGGAATTTTCATCGTTCTTTAACCGGCAGGGGCTATTCTGTCTTCAAACGGAGGAATACCGGCCTTTGAAATTTAGACATTTTTTCCCGCGAAAAGAAGCCAAACGATGTCTTATTTTTTGATTCTCAAATGAAAAAAGCCGCCGGATAATCAATCTATGCGTATAATCAGCGGCGCGGCATTTAAGGAATTCCGCAGATACCGGGTTCTGTACCTGCTGTTCCTGCCGGCTGCCCTCTATTTTCTGATGTTCTCTTACTACCCCTTCTTCAAGGGGATTCTGATGAGCTTCCAGGCCAACCGGCTTCTGGGGGCGCGGCCCTTTGTGGGCATCGAGAACTATCAGATCGTCATCACCGACCCCGATTTTATCCAGTCCATTGTCAATTCCCTTATCATCGGTATCGCGGACATGGCCCTGTACTTTGTCCTGTCCCTGGCGCTGGCGATAGGTATCAACGAGCTCGGTTCCAGAACATTGCGGAAAGGGCTCCACACCATTGCCTACCTGCCATACCTGTTTTCCTGGGCCGTTATCGGGGGGATCTGGCTCCTCGTTTTTGACCGTCAAGGGATGGTGAACGTGATCCGGGGCTTTCTGGGTCAGGATGTGATCTATTTTATGGCGGAGCAGAGCTTCGCCCGGCCCCTGATCATCGGCATGGGGGTCTGGCGGAGCATCGGCTACTTCGCCCTGCTTTACTCGGTGTCCATTATCGCTATCGACCCCACCCTGTTCGAGGCGGCCCGGATAGACGGCGCGGGCCGCTTTACCCAGATCACCCGGATCATCATTCCCTCCTTGAAAGGAACCATGAAAGTTACGGTGGTGCTCCTTTCCATGGGGATACTGACCCACTTTGACGAAATCTATGTGATGCAGAATCCTATCAACAAACGGTTCATCCGCACCCTGCTGCTCTACGTGTTTGAAACGGGGATTCTGAACTTTAAGCTGGGTACCGCCACCGCCGGGGCCGCGCTGGTGATGATCGGTACGCTGGCTATGGCGGGCATAAGCCGGAAACTCACCGGGTACGACGAGTAGGGGCGGGTATGGCGGAGAAACGGAAAAAACTGGAATTTCAGGATCGGCTGCCCCTGGGGTGGCGGCTGGGGCTGTACCTCTGCCTCTTTCTGGCGGTTATTGTCATGGGAATTCCCATGCTCAACGTGCTGGCGGTTTCTTTTTCCGAAAGCGCCAAATCTGAATCTCCGGGGCTGATCCTCTTCCCCGCTCCTTTTACCATCGAAGGCTACGACTTTATCTGGAACCACCAGAACCTCTGGCGGCCCTTTCTTATCACCTTGTACGTCTCGGCGGCGGGCACCCTGATCCATGTGTTTCTTTCGTCCCTGGCCGGTTATGTACTCTACCACCGGGGGCTGCCGCTGCGGAATCTCCTTACGACCTTTGTGATGCTCACCATGACCGTGCCCGGGGAGCTGACGCTGGTCTCGACCTACGAGATGTTCCGGCAGTTGGGGCTGATCAACACCTACACGGCGCTGATTATCTCCGGCGCGGCGGGCGGATTCAGCGTGCTGTTGATGCGGAACTATTTTACCGGGGTTCCCGCGTCCCTGGCGGAGGCTTCCCGCATAGACGGGGCCTCGGATTTTATGATCTTCCGCAAGGTGTTCCTGCCCCTTTCTGTTCCCGGCCTTATGACTATCGGTACATTACAGTTCATTGGCCGCTGGAACAGCATCACCAATGTAGTAACCCTGATCTCGGATCAGAAGATGTACACCCTGCCGGTGGTGCTGCGGATCATCCTGAACGAACAGTCATCCACTTCCGGCACCGCCTACATATTCAGCAACGCCCGGATGGCGGCGGTGGCGCTGACGGCTCTGCCCCTGGTGGCGTTGTACTTTTTTACCCAGCGTTTTTTCAATACCGGCGTGACCCTGGGGGCCACCAAGGAATAACGACATTGCTTTAACACGCTTTCGTATGAGGGCGTATTTGTTTTGTGGAGGTTTTCATTATGTTGAAAACGATTTTGAGAGCTATCGCGGCGCCGGCGCTGCTGCTGGCCCTCCCGGCGCTGATCTTTGCCGGGGGCAGTCAGGCCAAACAAAGCGCCGCCGGGGAAATCAAAGTGCTGGCGGCCATCTCCGGGGGCAAGGACGATGCGGAGAACGAGCTTTTTCAGGAGGCCCTGTCCAAAGCCCTGGGGGTCAAGGTCATCTGGGAAAAACCGGCGAGCTATGATCAGGCGCTGATGCAAAAGCTGGGGGCCGGGGAAGCCTACGACCTTATCTACCTGGGCCAGACCCAGATGTACACCTTTGTCCAGCAGGGCATACTGACGGATCTGACCAGCCGCCTGAACAATTCGGCGGTGATCAAAGCCAACTATCCCGCCGGAGAACTGGACAAGATCGCCATAAACGGCCGGTACTATGCGGGCTTTAACAAGCTGGAGGTCTTTACCCTGCCCAATGTAAACAAGGCCGTTACCGACAAAGCGGGAATCGACCTCTCCAAACTCGCCACGCTGGACGACTATTACAATATGCTCAAGGCGGTGAAGAACTACAAGGAAAACACCGAGGGCGTAAAACCCTACTATCCCTTCTATATCTATATGCCGGACATCTGGGACTTGCAGCCCTGGTTCTCCTCCCTGGGCCTTAGGCGGGGGGTCTACAAAGACGCGGGGGGTAAAAAGTACGCCCCCTATGTGACCCCCCAGGCCGCGCCGGTGTGGGAATGGCTGGCCAAGCTCTACCAGGAGGGGCTCATCGATCCCACCTCTTTTACAGGCCGGACCAGCGATATGCGGAACAAGATGTGGCAGTCCCAGGAGATCGTGATGGACGTTGACTGGGTGGCCTGGACCGGGCTTTACAACAACAACGCCAAGGTAGCGGGGGACTACCCGGCCAAGGTCAATGTGGTGGGGCTTTCCGGAACCAGGGGCCCTTCGGGAAAATACTTCCTGGAACAGGGGGGCGCTTCCCTCTGGGGCGTCCCGGTGAACGCGAAGAACCCCGACGGCGGCTTTAAGATCATCGAGTACTTTGCCACCAAGGAAGGGGGGCTGCTTCTTTCCGCGGGCATTGAGGGCCACGATTACGCCTTGCAGGGAGGCCGGGCGGCGCTCACCGAAACGGGGATCAGCCACTCACGGGATCACGGAGCGCCCTTCCCCATCTCCACCCAGTTCGACTTCGCCATTCTGGGAGATTTGAACCCCGGGGTGATGGAATCCTATGCCATCGGCAAACGGAACGATGTGGCGGTGGAGCCCATGGGTTACAACAATGGAGATCTGGATACCCGCCAGTTCTACGACATTGTTTCCAAGTGGATGACCGACTGCATGATGGGCCGGCTCAAGGCCGCTGAAGCTCTCAACAGCGCTGCGGAAGAGCTGCGGAGCAGGAAGATCATCGACTAACATGAAAGAAATCCGGTTCGATCAATCCTATAGCGTGGATGACGCGGGAAAATATGTGAAGCTGCCCTTTGAAGTTCCCGATGGGATTGAGCGGATCGAGGTTGAGTACGATTATCCCCGGTTCGTAGAGGAAACGCTGTCTGACGGGACAAGCCGCCGGGAGGCGAATATCATCGACCTCGGGCTCTATGACGAGACGGGAAATCTCTACGGCTGGTCGGGGTCTAACCGGCGATCTATCTTTACCGCTTCCATTGCCGCTTCTCCGGGTTACCGGCGCGGGATCATCCATCCGGGAACCTGGGCTGTGGCCTTGGGGTTGTACAAAATAGAAAACCGCCTCCTGGCGCGGGTAATAGTCCGCCTGTACCGCCGGGAAGGGAAACTGTACCGGGGAGACCTGCACCTGCATACCCGGAACAGCGACGGGGCCTACACCACTGCCCAGGCGATCCGGTACAGCGAAGAGGCGGGGCTGGATTTTATCGCCCTGACGGATCACAACAACCTGGAGCAGAATTCAGAGATAGGGAACCCAGGGAATTCGGAGAATTCTGGGAATTCAGGCCTTTCGGTGATTCCTGGGGTGGAATTTACCAACTACCGGGGGCACGCGAATTTTTTCTTTCCCGATCCGGTTCCCCGATTCGGGGGCGATTTTCTTGTCAATAGTTTTGATGAAATGGCAGCCCTGTTCCGCCGGGCCAAGGACGCGGGGGCGCTAATCTCCATTAACCATCCCTTTTCCGACTGTCCCTGGGAATTCGGCTACGATAATTTTCCCTTTGACATGATCGAGGTGTGGAACGGCCCCATGGCCGGCTTCAACCTGCGGGCGGTGGAAAAATGGCATGAACTGCTATGCCGGGGGAGAAAAATAACCGCCCTTGCCGGCTCCGACACGCATATCCACGAGCTGGGCCGAACCTTTGGCAGCCCCTGTACGCAGGTTCGCGCCGAAAGCCCCGCCCCGCCGGCGCTCCTTGCCGCCCTTGCCGCTGGCCGCTGTTCCCTGGCCTACGCCCCCCGGGGCCCGCATCTCGACCTGGAGATCGCCGGCGCGGGTCTGGGCGGCAGCGTCCCTTTCCGCCCGGGACTGGAAGGAAGGGCCGTCGTTTCCGGGGCTCGCCAGGGGGACATCCTCAAGGTGATACACCGGGACGGCTTGGCGCAAACCTTCACCGCCCCTTTTAACGGGGTCTACCGCCCCTGCTTTCCGGTGGAAGACCGCTCGTTCTACCGGCTCGAACTATACCGGACGCTTTTGGATCAGAGCGCGCTCTGCGGCCTCTCGAACCCGGTGTATATTGGGATAAACGCCAGTCAGAATGATAGCTCGGATAACAAATACTGGCCGCTTTCGGCCTGGAATGAGCTATAGGCGTAGATCCGCAGTTCGTATTCCGCCCCCGCGCTTAACCCGCCAATCCGCTGCTCATACACGGGCTTTTGCAGGCTGGGGGTTACCATAAAGTCAGACCATTGGTACCTCGTCACTTCTATTTGGCCGCTTTCCTTATTGATAAAATCGAAACGGTAGGAATGAACCGCCTCGCCGCCGGGATTCGGGGCGGGAATCACCGCCTGGTCGAACTCAACGGTGACGGTAGTTTCCGTTTGCTCTTTCACCCTGATTTTGCCGTATACCGGCCCGGAAGCCGCCGCGCCCGCATCGAACACCGGGGCGGTCTTTTGCGCCTCCCGTTTGGCCGCGGTATAGGGAAATTCGGCGGACTTTGAAACATCAAAAATCCAGGTCTGCGGTATTTTTTCCACCGCGCCTTCCGGCCCCCGGCTCACGGCAAAATCGTAGTTTTCGATGGTTACCCGCGAGCCGTTTACCGTTACGAGCAGGCCCTGGGCTGCCGCATCGCCGCAGATTGATTCAGCGGCCTGTTTAGGATAGGTACTGCCAACTATTCCCTCCGAATCCGGGTTCGGGTTTGGCGTGTTATACGGATTGCCGTTTCCCAGATATTTCGCCCCCTGATATCCGGCCTTTTCCATGTCAAAATAATACAGCGTGGCGGTGTTTACGCTCGTAAAGCCCCCCTGCCAGATGGAACGGGGATCGTTGTTCGGACTGTGGATGTGGCCGCTAAAAACGACGACTTCATGGTCGTCCTTGAAAAAGCCGCTCAACGGATCATCCCCGAAATTGGACGTGTACCATTCGTCCGAGACATAGAACGTATTCTGTACCGGCCAATGTACAAACACAAAAACCGGCTGGCCGGGGGCGGCTTTTTTCGCGTCGTTGATCCGTCCTCGCAGCCAGTCTTTAACGGATTTTGGAATTACATCAGAGCCGCCATGGGAGCCGGTCTTGACGGTTTCGCCGCCGGCTATTGCGCCGCCCTTCGCGCCCAGATTGGTGAACGCGCCTTCTCCTCCGGTTATCACAATGAAATGATAGCCTTCTATCACATAGTGGGCGTTGGCCTTCTGTCCGGTGGCGGATTCAAACAAAGCGGCGCTTTGCTCCTCGCTGTACGCATCGTGATTGCCCATCGCGGCGATAAGCCGCAGCCCGCCCTTGTGTTCATCCCAGGACTTCTTGAAGGTATCCCACTGTTCTTGCGTGGCCCGGTCGGTAATATCGCCCACAAGAGCGACAGCCTTAACGCCATCCTGGGTGTTGTACCAGTCCAGCGCCTTTTCCAGCCGTTGCTCGTTGGGGTAGACATCGGTTCCATGGCCGCTTCCGCCAATGTGTATATCAGAAATGACGCCGAAGCGTAATTCTCCGCCGCCTGGAGCGGCCTTGACGGATGATGAACAGGAAACCAATGCCAGCGCCAGCGCCGCCGTGATCAAAAACATTTTCATAAACAATTCCTTCTGAGCGAACGGCTTCGCGGCAGGCTTACACCGTATAGGTACTCGCGCTGGTGGAACCGCCGTGGCCAGTCCAGTTGGTATGGAAGAATTCGCCGCGTTTTTTGTCCACCCGCTCGTAAGTGTGGGCGCCGAAGTAGTCTCGCTGGGCTTGAAGCAGGTTTGCCGGGAGCCGCTCGCTGCGGTAGCCATCGAAGTAGGCCAGGGCGCTGGTGAGGGCCGGGGCGGGGATGCCGTTCTGCGCCGCCGCCGCCGCCACCCGCCGCCAGGATGCCTGGGCATCCTCGATGATACCGGTGAAGAAGGGATCCAGCAGCAGGTTTTCCAGATCCGGCTTTTTGTCAAAGGCTTCTTTTATCTTTCCCAGGAACACCGACCGGATGATACAGCCCCCCCGCCACATGAGGGCGATGCCGCCGTAGTTCAGGTTCCACCGGTACTCCTTGGCCGCCTCCCGCATCAGGAGGTAGCCCTGGGCGTAGGACACCACCTTGGCGGCGTAAAGGGCCTTTTCCAAATCCTTGATAAAGGCTTTTTTGTCCGCCGGAGGAACCTGTTTGGGACTGGAGAAAACGCGGGAAGCTTGTACCCGCTCGCTCTTGGCTGCGGAAAGACAGCGGCTGAACACCGCCTCGCCGATCAGGGTAAGGGGCACACCGAATTCCAGAGCCGCAATGCCCGTCCACTTGCCCGTGCCCTTCTGACCCGCAGTGTCAAGGATCTTCTCCGCGAGGGGTTGGCCGTCATCATCCTTAAAGCCCAAGATGTCCCGGGTAATCTCGATAAGGTAACTATTCAGATTCCCCCGGTTCCATTCGGCAAAAACCTCACGCATCTCCGGGTACGTAAGACCCAGGCAGTTTTTCATAAGGTCGTAGGTTTCGCAGATGAGCTGCATATCCCCGTATTCAATGCCGTTGTGAACCATTTTGACAAAGTGCCCCGCGCCGTTTTCCCCTACCCAGTCGCAGCAGGGAAGCCCTCCCTCAACCTTCGCGGCGATGGCCTGCAAAACCGGCTTCACCAACGGCCAAGCCGCCGGGGAGCCGCCAGGCATGATCGAGGGGCCGGTAAGGGCGCCTTCCTCGCCGCCCGAAACGCCCGTACCGATGTATAGCAGCCCTTTGGACTCCACGAAGGCGGTGCGGCGGATCGTGTCCTGGTAGTTGGAATTCCCCCCATCGATGATGATGTCCCCAGGCTCGAAAACCGCCAGAAGCTGTTCGATGGTCTCATCCACCGCCTCCCCGGCCTTCACCATGATCATCGCCTTCCGGGGCCGCTTGATCGCCGCCGCAAAAGCCTTGAGATCCTGGCAGCCAACAATCTTCTTACCCGCCCCCCGGCCTTGCGTAAAGGCGTCTACCTTGGAAACCGTCCGGTTGTAGACCGCCACGGTAAACCCCTTGCTTTCCATGTTGAGGACGAGGTTTTCCCCCATTACCGCTAACCCGATAAGCCCTATATCCGCATTACTCATGTACGCGCTCCTTGTGTATTTTTCTATTTTTCATGGTACTTGTTTCGAGGAATTCTGTCGAGGTTGAAGAATCCTTCTGGAAGCTCCATAATTGACAGCCAGGAGGATACCATGTATCAATACGATTTTTTTCTCACGAGTTCCCTGGAAAAAGTTCTGCCCGGTAAAAGACCTCGGCCCCTGGAGAACGGCACGGTCATTCCGGTTTTTCCCGGCGGCATTCCGGCGCTTCAACTTGTGTACAGCCGCCGTAATAGATCGGGGAAGGCTTCCGCCAAACAGCCTTTCAAGGTTTCGGTTGAGGGCGCTCCGGTACCGCCGGTTCTTCGGCGGGTGGATCTCGTTCCGGTGGATTTTCCAGCCAGCGAAGATAGTCACGATTCCAGCTACCTCGCCCTGGAACCTGCCATGCTGCCGGATCTGCTCGTCGGTCTGGAGGATGGAATAATCTACCCCGAAACAGACCTGTACAACGCGGTGTGGATCGACTTTCCCGGTATATCCGCCGGCCACCGGGGCCGCCACGAGGTAACGGTTACCCTGAGCGCGGAGGGGGAAACGACGGAAAAAATACCCTTTGTCCTGGATGTTATGAAAGAAAGCCTGCCGCCCCAAACCCTGTTCCACACCCAGTGGTTTCATACCGACTGTCTTGCCTCCTACTACCGCGTGGAACCTTTAAGCGAAGAACACTGGCGGATCATCGACGCCTTTATGGAACCCATGATGTCCCGTTACGGCATCAACACGGTGCTGACCCCGGTTTTTACCCCGCCCCTGGATACGGCGGTGGGCGGCGAGCGTCCCACGGTTCAGCTTGTGGACATCAGCATCGAGGGGGATTCCTATACCTTTAATTTCAAAAATCTTGAGCGCTGGTGCGGGCTCTGTAAAAAACACGGCATAACCCATTTGGAAATAGCCCATTTCTTCACCCAGTGGGGCGCAAAGGCCACGCCCAAGATAGTCGCCAGGGAAAAGGGCGTGGAAAAGAAAATCTTCGGCTGGGATGTTCCCTCGAACAGCCCCAAGTACCGCCGCTTCCTTGAGGCATTTATTCCCGCCCTGCGGAGGGAATGTGCAAAGTACGGGTTCGATAAGGACCACACGATATTCCATGTATCCGATGAATCCGGCGACGAAACCTACAAAACCGCCAAGTCATTCATCGCCGATCTGGTGGAAGGCAGCATCATCATTGACGCCAACGGTGAGTTTAACTTCTACAAAGAGGGGATTATAGAACACCCGGTAGTACCAAACAGCGGTCTGAGGCCCTTCCTGGAGGCGAAGGTTCCGGGCTTGTGGACCTACTACTGCTGTGGTCAAGGTTATAAAGTCCCCAACCGGTTTATTGCCCTGCCTTCCCCCCGCTGCCGGGGCATGGGGGTACTCATGTACCTTTACAACATCGAAGGTTTTTTACAGTGGGGTTATAACTTCTATTATTCCGCCCTCTCAAAATCCCTGGTCAATCCTTTCCTCAAAACCGGGGGCCTCAGAAACTTTCCCGCCGGGGATCCCTTCATCGTCTATCCCGGGGAAGACGGGAAACCCCTTTCCTCAATCCGGGGGGAGGTTCACCGGGAAAGCCTGGAGGATATGCGCGTTCTGGCCCTGGTGGAAGCCAAGGCGGGCCGGGAGGCGGCGCTGCGGATCATCCGTGAGGATTTTCCGGGGGAGATGAGCTTTTACCATTACCCCGAAGGCGCTTCGTATTACCTGGGGCTCCGGGAAAAAGCGGCGGCGATTTTAACAAGTGTCTGTCCATAATGTAGACACATTATGGACAGACCACCTTAAAAAACGCATTTTCGCAGCCGTTAGGCGAGAAAATGCAAGGTCTGTCCGCAAAGTAACCGACTTTGTGGACAG
>JAIRPG010000080.1 GCA_031257105.1 Treponema sp.
TCATCCCGCTCGTAGATGGCCCCCACCGGGCAGTGGGCCGCGCACTGACCGCACTTGATACAGGGGCTCTCGCCCAAAGGGGCGTCGGCGGCGCTGGCGATTTTGCCCTTGATGCCCCGGCCCAGGAATTCCAGGGCCCACACGTTCTGCATTTCCTGGCAAACCTTGACGCAGCGTCCACAACGAATGCACTTTTCCGGGTTCAGCACGATGGCCGGGTTGGAATCGTCGATAGGCAGACCGTTCATCACCTTCTTGTACGGCGCGTTCCTGATGCCGAACTCGGCGGCCAGGGTTTGCAGTTCGCAGTTCCCGTTCCGGGGGCACTGGAGGCAGTCGTTGGGGTGATTAGAGAGGATCAGCTCCAGCACGGTACGCCTGGTGGCGATGATCTCCGCGTCGTGGGTGATGATCTCCTTGCCTTCAAAGCTCCCGTCCACCGGGGTGGTACAGGCCCTAACCATCCGGGGGCTGCCCGCCATGCGGACGATGCAGATACCGCAGGATGCCCAAGCCGGAAGATCGGGATTGTAGCAGAGGGTGGGAATTTTTATGTTCACTTTTTTGGACGCATCGAGGATGGTCGTCCCTTCTTCAACCTGAACCGGAATACCGTTTATCTTAAAATTTATCATTTTACGCTCCTTAAACCCTTAACCCTTTGAAATTGCACCGAACTTACAGGTCTTGGCACATTCGCCGCATTTGAGACAGGCCGCCTGATCGATGATATAGGGAGGCCGCTTCTTGTCGGGGTACTTTGCCGGGTCTGCCGTGGCGATACAGTTACCGGGACACTTTTTGGCGCAGGCCCCGCAGCCGATACACTTTGCCGTATCAATGGTGAACCGTACCAGGCTCTTGCATTTACCGGAACGGCATTTCTTGTCCCGGATATGCTCCAGGTACTCTTCCCGGAAATTTTTGATGGTAGACAGCGTGGGATTCGGCGCGGTCTGACCCAGCGCGCAGAGGCTGGCCTTGGCCATGGCCTTGCCGATAGCTTCCAGCTTGGCCAAATCGCTTTCCTCGCCGGAACCCTTGGCGATCTTTTCCAGGATATTGAGAATCTGGGTGGTGCCGATTCGGCAGGGCGAACACTTGCCGCAGCTTTCGTCTACGCAGAAGTCCATGTAGAACCGGGCCACGTCTACCACGCAGTCGTCTTCGTCCATGACGATCATGCCGCCGGAACCCATCATAGAGCCGTTGGCCGCCAGGGTGTCAAAGTCGATGGGGAGATCCAGGGACTTCTCCGTGAGGATTCCCCCGGAAGGTCCGCCGGTCTGAACGCCCTTGAACTTCTTGCCGCCCTTGATGCCGCCGCCGATTTCAAAGACGATCTCCCGCAGGGTAGTGCCCATAGGCACTTCCACCAGCCCGGAATTCTTCACCTTGCCGGTGAGGGCGAATACCTTGGTGCCCTTGGACTTCTCGGTGCCCAGTTTTGCCAGCCACGCGCCGCCTTTCGCGGTGATAACCGGGATATTGGCCAAAGTTTCCACGTTGTTGATGATGGTAGGCTTCTGCCAGAGGCCCTTGTTCGCCGGGAAGGGCGGCTTGGGCACCGGCATCCCCCGGTTACCCTCAACGGACTTGATGAGCGCCGTTTCTTCGCCGCACACAAAGGCTCCCGCGCCTAAGCGTATCTCGATGTCAAAGTCGAAGCCTGATCCCAGGATGTTCTTGCCCAAAAGCCCGTATTCCTGCGCTTGCTTCAAGGCGATCCTGAGCCGGTCGATGGCAAGGGGGTATTCCGCCCGGATGTACACAAAGCCTTGATGAGAGCCGATAGCCTTACCGGCGGTGATCATCCCCTCGATGACCGAGTGGGGGTCGCCTTCGATGGTGGAGCGATCCATGTACGCGCCGGGATCGCCTTCGTCCGCGTTGCAGATCACGTACTTCACGTCGCCTGCGGCCTTGCGGGCCAGATCCCACTTGAGCCACGTGGGGAATCCCGCGCCGCCCCGTCCCCTCATGCCGGACGCCTTCATCTCTTCGATGATTTTTTCCGGCGTCCATTCAAAGAGAACTTTTTCCAGGCCGCTGTAGCCTTCCCGGGCGATGTATTCATCGATGTTCTCCGGATCGATAACGCCGCAGTTGCGGAGCACCACCCGGAACTGCTTCTGGTAGAACTGGATGTCCTCGATGGCGGTTTGTTTTTTTACCGCCGCGTCTTCCTTGTACAGAAGCCGCTTGACTTCCCGGCCCTTGACTATCTGTTCGGCGATAATCTCCTTGGCGTCTTCGGGCTTAACATCCACGTAGAAAGATTCTTCGGGAAGCACCTTGACGATGGGGCCCCGCTCGCAGAAGCCGAAACAGCCGGTCTGCACGATCTGCACCTCGTGGCTCACCTTCTGGGCCGCCGCTTCCTTGACGAGAGCCTCGAAGATCTCCCGTCCCTTGTTTGATTCGCAGGCCGTACCGCCGCAGCATAGGATAAAATGATTAAATGCCATGGTTCCTCCTATTTAAGAATATCCGCGGCAGGTCTGTTGAGGATGTGCTGATCCAACAGTTCGTGGCCCAGAATATGCTTCCGTACGATTTCCTTGGCTATCACCGCATTTACCCCGCCGTAGATAACGTTGGGCATACCGGGAGAGATTACCTCCACCGTCGGTTCCGAGTGGCACAGGCCCATACAGCCGGTCTGCCGGACTATCACCTGATCCACCAGCTTGTTCTCGTCCAAGGCGTTGATAAAGGCGTCCAGCGTCACCTTGGCCCCGGCGGCAATACCGCAGGTTCCCATGCCGACGATAACCTGGATCTCTTTCCCTTCGGCTTCGCGCCTTTGGATGTCCGTTTTTTTGTTCTCTCTGAGCTTACGAAGCTCATCCAATGTCATTGCCATAAAACTCTCCTCTATTAAAATTAAGTATCTTTCTCTTCCAGTGAACGGAGGTACTTTCCCAGCAGCGCCAGGGAAGAAACATCCTCCAACCCGCCGAGGGCTTCTTCAAGCTCCGACTTCGTCACCTTGTAGTCCAGCCCTTCTTCGCCGCCGGTACGCTCCCTTTTAAGGATAACCTCCTTCGGTCCGTTGAAGAGCAGCACCGATCTAAAAAGCCCCGGTATATCCCCTACCGGAGGGGTGTCTACGTTGGTCAGGTTGAACCAGGCTTCAACAACGGTTCCGCTCTCTGATTTCGGTTCAAAACACTCGAGTTCGCCGGTTTCCGACCCCTGTATAGAGGTCTGTCCGGCCTGAGTGGAGGTGATTTTCCAGCCGCCCCCGGACTGGGACGCCGTCTGGATCAGAAAGGGTATACCCAGACCTACCCGCCTTCCGGGATGCTTGATCCCATCGGTCACAAAAGGATCCACCGCCCGCTTCAAGCCGGCGCCGGTCATCCCTTTGCCATTATCCCTGGTGATAAACCGAAATTCGGCTTTTCCCGCCCCCCTCTTTGCCTCCCCCGGCTCAGCGGTTTCTCTGATCTCCAGTTCCACCACCTCCGCACCCGACTCGGCGCTATTTTGCGTTATATCAGCCACCAAATCGGCTAAGGTAAAATGCAAAAGGACCTCCAGAATTCCACGGGATTTTTACGTCCGGTACTTTGCGATAATTTCGGGCAGCATATCCTTGGTAAGCTTGCCGTAGGTATCGGCGCCAACCACCATTACCGGGGCGAGGCCGCAACAGCCGACACAGCGAACCGGATCTACCGAAAAAAGTCCGTCTTCCGTTACGCCGTCCGGGGCCAATCCCAAAAGATTCCGGGTCTCTTCGATAAGATCTTGGCCGCCTTTGAGGTAGCACGCCGTACCCAGGCATACGGAAATCTTGTGCTTTCCCGGCTTGGTGGTCTTGAAGAAGTGGTAAAAAGTGATGACCCCGTAGATCCGCGCCAGCGGTATACCCGTGAGTACGGCGAGTTTCTCCGCCGCCGCCCGGGAAATATAGCCAAAGGTTTCCTGCGTCTTATGCAGAATCATAATAAGACTGCCCGGTTTAACCTTCCATTCATCCACAAAGGATACCAATTCCGGGGGAAATTCGATTGTTTCCCCGTTTCGTTTGAGTCCTGCTCCCGATATTGCCATGAATACTCCCCATAAAAGTGTATTTTATATAGTATTCTAGTCGTATTAAAATAAATACGCAAGCGAGACTGCTGTAAAACTTCAGGAAGCTATAAAGGAGGAGCGGCTGCTATGAAGCATTGGAAGATTTTGGTATTGGGACTGATTCCGGCGGTGTTATTTTCTCTGTTTTACCTTACGGGGCTGTTCGAGATTCCCGAAGACCGGCTCTATGATATGTTTCTGCGATTTCGCCCAAACCGGGAACGCTTAGACAGCGTGGTGTTCCTCGATGTGGACGACAACGCCATCGCCTATAACGGGGTCTTTCCCTGGCCCCGGTCGGTCACCGCCGAAGGGCTTCTCAGGCTCAAAGAATACGGCGCCGGGGCGCTTATCTTCGATATTGAGTTTATCGACAAGGGACATCAGGGGGTGGACATCCTGTACCTGAACCAAGGGATGAGCATGGATTTTGCCCAGAGCTTTGCCGGGATCGATTCCGTGGTGGGAGATATATTGTCCGCCATCAAAGCGGACCGGATACGCGCTTCAGCCCTGGACGATTACGCCCGTTCTCTTTCGGAGTATATCGACGATGAGCGGGAAAACCTCTTTACCAGGGCGCGAACCGTGGCGCGGGACAATGACCGCTATCTGGCCCAAGCCATCGCTCTCCAGGGGAAAAGCTGGGTTACCTTGAACCTCCGCTCCGGGCCGCTGGAGGGGGAACAGGCTGAACGCCGCTCTCTCGCGGAAGAACGGTTTTCCTACCCGGTCAACGCGGCCCCGGACGCCAATGGGGGCGGTTGGGTTGATATTCTGCCGCCGCTGCCGTCCTTTGCCCAAGCCGCGCTGGGGGCGGGGTTTACCAACGCGGAAATTGATCGTGACGGCGTAAGACGGCGGATCTGTCTGGCCCAGAATGTCCAGGATCACTGGTATCTTCAGCTTGCTTTTAGACCTCTGGTGGATTACCTCGGCGGGCCGGAGATAAAACTGAGCCGGGGGAAGCTCCTCTTACAGGACGCCCGCGTACCGGGGACATCCGAAACCAAGGACATCGTTATCCCCTTGGACGGAAATGGCCGGATGATGCTGGACTGGCCCCGCCAAGACTATCAGGACAGCTACCGGCATATCTCATTTGCCCGATTCTCCCTGCTGGACGACATCGAAGCGGAGTTGGAACGGTATGGCCGGGAACTGGGTATGCTCGATCTTCCGTTCTTCACTCAATTTGACGGCGAATTGTACCGCCTGCCCTACATCGCCATCCGGCTGGGAGAACTCTTTGATGACGCCGCCGGAGCAAAGGCCAAGGCGCTGGAGTATTGCGCGGAAGACGCCTTTGCGGAGTATGTTGAACGCCGGGCGGAGATCCGGGCGCTTATTCGGGATATGCTGAATATGGATGTCCCTTCTCATCTTGAAGCCGTTCTGCCCGCATTGATAGAACAGTTCTCCCAAGACGCCGGCGCTATCCGGGAAACGGTTGAGTACGCCGCCGCGCTGCTTAACTCCATGAAAATCAATCTTGATCGCTACGAATCGCTTGACGGCGCCATCAGAGAAGCGGTACAAGACCGGTTCTGTATTCTGGGCCGGGTAGATACCGGTACCACCGATATTGGGTCGAACCCCTTTTGGGGAGAGTATGTGAATGTAGGCTCCCACGCGGTGGTGCTGGATACCATCTTGTCTCAATCCTTCATCATTCCCCTGGGAATCTGGCAGCGTATCCTTTTTACGCTGATTCTGGTACCGCTCTTTTTATTGGTTACCTCGCGGTTTACGCCGATTTTGCGCGCCGCCTTCGGTTTTGCCGCCGCCGGCTTGATTCTCGCCGCATCCGTCATCCTGTTCCGATTTACCGGTTTCTTCTACGGCCCTTTGGGAACGGTATTGGCCATGCTGGCAGGCGTTATTATCCGGGAGATCACCGCCTATGCCGAGGCTGAGCAGGAAAAGAAATTCTACCGCAAGGCTTTCGCCACCTATACCTCCGAAGCGGTGGCGGATCAGATCGCCCGGAACCCTTCTCTGCTCCAACTGGGCGGGGATAAACGCTGGATGAGCGCCGTCTTTACCGATGTGGAAAAGTTCTCCACTATCGCGGAAAAGCTTCAGCCCGAAGAACTGGTCATCCTGCTCAACCGCTACCTTACCGCGATGAGCGGTATCCTTCTGGACAACGAGGGAACCGTGGACAAGTACGAAGGAGACGCGATCATCGCTTTCTTTGGGGCTCCCCTGGAACAGCGCGACCACGCTTGGCGGGCCTGCCGTTCCGCGGTCATGATGAAACGGGTCGAGCGTGAGTTTAACCGGATGGCGATGGAGGAGCGCCTGACGCCCTTCCCCTTGATAACCCGCATCGGCGTCAACACCGGCCACATGGTTGCGGGTAATATGGGCACGGAAAAAAAGATGAACTACACCATCATGGGAGACGCGGTGAACCTGGCCGCCCGGTTGGAAGGGGTGAATAAGCAGTACGGCACGTGGATTCTCACCTCAGAGGACACGTTCAAGGAAACCGGAGGCCGCGTCCTCGCCAGAAAGCTCGACCGTGTCCGAGTGGTAGGAAAAAATGACCCGACGCGGATATACGAGATACTGGAACTGATGGAAAACGCCGATCCGGAGCAGCGGAAACTAGCAGCGGTTTTTGAAAACGCGCTCGATTATTTTGAAAAACGGGAATGGAAAACGGCGGCGGAAGGTTTTGCGGAAGCGCTATCGCTGCGGGCGGATGACGGCCCTTCGAGGATATACGCTCAACGCTGCGGGGAATTTATCGCTCACCCTCCGGCGGAACCATGGGACGGCGTATATACCCTGACGCAAAAATAATAGGGGCTGCCGCAAACCCCGGTTGGTTTTGCGGCAAGTCTAGTGAGCGGCAACCTGTAGAAGCCGCCACACGGCGGGGGTCTCCTGGCCCAGGCACCAGAAACCTACCGCCCGCGCCCCCATAGCGCGGTACATGCTAAGCCGCGCCGCGAGGGAATGGGCGTCTTCGTAATAGACCGTCACCTTTACCGGTATTTCGTAGGTAAAGGTGGGGATTCCTTCTTCCCGGCGAATATCGGTTACGTGGTTTTCCGCAATGATGCGCTGGATCCCCGAATAAAAGAAAGCCCGGAAGGTGTTTATGTTCCCCCACGTGCGGCCATAAAAGGGGAGCCCCATGATGAGCTTCTCTGCCCCAACCGTATCCAGCGCGTATTTGGCCACTCTTCTGCTCCAATTGAGAGATGCGATAGGGCCCGGCGCGCTGGTAGACCAGTGTTCATCGTAGGCCATGACAAAAATACGATCCACGAGGGGGAGGATCTTCCGGTAATCGTACACGTCGCTGCCGAGGGTCTGAACCCGGGCGGGAAGGGCAATGGTGAGGGATTTTTTGGCGAGCCCTTCCCGCAGTTCCGCCAGGAAGGATCTGAAGGCGTCGCCGTCCCTCGCCGGCACCGCTTCAAAGTCGATCTGTAAGCCGTCAAAATTCTTGGCTGCCTCCAGGAGATCGGCTACAAACAGACGCCGCGTCCGGCTTTCCGGTTCCAGAACAAAATGAGTCAATCCCCGTCCGTTACAGGCCACCACCAGGTGCTTACGGCCTGGGAAATAGGCAATTTTCTGGGGATTGGGCACGCCGGTCAGCTTGCCGTAGGCGTCAACCTCGGCGCCGAAGTACCCCACATCGGTAAGGGGGTAGTTCGCCTTGAGGTACTGCTCTTGCCCGCTTATCAGGTATGCCCAGGTCTCCCCGAAGGTTGATACGGGAAGCCCCTCGACATCGGCGCTCAGATCTTCCCAAAAAGGCGTTTCTTCCTCTTCTTCCTCTTCTTCTTCGGCGAGCGTATCGGCTTCTGCTTCCGCGGACGGAACAATCACTTCCGTTTCTACAGGGGGCGGGGGCGCGGAATGGCAGGCGCTCAGCGCGCCCATCATGGTAAGAACAAACAGGAAACTCAGCGGTATACCGAAAGGGAGCGCCGTTTCCGGTATTTTTTTATTCATACGACGAATCATCATAAACGACCTTTTGATCCAGGGCTGCAACAGTCTCTCATACTTTACCATACGAACCGATTACGGTATACTCGTGTTTGTTACCAAGGTAACAGGGCCCTGTAGCTCAATGGATAGAGCAACGCCCTCCTAAGGCGTGGGTTGGCAGTTCGATTCCGCCCAGGGTCAATAGAGCTGTTCTGAAACCAACCGGGTTTTGGAACACGTCTCATGTTTTCAACTCAGCCGGCGGCATTAATAGGTATTGAACGGGAGAAGAACGTTTCCAGAAATTCCGCCACGCCGTCTTCCGTGTTGGAACCGATAATAATATCCGCGGCGGCGCGAACCGCTTCCTTGGCATTAGCCGGCGCCGCCGAAAAGCCCGCCGTCTGAAAGAGGGGGAGATCGTTTTCCTCATCCCCCATGGCAATAACGTCGGCGGCGCTGACGCCGGTATGTTTCAGGGCCAGTTCAAGGCCGGTTCCCTTCGATACGCCGGGGGCCAGAATCTCCAAAAAAGGAGGAAACGTCCGGACTATGTATACCGCGTTCCCAAAGCGTTCCTCCAGAAGAGGCCGTATCCGATCCTGCGCTTCCGGTTCGGCTATAAACATACTCTTTATGCAGCCATTGGCCCCAATATCAGCCAGGGCGCTTTTCAGATCCCCTCTTTCCATCCGCACGCCCGTGTGGGCGTAATACATCGCGGCTTCGGGGCCGTCCTTTTCCGCCATCAAGGTTCCCCAGGGCTTACCGGGGCTCGCGGGAAAGTATACCTGGTAATACACCCCCAGTTTTCGGGAGAGATCCACACAATAGTCCACCGCTTCCGGGGCGAGAGAAGAAGCGCCCAAAACGTTTCCTTCGGGCATATCCACCACTATCGCGCCGTTGAAGCATACCATAGGGCCCTCGGCGCCGATGATTTCCCGGTACCGCCCGGCTGATTCCACCGATCTGCCGGTACAGAGAATAACCGCCGTCCCCCGCTGTATACAGGAACGGAGGGCGGCGGCAGTCCGGTCGCTGAGAACCGCGCCGGGACGCAGCGCGGTGCCGTCCAGATCCAGGGCCAGCGCTTTGACTGCTTGAGGAGCGGGCAGGGATCTTTGATACCCATGTGGTTGCGTGTTCATCAGTTTTCCTCGCTTTCCATTCCCCACTGCCGGAGTTCCCGCTCAACTTCCAGCACTCCGGCGATCTTGTGGAGGAACCAGCGGTCGATCTTGGTGAGGCGGTGTATCTTTTCCACCGGCCAGCCTTCCGCCAGTGCCCGGTAGATGATGAATATCCGCCGGTCTGTAGGCTTGGTCAGGGCTTCCCGGATGTTGGCGGCCCCCCTGCCGCAGAAGACGTCTTCCCCGGCCAGTCCCGGCGCGCCCGATCCGGTCATCCGCAGGGCCTTTTGCAGGGCTTCCTCGAAAGTGCGGCCAATGGACATCACCTCTCCCACGGACTTCATCTCGCTGCCGATGCGGGTTTCCACGTTCTTGAACTTAGAAAGATCCCACCGGGGAACCTTGACCACGCAGTAATCCAGGGCGGGCTCGAAGCAGGATGTGGTGGCGCGGGTGATGCGGTTTTCGATGTCGGTGAGAGAGTAACCCAGGGCCAGTTTGGCCGCGACGAAGGCCAAGGGATAGCCGGTGGCCTTGGAAGCCAGCGCGGAACTCCGGGAAAGCCGGGCGTTTACTTCGATGATACGGTAGTCTTCCGATGCGGGATCCAAGGCGTACTGGACGTTACATTCCCCCACGATCCCCAGGTGGCGGATCACCTCGATGGCGATACGGCGGAGCTTGTGATACTCGCTATCGGTGAGGGTCTGGGAAGGGGCCACCACAATGCTCTCCCCGGTGTGTATCCCCAGGGGATCAAAATTTTCCATATTACACACGGTAACGCAGTTGTCGTACCGATCCCGCACCACCTCGTACTCGATCTCCTTCCACCCCCCAAGCCACTCTTCTACCAGTACCTGCGGGGCGTGCCCTGCTTCATTTGTCCTGGCGAAGACCCGGTCACAGCGGCGGCGGAGTTCCGCCTCGTTCCGGCAGAGTCCCGAACCGGCCCCTCCCAGGGCGTAGGCAGCCCTCACCATCACGGGGTAGCCGATTTCCTGCGCCGCCTTTACCGCCCCATCGGTACCCGCGTCAGGATCGTCCCCGGCGTCAACGGCGATGCTCCGGGGGGTCTTGGCGTTGATCTCGGCAAGCCGTTCCACGAAACGCTGCCTGTCCTCGGTGTCATCGATAGCCTTAACCGGCGTTCCCAGAACCTTTACCCCGTACTTGTAGAGCGTTCCGTCCCGATCAAGGGCCACCCCGCAGTTTAGGGCGGTCTGCCCCCCAAAGGAGAGGAGGAGGCCGCCGGGCCGTTCCTTCTCGATCACCTGCCGGACATACTCCGGGGTAAGGGGCAAGAAATAGGTATGATCCGCCATGCCCTCGCTGGTCTGGATGGTGGCGATGTTCGGGTTAATGAGTACCGTCTCGATGCCTTCTTCCCGCAGGGCCTTGAGCGCCTGGGAACCTGAGTAGTCGAACTCCCCGGCTTGGCCAATCTTGAGCCCCCCCGATCCAAGGAGGAGGATTTTTCGCGGCTTTTCATGTATCGCCATAGCGCACTCCCTGTAATACATCACAATACGTTGGGGATGACCCCCGCAAGCAGCGCCGTCACCCCGGCGGCGTTCTCCGCAAAGACCTTGGCGATGGCTTCCCAGGTGACGCTTTCCTCGTCCGCCCGCCAGGAATCGTAGTCGGTGCTCATGGCAACCGCCGCATAGGGGATGCCGGCCTCATTGGCCAGTATGGTCTCTGTGGCAATAGACATGTTGATAATATCCGCCCCCAGGGTACGGAACATCCGGGACTCGGCCCTGGTGGAGAACCGGGGCCCCTCGATAGTCACCACCGTGCCGTGATCGTGGAAGGGCCGGCCCAGCCGGCGGCACTCATCTATCAAAAGGCGGCGGAGAGACGGGTCGTAGGGTTCGGCCATGGCGCAGTGAACGGGATGGTGGGGTTCAAAAGATTCGTGGAAGGTCATCTTCCGCTGTTTGGTAAAGTCGATAAACTGATCGATGATCACCAGATCCCCCCGGCGGATCTCCTCCCGCAGGGAACCCACCGCCGTGGTGGCTACGATGTGGGTGCAGCCCGCCGCCTTGAGGGCCGCGATGTTCGCCCGGTAATTCACCTGGGTGGGGGGAATGGTATGCTCCCGCCCGTGCCGGGCCAAGAGGATCACCGCCGCGCCGCCGATGGTTCCCCGTTTCAGCGGCGATGAGGGCGCCCCGTAGGGAGTCGTCACCTGCTCATCCCGGGGATTGGAAAAAATGTCCGGGTTGTCCAACCCGCTGCCGCCGATTACGCCGATAACCGCCATGTAAACCTCCTGTTCAACAATACTTGTCGTAAAGCGCTTCGATCAGCTTGAGCGCCGCTCCCACCGACGGGCCGTAGCTCAAGACCCCCTCGTCGTGCCCGGTCAGGACGATCACCCCCGCATCCGCGCCTCCGGCGCGAACACAGGCTTCCACGGCGGCGGCCATTTCCGGCGTGCCGTATTCCACCTCCGCCGGGGTTGCGGGATAGCGATCCCGGAGCATCCCGTCGAAGATGGGCCGGGAGTGGACGTGGATCACGCACCTCACCGCCGGAGCGGCGCGGTATATGGCGCCGTGGGTCATGGACTCCGATGACGCCTTGACGGGCCCAAAGGTTACCACCCGGTTGGCCGCCGGATCGAAGGAGCGTACCAGGCAGTATTCGTGGGGGCCGAGCGTCCGGGCCGCGCCGGTGGCGGTTCCGCTGATGAGGAATTCCTCACCCCGCACGCGGACGCTCACGTTGCCGAAACCTACGCCCTGGGGGGTTAAGCCCACCAGTCCCAGGCGGTGCAGCGTGGTTCTGGCGTCATTGAGCGCGTCCCAGTGGGGCGCGTCTTCCGCGGGAACGGCCTCAGCCGGGGCGGGGTAGGTGTGTTCCGCGCCGTATTTGACGTAGCCTTCGCCCACTTTTTTGGAGCCGGCGGCGCGCTCCGGGTACAGGGCGAGGATGCCCGCCTCAGACGCGCCGCAGATCCCCCGGTCGGTGATGAGCGCCGTGATATACCGCGCCGGCGTCACGTCAAAGCCGAAATTCCGCGCCGGCGCCGCCTCGGGGCAGATCCGCACCGTTTCCAGGGAACCCTTGTCCGTCATGCCCGTGATGTACCGTACTTCCGAGGCGTCCCGCTCTTCGATGGGAATTTCAGCCACGCCGTCGGCCATGTCAAAATCGAAGGTTGACGAGGGCAGGGCCACGTAGAAGGGCACGCCGTTTTCTTTGGCCGCCGCCGCCTTGAGGTAGGTGCCTATCTTGTTGGCCGCGTCGCCCCGGCGGGTTACCCGATCCGCGCCGGTGATCACCAGATCTGCCATGCCGCGCTGCAAGAGGTGGCCCCCGGCGTTATCGGGGATAAGGTCATAGCTCACCCCGTGCCGGTCTAGCTCCCAGGCGGTAAGGCTTGCCCCCTGGTTCCGGGGCCGGGTCTCGTCCACCCACACGTGCACCTTGACGCCCCGGTCAAAGGCGGCGTAGACCGGCGAAAGGGCGGAACCGTAATCCACAAAGGCAAGCCAGCCGGCGTTGCAGTGGGTAAGGATATGGACGGTTTCATCCGCGCCCGGAATACGCCGCTTCTTCTCCGCGATGGCCCTGATAATCTCCAGCCCGTGCAGGCCGATCTTCCGTCCGAATTCGGCATCCTCATCGGCGATGGCCTGGGCTTCCTCCAGGGCCGCTTCCCGTATCTGCGCGGCGGTTTTCGCGCCGCCGGTCAGAACCGCCAACATCCTGTCCACCGCCCAGGCTAGGTTACTCGCCGTGGGCCGGGTGTTCTTGAGGATCGCCGCTGCGGCGCGAAGATCCGCTTCAAAGGAACCCTGCGCCGCATACTGCGCCGCTTCCAGCGCGGCCAGGTACATCCCAAAAGCTGCGGCAGCCCCGATGAGTCCCGCTCCCCGGACGTACATATCCTTGATGGCCCGGCGTACATCCTCCACGGTACGAAGTTCCAGGGTCTCGAAACGAAAGGGGAGGGCCGCCTGGTTGATGATCTCCACGGTTCCCGGCTCTTTGAGCCAAATGGTACGGTACTGTTTCCCGTTGACGTTCATGCTTGTTCCGTGCCTTTATCCGATGGCGCGGACGCTGCCGCCGGCCCTTCTCCGCGCCGCCTGCGCCGCCTTTTTTTCCCCGGTTCCGAAGGATCCGCTTCGGGAACGTTGTCTTCTTCTCCGCCGGAGTTTGGCGGCCAGGACTTTCCTCTTTCCAGGAGGCGGGAACGTTTGATGATGATCCCGTGTTCGGCGAAGATGAACCGTACCCCAAGATCCAAGGCCGCTCTGGGAGGGTTCAAGGGGAGAACGAATTGCCGGGCGTCCATGAAGGCGGTCTTGTAATTCTCCATGGCGTCGGCCTCCCAGTCGATCCGGTCTTCAAGATAGTCCCGGATCAGAACCGCCAAGGCCTCTCCGGGGATAACAGGGCTCTTCTTTTCCCGGTTCAGCGCGGCAAAACTCTGCATATACCGCTCGCGGAAGGCGGGATTGTCCGACATCAGGGTAGAAGCGTGGGGCTGTAAATACGTGTAGAGGCCGAACGCTTCCAGGTTTTCTACGATTTCCGCCGCATAGGGGGAATGGAGAATTTTGAGGAGTTCCTCGGTAAGCCTTGAGGTAGAAACGGGCGCCAGCAGCGATGACTGACGCCGAATTTTCCACCTGAGGAAGAAGGGCAGCTTGAAGCCCGTAGCGGCGGCGTACTTGACCGCCCGGATCATCCGCACCGGATCGTCCTTAAAGATAACATTGAGGGGTATGATGGGCTTTATCCGCCGGTTCCGGATATCCCGCATCCCTTCCACGTAATCTACCACCTCTTGTTTGAGGGGATTGTAGAAGAGGGCGTTCAGGGAGAAGTCCCGGCGGAGTACATCTTCTTCGATGGTTCCGTACGTGTTGCTGGTGTGGCCGTCTTTAAGGGAGCGGAAGGTACACACCTCGAAGATCTTGGGGCCAAAGTACACGTGCACCAACCGGAACCTGCGGCCAATGATTCGGGAGTTGCGGAAGATCTTCTTTATTCTGGCGGGGCTGGCGGCGCTGACGATGTCAAAGTCTTTGGGACTCCTTCCGAGGATAAGATCCCGCACCGCGCCTCCCACAATATACGTTTCATACCCATTCGCTTTGAGCCTATCTACAATATAAACCGCGTCTTTATCCACCGAAGCGAAATTGATGCCGTGTTCGTCCTGAGTGTAGACTATCGCTTTTTGTACAGGCCGGCCATTTGTTTTAGTCCCATACCGGAATCGCAAGAAGATCCTCCTTAATTTTATGATAGAACGCCGTTCGCTAGAACGCCGTGATGCTTATTGAGCCAGGTTACCAGATCTTCTATGACCTCTTCCCGGTTGGTCTCGTTTAAGGTTTCGTGCCGAGCATCGGGGTACAACACGAATTCCAGATCGGTTATTCCCAGGGTACGGTAGGCGTTTACCAGCGCCGTCGGGCTGGCTCCCATATCGCCTACCGGATCGGCGCTCCCACAGAAAACGTATATCGGCAGATCCCGGCGGATCTTCTTCATTGATTCCGGAGCGTGAATGTTCCGGAGCGCCTGCGCCATATCCCGGTAGAAGCCCGCCGAACAGAGCTGTCCGCAGAGCGGGTCGGCCTCGTAGCCGTCCACAACCGCGTTATCACGGGAAAGCCAGTCAAAGGCCGTCCGGTTCGGCTTAAAAGGCGCGCGGTAGCGCCCATCTACCAGGGCTCTGACCAGACGGGAAGGCCGGCGGCGCCCCGCGAGCGCGGCGATAAAAGCCGTCAAGAACCCGCCCAGCGTTATCTTCAAACCGCCGGGGCCTCTGGTTCCAGAGAGGACGCACCCCGCGAGATCTTCACCGTAACGCTCGATATAGCTTTGAGCCACAAACGAACCCCATGAATGTCCAAGGAGGAAGAGGGGCGCGTCTGGATACCGTTCCTTAATCCGCCCGTTGATAAGGCGAATATCATCGGTAACTCGAAAAAAGCCGTTCCGGTCGGCGGTGTGGCCCGGAAGTCCGCCGCGGTCGGGGCTATTCATAGCGAGACAGGCGGTATTGCCATGCCCCCGCTGATCCGCCGCCCAGACCTCGAACCCTTCAACACAGAGCCGCCGGGCCAACGCGTCGTAGCGGAAGGAATGTTCCGCCATCCCATGAACCAGGTGGACTATCGCCCCCTCTTTTTCTATTCCCCCCGGCGGAAACCAGCGCCTGAGAAAAAGCAGGGCGCCGTCATCGGCGGAAACCCAATCTTCCTCTATTTGTACCGTTCCAAGGCCTTCCTGACTGCGCGATCCAACCATGTCTCTATTGTACCTTCTCTGTTATCGTTCTTGCAATCGTGATATAGTGATCCGGGATGGCTGTAGGCGAAATTGTGACGCTCCCGATCGCGCGTCTGGCCGGAGGGGGAGCCGGTATTGGGCGCCGGGAGGGTAAGACGGTCTTTATGGATATGACCGCTCCGGGCGATGTGGCGACCGGTACGATTATCGAGGAGCGGCGGAACTGGGCGAGGGCTGAACTGCTGGATATTGTCGAGGCTTCTCCGGATCGAGTCGCGCCGCGCTGCCCCCTCTACGGAAGCTGCGGCGGCTGTTCCCTTCAACACCTTGACTATGCCGCGCAACTGAGGGAAAAGGCGGCTATCCTTACCGGCGCGCTGAACCGGATCGGCGGCTGGCAGGCCCCGCCTGATCCCAAAGTACACCCTTCACCCCCCTATGAATACCGGAATCGGATGCAATTACATTGCATTCCGCAATTACATAACATTCCGCAATTACATCCGATTCCGCAATCGTCGAATGACGGGCAGCCGGCGGTGGGGCTTATGGGCCGGAGGAGCGGCGATGTCGTCCCGGTAAAAGACTGCCCCGTGGCAGACCCGCTGATCCGCCGGGCGCTCCGGCAAGGGAGCATCGAAGCGCCGCCCGGCAAGGAACGCTTCACCATTTATGGCCGGGGAGAGACCTTTCTCCGGGAAGGCGATGGATGGGGAACGGTTACGATCCGGGGGCGGGCGCTGTATATGGACGCGGAAGTTTTCTTTCAGAGTAATGGAAGACTCTTGGAGCTTCTTATCGGAGACATCCTGACGGCGGCGGAACGGGCGGATCGTTCCCTTCCCGCGGCGGATCTCTACGCGGGGGTCGGGACGTTTGCCGCGTTTCTGGAAGGCCGCTTTCCCCGAATCGATCTGGTTGAATCCAACCGCGCCGCGCTGGACTTGGCCAGGAAGAACGCGCCGGGCCGGGCGAACCGTTTCTTTGCTCAGCTCGATGACGTGGTTGCTGAATACAGCTTTGCCGAATACGGCTTCGCCGTACTGGATCCTCCCCGTACCGGCTTGTCCACGGCGGCGCGGCGCCGGCTCTGTGAGGCGGGCCCGGCTCTTCTGGCGTATGTCTCCTGTGATCCGGCGACTCTGGCCCGGGACAGCGGGGATATACGGGAAAAGTACCGGTTCTGTTCGTTGGATTTTTACGACTTTTACCCCCAGACCGCCCATATCGAAAGTCTCGCCGTCTTTGAGCGGATAAACCGGTGAAGAACGGAAGCCTTACGCGGTGTTTTCCGCTTTGCCTCCTCTTAGCGGCTTCCCCGGCGGTTTCCGCCGGCGCTCAAAGCGGCGGGGTAAACGAGATTCCCCCTGTTTGGCGCCAGGCCCTAGGAGGATCAATCGTGGGGCAGCCGGCGGTACAGGCCGAATCGGTGACGGTCGTTACCGATGGAGGGAACCTCGTCTCCTATTCCATGGGGGGAAAACGCCTGTGGAACTTCAGCGTCCGGGACAAACTGAGCCCTTTCCTGAGCCGTTCACCGGAAGGCGCCAGTTATATTTGCGGAACTACCGGCGTCCTCATCGCGGTAAACCGGGTGGGCAGGGAACTGTGGCGGGTACAACTCCGGCGAGCCATCTCTTCGCCGGTTCTGATAGGCTGGGACGGCAGGCTTTTTGTACACACCGGGGATACGCTGGAATGTTTTACCGCCTCCGGCCATCTTCTCTGGCGGCGGGAACTCAAAGCATCCCCCGTGTTGGCCCCGGTAATGAACCGGCGCGGAGGGCTTATCCTGATCATGGAGCAGGGAGAGCTTCTGGAAATCGATGCTTTCGGCGGCGTCAATGCACGAAAGCTTACAACCCTGCCCGTTTTGGTACAGGCCCTTGATGGAGACGAGATCCTCCTCTTCTCTGAAGACGGCGTCGGGAAGATCTCTCGGACCGCCGGAGAAATCCCTTTCCTCTCGCTCGGCGCGGCGCCCCTGGGAGCGGCAAGCCGGGGAAACCGCGTTGCCGTTGCCCTCCGAAACGGACAGGCGCTCTTGCTTGACACCGCCGGGAAAAAAATCCTCTGGAAAAGGGCAAGCCACCTTTCCGGGGAAGCCGCTCGTACCGCCGGCGAGGTACGGCTTATCTACAACGACAAAGGGATCTTCTCGCTCTCCCAATCCGGGGCCAGCAGCTTTGACGAAGAAGGCCGGCAGCGGTGGATGCTGCAGCTTCCCGGCGCCGCCGCGATTCCCGCCTTGGGGGAGGAGGGGATCCTCTACGCCGGCGGGGGAGACGGTACCCTCTATGCGTTCAGGCTTGAAAAACAGGGCGAATCTTATAAAAGTTCCCCCTCCGGCGGCGCTTCGCCGGGCAGTTATGGTACGGCGGATCCCCGCGTTTCCCTCTGGAAGGAGCCTCTCTACATGGACGCGGACGAAGCGGGTTTACTGCTCGGTCAGATTGGAAAAGCGGTTCAAGAAGGACAGATCGGCGCTCGTGAGCTTGAGTATACCGCCTATCTGATGGAGATTGCCGAAAGGGCGTCTACCGCTCCGGAACAGATCCGCCGCCGGGTGGAGGCGCTGCGGCTTCTCGGCGTCATCGGATCCGGGGAAACCATCCCTTTTCTGGCCCATCTCTACGTACAGGATGAAACGGCCCTCATCAAAGCGGCGGCGGCGGAAGCTATCGGCTCTATCGGCGTTGATCCCGGGGGAACGGCCATGAGCGCATTCAACGCCCTGGTACAGCCTCCGGTTTTCTATCAGAATCAGATAGTTCTGGCCGCTACCGCGCAGGCGGTGGGCGCGTTGTGCCGCAGCGGCGGGCCGCCTGTCGGCGGAGGGGGGATCCGGCTCCTCACGTTTTTAACGGCTGAATTCCAGCCCGGTTCCATACGCCGTATCGCGCGGCGGGAACTTACCGGTCTGACGGCCCGCGGGCGCTGAGTGCGCTGGATTTTTTCGGTAAAGTGATAAATAATAAAAAGAGGCGTTATGGTACGAGGAGGGGATGGGGGTATAAACAGAGTCATCATCCTCCGTAAAAACGCCGATGTAAAGGACAGCGTTGTCTGGAGACAGAGACTTGGAGGGGAAAAACGCTTCTATACTGGAATAACACGCTTGAAATGAGTAAGAACAAGGGAGATTGATTTATGATCCGTATATCAGGCTGCCGCCGTATGGCATTTATTTTCGCGTCTATCTTCATAGCGGGGGGCGTTCCTTTCATATTAAACGCCCAGGTTAACGAGGACGAATTGAAAAAAGCTCAGGGGCCGGTCACCTTTATCAACTACGAAGGCCCCTACGCCAGGATAGACACCTTTGCCCAGATTCGGACTATTGGGTATTCCCAGGGAACCGCCGTAAAAGCCGGTTCCGTCCAGAGCGGAGCTTCCGGGCGGTACTTTGTGATCCATTCGCTCACCCCTCCCGAAGGCGATCGCCTTGACGCGGATATTTTTGGCCTGGGGGTAGACGTAGGGGTGGATCATATCAAGAACCTCAGGCTCATTGTGCAGAGTTACCTGGAAGGCGCCTACGATTACGGCTCCAATGACGCCGCGCTGGTGGCGGAATATATCACGATCTACAACGCCGTGTTCCGGGGAAACTGGGATTACATCAGCGGGCGGTATAAACAGCCGGTACTAGGGCATTTAACCCCGGATCAAACGGGACTCTCTATCCGTTATGACGAATGGCCCGGCAGAACGCTCATGCTTATCCCCTTGGGCTTGGGAACGGCGGGTTCCTTAAGCGCCATAGATACCGGCGCGCTTACCGATCCCGATGTGATGGCGGAGATACGGAGCCAGGAGGACATGGGGCTGGAACAGCGCGAAGAGATGGCGGCGCTGAAGGCGCGGGAAGCCGAAGAGGCGGCGCGGCGGGCCGCCGAGTTACAGGCGGAAATACTTAAAGAAGAACAGCGTATCGCCCAGGAACGGCAGGCGGCGGAACAGGCGCGGCAGGAAGCGGCCCGGCAGCGGGAACAGACCCGGGTGGATCAAGCGGCCGGACTTATCACCCCTGCGGCGGCTCAGAAGGTCGAGGTGGATTTGATCCGGCGGGAAGCCGAAGCGGACAAAAAGGACGCCGAACTAGACGAGCGCGAAACAGCGCTGATTTCGCGGCGGATGGAAATGCAGAAAGCCTACGAACTGGCCGCCAGAAAAGCCGCCGAAGCCCTACGGGAGCGGCAAGATATTGCGATGGATCGGCAGATGCTGCTCGCCAAGGCCCAAGCGCGGAACGTGAATCAGGCCGGCGGGGTTGTGGCGCTGCTCACAACCGGTGACGCGGCGCAAGCGCAGGATAATGCGGCGCAGAGTAATGCGGCGCAGAGTAATGCGGCGCAAGATAATGCGGCGCAGAGCGGTCGGCCTGTTTCCAACTCCGGCGTCCTAAACGCCCGCGCCCTGGTTCAAGCCGATGGGAAACTCCTCGCGATAGCCGGGGAAAACCGGGGAAACGCCGCAGTCCGTCTGGTGGAACTTGACGACACGACTCTCCAGATGGTCAAACAGGGCAACGATGATATTTATTACCAGAGCCCTCTCTGGATCAACGGGAATAGTCTTTTCGCGATTATCAATTCGGGGGGGAAGTTATACCTGGGCCGTTTTAATACCAATCTCGTAAAAGAAGCCCAGTCCGGCGTCGTTATTCGTTCCAACGCCGTTCCCACTTTCCAGGGAGAGGAGATCACCATTCACCGGGTCGATGGAATACGGGTAATCCTCAACGCAACCACGCTGAGTGAGATAAAACGGTAGGGCCGGGGAGAAATGGGACGGGCGGCGTTGGATGAACGCTGCCTATGCTCATTTCATGTAATATAAAAATATGGCGCAGCCTAAAAATTTTTCAGCGTCCACCGTACGCAGGCTTCCCTCTTATCTCCCGGTCATTCGGGATTTACAGCAGGAAGGAAAAGAATTTGTTTCGGCTACCGTTATCGCGGAAGAATTGCAGCTTGACTCCATCCAGGTTCGCAAAGATCTAGCCATGACCGGGATCGCCGGAACGCCCAAAAAGGGCTTTCCTATAGAAGATCTTACCGACGCCATAGAACGCTTTTTGGGGTGGAATTCCACCTGCGACGCGGTTCTTGTCGGCGCGGGAAACCTGGGTACGGCGCTGCTCGGTTACAAGGGGTTTCTGCTTCACGGCCTCAACATCATGGCGGCCTTTGATAGTAACGCTCGAAAAATCGGCGCGGTGATTCACGGCATTAAAATACTCAACGCGGAAACAATGGACATTCAAATAAAAAATTTCGGAGTGAAGATCGCCCTTCTTACCGTGCCCGCCGAATGTGCCCAGAAAACAGCGGATATTCTGGCGGGCGCCGGCATCGAAGGACTCTGGAACTTTACCGGCTTAAAACTCAAAGTACCAAAAAACGTGGCGGTTCAGCAGGAAGATCTGAGCGCCGGTTACGCGCTGCTCAGGGTCAAAATGATAACGCCCGCGACACCGGTAACCTAGTTAGTGTCTGTCCACAAAGTCGGTTACTTTGTGGACAGACTGCGGACTTTAGTCCGATGCATTTTCTCATCTAAAGACTACGAAAATGCTATTTTAAGGTAGTCTGTCTATAATGTGTCTACATTATAGACAGACACTAGTTATGCGCCGTAAAGGCTACGAAGCGCCGCAGCACAGATGTTGCAGCTTTCTGAAATTTATACCTTTACCTTGCGCCGGGAATCGCAACATTCGCCAGTTTCCAAAGGCTGCTCTGCCAAACCAAACTAATTGGCAAACTCATTAAGCCCTCTCCAAAAAATTCAGGCTCAATTCTGAAAAACAAACGGCTTCGCGCGTCTTTCCCATTCGCTTTTACACGGGAAAAATCAAAACCTATGTCTATAGGCATACTGACAAATGTTTCACCTTTTATGCTTCCGCCAGGGAAGTATTCGGTTATCTCAGCGCCAATAAGATTGTCCAGACCCGCATCGGAAACCGGAATATGCAGTTCAACGCCGAGACCCCCGTAAAGCCATTCAACCTTGGGAATATTAAAATGAACATTAAACGGTATCGTTAAAAACAAACCGGCTTGAACATGAACAACTTTTAACGCCTTGTTGATAGCGTCTTTCATGGCGGCGTCTTCGCTTGAAGCGCCGTCTATGGTAATTCCATGCCGTCCGCCTTTGGTTACCACATTGACTTCAGGTCCAAACCCTAATCCTGTACCCACCGACATCCAATGAAATAGGTAATACTCGAAACTTAACCCCAGATTAAGTATTCTTGCGGTAGCAAAGAATGTCGGCAGATCTATAGACGCATTCACCGAATAATTTCCGTTGCTTTCAACAGGGTCAAAGCTCAATGAATCACCTACCTTGCTGAAAGCGTCCATGGGGTTTGTATTCATCATTGCGCCGAAAAAAGCCCAGTTGAGCCCCAGAAGCATATCCCCCGCGCTATGCTTGTACGTTACGCCTGTTGGCCCGCTTTGAACATTTGCCGGATTTTCCTCCTGCGCGAAAACACCGGACGCGGATACCGCCGCAAAAACCAGAACCCAAAAAACCTTCTTTACCATTTTCTTCTCCCTGGGCTTAATAAAATTTTAGTCATACATATTTTTGTATAACTGATTCCCTTATACACCTCCCAAAAATTTATGTCAATATTTTTTGGCGGCATGGATGCCGCCGTCCCCATAAATTTCAGATTTTATGGCGCGTAACTTTCATATACTGCGCGTAACGCACATCCATTACCGCAATATGGGTGAGGATCCAGTCTTTGAGTTCCCGGACAAAGGCATTGGGGACGAATTTCTTTCCTTCTTCAAAATTTTTAACATCTACAAGGATGCTCTTAACCAGCGATTCATGCTGGCGTTTGTGCGCCGTCAACTCAGGATACTTAATGTTTTCCAGCATCTTCTCTTCTGCTGAGAAATGGTATTTTATGTAATCCACCGTTCCCCGGATAGCTTCTTTAAACTGGGCGTTTGCCGCCTCGGTTCCATCTCGGCAGGCTTTGTAGAGATCATTCGTCAGTTGAATTAACTGCTTGTGTTGTTCATCAATAAGAGGAATTCCTATTGCATACTTATCATCCCACTCGACCAACTTGTCATTGTCATCATAAGAATCGGACATAACCTACTCCTCTTCAAAACGGTAGAGCCTTTGCGTCGAACCGAAGGTTCGCGCTCATCTTTGTTTTGCGACAGGCTCTAGAGCCTGTTCACCGGAACCGAAGGTTCGATGGCACAGGCTCTTGCGGTTTTTCACCGCCGCCGGTTATCGCAGTTCTTCGTCAAAGCAGACGGCTACCTTGCCGCAGTTCCCCCCGGCCATGAGGCGATAGGCGTCATCGGCCTTTTCCAGGGGAAAGCGGTGGGTCACCAGGACATCCGGGCGCAGCTTCCAGCGAACCAACTCTTCCACCAGGTTTTCCATAAGCCAGATGCTGGTGACCCAGCTTCCGTAAATGCTCTTCTGGGGGTGGATGATGTCCGGGCTCGGGTTGAAGCTCACCGTGTTGCCTTCGCCCACGAAGGCGATCTTGCCCCACTGCCGGGTAGCGCGGATGGCGGTCTGTCTGCCCGGGTCGCTGGCGGAGGCGTCGAAGGCGCGCTCAACCCCCCGTCCGCCGGTAAACTCCAGGACGGCCTTGACATTATCCGGGCCGGGGCTGAGTACATGGTCAGCCAGGTTGAGTTTTTTGGCCAGTTCAACGCGGTAGGGGTTGGACTCGATGCCGATGAGTTGCTGCGCTCCCAAAGCGCGGCAGAGCATCAGCGTTGCCAGTCCCACCGGGCCCAGGCCAACCACCAGCGCCGAATCGGCGCCGCTGATCCCGACTTTCTGGATGGCCTCGTAGACCGTGCCGAAACCGCAGGCCACCTGCGCCCCGTCGGCGTAGGAAAGCTCGTCCGGCAGCTCCACCAGGTCCTTCTCATCGCAGAGGACGTATTCCGCCATGCCTCCGTCCCGCTGCCAGCCGTAGGCCGCCCTGAGCGGGGAAGAGCAGGAGATCATGTAACCCATGCGGCAGTCGTGACAGACTCCGCAGCCGGAAATATGGTACACGATAACCCGCGCCCCTTTCTTAAAGCGCCGTACTCCCGGCCCCTCTTCCACCACCTGACCGCAGGGCTCGTGTCCCGCGATGACGTTCTGGTAGCCCTCAGGCCCCTTGCCGACGTGTTCCCGGTAGATAGCCCGGATGTCGCTGCCGCAGATGGTGCATGCCTTGGTTTTGACCAGCACCTGCCCATGCCCCGGTTTAGGGATCGGCACGTCCTTCAGTACCACGGTGCTGTTACCGGGGAGATACGCCCCTTTCATAGTTCCTTCCATCATGTTCCTCCGATACAAGAATTTTTTTAGGACACATTCCGTGTCATAACGCGCAATACGCGCCGCAATAATAGAGTTGTTGGATGGCTGGCGGCAGGCTGACGCCCCTTGAGACGCTCTGCCGGGCTTGGAGATACGGTTACGGTTGGTCTGTTTTGAAATCCCTGTAACGTATTCTGCGTCTGCGTCATACCAGCCTACCTCGTGTCTGTCCACAAAGCCGGTTACTTTGTGGACAGACCTTGCATTTTCGCAGTCTTTAGACGACGAAAATGCGATTTTATGGTATTGTATAAACGAACCGGGTATGTTTTCAAGTGCCTGGAGACCCCAAACTTGTTCCGAACCCCGGTTGGCTTCCGCGGACTGAAGTCCGGTAAAACCGCTCTTCCTGCTGGAAAAAAATGTTGACAGGAGCAAAATCCGGGTTTACCCTGACTGTCGAGGAGGACGAAATGGCGGACAACAAACTGGTAAAGACAAGATTTATTTACATCGGCAGGATGTTCAGGCTGTTCTGGAACCACGATAAGATCTATCTGTTCCTCCGCATTTTTCAAATTATCCTGACCTCCGTTCTTCCTTTTATCGGGATGAACCTGACCAGGTATTCCATTAACCTTTTAACCGCCGGAGCCGCCTACGCTTCGTACGTCCCCGTTGTTTTGTTCTTTCTGGGGCTTACCTTCGCGCACGCTGTTTTGGCGGTTGTATCGGGATATTTCTGCGACATACGGGGGAATACCTTTGGGAATGTGCTGCTAAAAAATATATTTCAAAAAACCGTCGAGCTTGACTATGATATGCTGCTGGATAAGAACATCATGGAAAAACGCGAACGGGCCATGAATGTCGCGGATTCCGGAAAAATGATTAATCTGGTGGGGAATTTTCTCAGCTTCGTATCAAACGCCGTTATCATCGGCGGCATTGTGTACATCATCTCAAGCATGGATCTGTGGATACTGGGCCTGGTGCTGATCATCATAACCATCAACTCCCTGGCGACCCAGGCGCGGAAAAAAGCCGAAAGGGTCACGTATATAGAACAGGTTCCGGTCACAAGACGAAATAAGTATTTCCACACCGTAATAACCGACCCGTCCATTGGAAAAGAAATCAGGGTGTATAACATGCTGGGCTCTCTGACCGGCATCTACGGGGACCTCATGAAAAAGCTGGTAATACAACTCAAACTGATACTGGCGCTGTACACTAAGGGGAATATAATACACCACGCCACCACCCTTTGCCTTAACGCGGCGGTCTACTGCTATCTCGGCTATAAAATACTCGTGCTGCACACGCTGAGTATCGGCGATTTTTCCATGTATCTGATGGCGATCACCAGTTTCAACAGCGCGGTACAGGGCATGACAGCCAGCTTCCTCGACATCAGCAACAACGGCCAGTATTTGAAGGACTATTTTGACTACATGAAGCTGGAATCCCGCTTTCAGAAGGGCGGCAAGCCGCTGCCCGTCAGCGAAAACGGGGAGCTTGTCTTCACCCTTGAGAAGGTCTGCTTCAAGTACCCCTACCAGGAAAACCACAGCCTCAAAAACGTCAGCCTCACTATCACCAATAAAGAACGGCTCTCCATCGTCGGCGAAAACGGCGCGGGTAAAACCACCCTGATAAAGCTCCTCATGCGCCTCTACGAACCCACCGAAGGCCGCATCCTCCTCAACGGCGTTGACATCCGGGAGCTGGACTATGAACAGTACCTGAACCTGTTCAGCACGGTCTTCCAGGACTTCAAGCTCTTCGCCTTCCGTATCGCCGACAACATTACTTCCCTCTCCGGCGGCACGGTTGACCACGAAAAGATCAAATCCTGCCTGGTTAAAGCCGGGCTGGACGAAAAGATAGCGAGCCTGGAAAAGGGCTTGGACACCTACCTGTACAAGCTCTACGAGGAGGACGGCGTGGAGCTTTCCGGGGGGGAATCGCAGAAGCTGGCCATCGCCCGGGCGTTGTACAAGGACGCGCCGGTGGTGATCCTGGACGAGCCCACGGCGGCGCTGGACCCCCGGGCGGAGTACGAGATCTACACGAAGTTTTTCGAGATGGTGGACAATAAGACCTCGCTGTTTATCACCCACCGGCTCTCCAGCACCCGCTTCTGCGACCGGATTGTGGCGTTGAAGAACGGCGAAATCGTGGAGAGCGGAACCCATGAGGCGCTGCTGGCGCAAAACGGCTACTACGCCGAGTTGTTCAACATGCAGGCGCAATTTTATACGGACAACGCCGCAGACAACGCCGTATCGGTTGACAACGCGGAGGATTTCAGGCATTGATTGAGTAAGAGGGGGCGGAGCCCCCATTGACAGGAGGCGGCTTCATGCACGCGGTTCTGGAAGAACTGGAAAAAACCGGTATCGTCCCGGTGATCAAAATCGACGACGCGGAAAAAGCCGCGCCCCTGGCCCGGGCGCTCATCGCCGGGGGGCTTCCCGTCATGGAAGTAACCTTCAGAACCCCCCAGGCTGAGGAAGCCATCCGGCGGATCAGCGGGGAGGAGCCGGAAATGCTCCTGGGGGCGGGAACGGTGCTCAGTATTGAGCAGGCGGAACGGGCCCTTGCGGCGGGGGCAAAGTTCATCGTCAGCCCCGGCTTCAACCCTAAGCTGGTTTCCCACTGCGTTGAAAAGGGCGTCCCCGTCATCCCCGGCTGCTCAAACCCTTCCGGCATCGAACAGGCCCTGGAGCTGGGGCTTGAGGCGGTAAAATTCTTCCCCGCCGAACAGGCCGGGGGCCTGGACTATATCAAGGCCGTGGCCGCCCCCTACGGACAGGTCAAATTCATGCCCACCGGGGGTATCAGCGCGGCCAACATCGCCAAATACATCTCATACGAAAAGGTCCTCGCCTGCGGCGGCTCCTGGATGGCCGGGGCGGAACTCATCAACGCCGGGGAATTCGGCAAAATCACCGCCCTCTGCCGGGAGGCGGTGCAAACCATGCTGGGCTTTTCCCCGGCCCACATCGGCATAAACTGCCCCAACCCCGAAGAAGCCGCCGGAGCGGCCAAACTCTTCGGCGCCCTCTTCGGCTTCCCCCTCAGGGACGGAAACAGCTCGATCTTTGCCGGGGAGGGCATTGAGCTGATGAAGGCTCCGGGGCTGGGCAAAAACGGCCACCTGGCCGTGGCCGCCAACAGCCTGTACCGGGCGGCGGCCCACCTGGAAAGGCGGGGCTTCCGGTTCAAGCCGGAGAGCGTGAAGAAAGACGCGGGGGGAAAGATAACGGCGATCTACCTTCAGGATGAAATCGCCGGATTCGCGGTACACCTGCTTCAGAAAAAATGAATTTTGCCGGAGGGGGAATGACATGACGGGAAAAATCGTTACCTTTGGGGAACTGATGCTGCGGCTGGCCCCTCCGGGCTATTACCGCTTTGTCCAGGCGGCTTCCTTTGAGGCCGGGATCGGCGGCGGGGAGGCCAACGTGGCGGTGAGCCTGGCGAACTTCGGCCTGGACGCGGCCTT
>JAIRPG010000159.1 GCA_031257105.1 Treponema sp.
TCCCTTCCCTTATGTTTTATGGATAGGAAGAGCGTCATTTCGGAAAAAGAGAATAGAGTTCTGGCGGAGTTTCCCCGTCTTTTCATACATGATGGAAAGGCTGATAATTTGAATATCAATAATATTCCGCGGGAAATGGATGGTTATATTAATGACCGTTTCGGTTTCAGAGCTGTTTTTGTTTCGCTGGCAAATCATCTAAACAAAACAACAAAGACAACCAACGGCCATGTGATTATTGGCAAAGAGGGCTGGCTTTTCTATTCAAAGCTCGATGACGGAAACAATATAGATGATTTTTTCAAGCTGAATTTATTCACTGAAACCGAGGTACAGCTCTTTATTGAAAACATTCAAAAAAGATATGAATGGTGCAGGAATAACGACATTGAATTTATTTTTCTCATAGCTCCTAACAAGCATAATGTCTATCCTGAATACTATCCTTTTGAAAGGCCGGAAGGCATTACCAGAACGGAACAGGTTATGGCCGCATTGCCGGAAAGCCTTAAAGATGTGGTCATATATCCGCTTGATTGTATCAGGCAAAACAAAACGTCCGCAATGCCCCTGTATTTTGAAACGGATACGCACTGGAATATGGCGGGGGCGTATTGTGCTTTTGATATGCTGTTTGCCCGTGTTAAACGCCTGTTTCCCAAAACAGGTTTTCCTGATTTAAGTTTAGTTACTGATATAAGCCATGACTCTTCCGGCGATATACCGCCAATGTCGGGATTCACCGGTTATGGGAAAAGGACGATACCGGATATGCATCCGGTTGAGGGATGGGAACGTTATTATCACTATAAAAAGAATGATGGGCGCAATGGTGTTATGACAGAAAATAACGATACTGCATTACCCAAAGCGATTATTTTCCGGGATTCATTTTTCACGGCGCTGGAACCTTTTACTTCCAGCCTCTTTTCCTCCGCCGAATACAATTGGCGGTTCTTTAACGAACAAGAAAAAAAATACATTATGGAAAACAAGCCTGATATAATAATATGGGAAATTGTTGAAAGAGGTACGGCGGGAATACCTTATTCAGAATGGGGCCTGTAGAGGTTTGCGCCGAACCGAAGGTTCGCAACATTCGGTTCGATGCAACAACTTCGCCGTTACTGAGTTATGACCTCTTCACGGTCGGCGAGGGTAACTTGTAGGGTAACGGCTTTACCGCTCCGTAGAAGCTCAACCGCGACCCGTTCGCCCGGTTTGTTATCTTCCAGCGCGGAGTACAGATCCGCCAGGCTATTCACCTTCATTCCGTCCACGGAAGTGATGATGTCCCCACCGAGATAGATGACATTTGAGCCGTAGCGCACCGGTTCGCTGCCCTGACGGATGCCCGCCTGCTCCGCGAAGCCGTTCCGCTTGGTTCGGGAAACGAGGAGGCCCGCGTTCACCGGCAGCTTTGCGTAACGAACCAGGGCGGGAAAGATCTGTACCAGCGAAGCGTCAAGCCAGCCCCGGCGGACTTTGCCGTATTGCATAAGTTCCGCCACCACCCGTTTCGCGGTATTCACCGGTACGGCAAAGCCGATACCCACCGAACCCCCCGAAGAGGAATAGATCATGGTATTGATGCCGATCATTTTACCCTGCGCGTTCAAGAGGGGGCCGCCTGAGTTGCCGGGATTAATGGAAGCGTCGGTTTGGATCATGTCCCGAATGATGTTTTGCTGGGATGTCTGAATAGGGCGGCCAAGGCCGGAAACAATACCAACGGTCAAGGTTCGTTCCAGGGAAAAGGGATTCCCGATGGCCAGAACCTTCTGCCCAACTCGAAGATTCGAGGAATCGCCGAAGGGGACGGTTCGAAGCTGGACTCCCCGGGGGGGATCAAATTTCAGCACCGCGAGGTCGTTCTCTTTATCAGCGCCGACAATGGAGCCTTCTATCTGAGAACCATCGGCCAGACTAATAAAGACTTTGTAGGCGTTTTCGATGACATGGTTATTGGTCAGCACATAGCCCCTCGTATCGATGATCGAGCCGGAGCCGGAACCGCCGTCCTGGGGCACCGGTTCCAGGAACCAGTTGATGGCGACGGTTTCCGTCGTGATATTTACGACCGCTTCGTTGAGTTGCTCGTAGATAGCGATATTCTCCCGCTCGCTTTCGGTAAAAGGCTCCACGGTGTTTACCGGTAAGGATTCCCGCTTGAACGGAAGCGCTTCCCCGGACTCGATGCCGACGGTTTCCGCTTCAATCAAAACATCTGTATCTTTCCCATCGGCCCGCCTGTCCCGGTATATCCAAAACGAACCGATCCCTATGACCGCTATGATCGCCATGAGTCCTGTTGTGATGGAAAAAAAGGCCACCTGCCCCCGGCTGTACAGCTTCATCGGATTGCTCCTCCTGCTTCAAGGATGCGCTCTTAAAAACCGAATTTTCAAAGAGCTTCAAATAAATTATAACAAAATAAGGGATATTATGCTACAAGCCCTCTCTTTTCCGCCGATATTTGAAAGGAATATGAAAACAAAGCGGTTTTCACCGGACATACCGGCCCGTACGCCGGCAGTAAAGCTCATCCTGTTCTTTTTCATTCCCCTCTCCGTGGGAGCGCTGGATGTGCCGTCGGCTCAGATACAAGATGATTCCTCTCTGAGGCTCTCTCTGGTACGTTCCTGGTTCCAGGAAGCGCCCGGGCAGGCGCTGAGTAACCGGCCTTTTATCCATACCCTCCCCAATGGTGAGCGGATACAGGTTCGTTCTGAGGCGGAGCGAAACGAATTTATGATCATCCTTGCCCGGGAATACAACGGCGGTTTTCCCGGCTGGGCGCAGGGTTCATGGATCCTCGTGCGGAACAGGGAAGACGGCGCCCAACTCCGGATCCGCGTTTTTTTGCGAAGCGATCCGTATACCTACGTACAGTTTCGCCCGCTTGACGGCGGCAGATGCCTTATGGATGTGGCGATCTACGATGGGTACATCGTCCATTCCCAGCCCGTCCCGGTTCCCTTTGAGCGGCTCTTCGTCATGCCCCTGGAGGAAGTCTTGCGCGCCTCGGGAAGCCGGTTCCCCCGCCGCTACTTCGATCCCCAGCGCGATGATTACCGGGATCTGCGAACTTTTATCACGGCGGTTAGACGAAAGCTTCCCACTTTAAGCTACCGGGATGACGGCGCCATTGATGAGCGCGGACGGTATGTTTTTATTGATTCAGGAGAGACCCAGGAAGGAACGCCCGGACTCAACTGCTCCGGTTTTGCCAAGTGGGTGATAGACGGAATTTTGCGCCCCCTGACGGGGAAACTCCTCCCCATCGCTCCCCTCAAGGCGGCCTTTGGAGAGCGGGGCTCCTCTTTTACCGAAATATACGAATCCCAGCAGGATCCCTTTTTCGGGTTGGACTGGACGCGCAACCTCGCATCCCGGGCTAACGCCGTACTCCGGGGATCCGCCTTGGGAGAACTCCAGGAGATCGAGGTGCAGGACGCCCGGTTCGCGTCGGTTATCACGCGGAGCCGGGAGGGCAGCGCCGTCCGGTCATACCCAGGCTACCTCTCTCAAGCGGGGTTCGGCATTGAGGGGCTTCATCCCCTGCTCTACACCCTCGCCATTGACGAGCCGGGCCGGGTCTATTTGGCTTCGGTCAACACCGAGCTCGGCGCTCCGGAAAGCGCCGCCAACCTCCGGGGCGGCCCCTGGATGCGCCGGCATTTCCATGTGGCGGTGTTGGCGCCCTTCTTCGATGAGAACGGCGATTTTCAAGTTGTTGTATTCGAGAGCGCCCAGGAAACCGCTTTTGCCCAGTTCAAAGCCCGCTATCCCAATCATTACGTCAACTTGGCGCGCGTTCCTGTGGAAGGGGCATTTGATCCCGAACTGCCTACAGAGTCTACACCTGGTAATTACCGGGAATATCCGGCGGGGATTTATACCCTTGCGCGGTAACGGCGCACTGCGTTGCGGCGCACTGCGTTGCGGCGCACTGCGCGCGTTGTGGCGCGAAGGAAAGCGGTATGGCGGTTGATAAAGACGTTGTAAACTGGAAGAACACCTATTCGGTAGGAATTAAGCTCATCGACGATCAGCACAAACAGCTTATCAGCATGACGAATGATCTGTTTTTAAGCTGCCTCAAGGGAGACGATGTTGCCCGGGCTTTTTTCAAAAAGGTTATCCATGGAGCGGTTGACTATATCAAGGTTCACTTTGATACCGAAGAAAAGCTCATGCGAAAGATAGCGTATCCCGATTTCGCGGCTCACAAACGGGAACACGAGGAGTTCATCGGCGAGGTGCTTCTGCGGGTAAAGGATTTTGAGGAGGGCCGTAAATTCGTGCCCAACGCCTTTGCCCGCTTCCTCAAAGAGTGGGTCTTAACCCATATTGCCATGTCGGATAAGAAATACGCCAACTTTATCTGGGCCATGCGGCAAAAAGAAAGTACATGACGACGCCCTCTTTGAGGGTTGGATTGGGCAAAGCCCGGCTCCCAAAGCTCCTAGACCAGCGTCCGGGCGATACGGACAATATCGGCAAAGACTCCCCCTGCGGTGACCTGGGCGCCGGCGCCGGGGCCTTTGATCACCATGGGAAGGGTTGAATAGCGGCTACTGGTGATCACCACGATGTTATCCGCATCCACCAGAGAACGGAAGGGGCTCCCCTGGGGCTCCCCTCGGAGGGAGAGCCTGGCTGACCCTTCTTCGATAATCGCCACATAGCGCAAAACCTTGCCTTCCGCCGCGGCTGCGGCCCGCCGTTTTTCAAAGTCCTGATCGGCTTTTTTGAGTTCTTCAAAAAAAGAATCCACGCCGTCGGCCTCAAAACAAGCTGCGGGCAGGATGGGTTCAAGGGCTACGGCGGGAAATTCCAGGGGCATACCACATTCCCGCGCCAGAATCAGCGCCTTCCGGGCGGCGTCCATGGCGTTAAGATCGTCACGGGGATCCGGCTCGGTAAAACCCTTGGCCCGAGCTTCCCGAACCAGTTCGGAAAAGGGCTTGGGTCCATCGAAGTTGTTAAATATATAGCTTAACGTGCCCGATAAGACCGCCTCGATACGTTTAACCCTATCCCCCGACAGGAAGAGATCCCGCAGGGTGGAGATTACCGGGAGACCCGCGCAAACCGTGGTTTCGTAGAGGTAAGGGATTCCACGGTCTTTGGAATAACCGGTCAAGGTCCGGTAGTAATCCAGAGAACCGGAATTCGCTTTTTTGTTGGGGGTGATGATAGGAATGGCGGCCTGGAGGATCTCCGCGTAAGAATCCGCCACATCCCCGCCGGAACTACAGTCGCAAAAGGCCATGTTGGGGAGGTTGAAGCGCTTCATCTCTCCGATAAATTCCGTGAGCTGAAAGGGACGCAACCCCGGAGACGAGGGATTTCCCAGCAGAGACTTTACGGTTCGGGGATCGAGACCATCCGCGTTAAAGATCATGCGCCGGGAGTTGGCGGCGCCCACCAGGTTGATCCTAATCTTGTGCTCGTCCGCCAGAATCTCCCGGTGATCGGCGATTTGCTCCATCAGGGTTCCCCCGATAAGGCCCGTACCAATAAGGAAGAGGTTCACCGAGCGGATACCCGAAAGGAAGAACGCCTCATGGATAGCGTTCAATGCCTTGGCCTCGTCCTGGCGGGATATGACCGCCGAGATGTTGAGTTCTGATGAACCTTGAGCGATGGCGATAACATTGATCCCGTTCCGTCCTAATGCGTGAAAGACCTTACCCGAAATCCCCGAAGTGTGTTTCATCCGGGAACCTACTACGGCAATGATCGCCAGATCCGGTTCCACCACCGGCTGCTCTATGGCGGCAAAGCCTATCTCCGGGGCAAATTCTTCCCGAATAGCCGCCGCCGCCGCCGCCCCGTCGTGGGGTTCCACGGCAAAGCAGATGGAATACTCACTGGAACTCTGGGTAATAAGGATGATATTGATCTGCCGCTGGGCGAGCGCGTTAAAGAGCCGGGAAGAAAAGCCTGCCACTCCCACCATACCGGAACCTTGAACCCGTACCAGGGTAACGTTCCCCATGGAGCTGATCCCCCTGATGGGGTAAGCGCCCGGTTCCGCATTCTGGATGATCCGGGTGCCGGTACCGGCGGCATTGAACGTGTTCCTGATGCAAATAGGGATGCCTTTCTCCATGGCGGGCCGTACGGTGGGAGGATAGAGAACCTTAGCGCCAAAATAAGAAAGTTCCATGGCCTCCTCGTAGGAGATGACATCGATCTTAAAGGCGTTTTTTACGAGCTTGGGGTTGGCCGTTAGGATTCCGTCTACATCGGTCCATATTTCCAGTTCATCAGCGTCAAGGGCTGCGGCGAAAATAGCGGCGCTCATATCTGAGCCGCCCCGTCCCAGGGTAACGGTATGCCCGTCGGATGTGGCGGCAATGAACCCGGTAGCCACCTGCATAAGCGGGCGCCGCTCTATGTAACGGACAATGTTTCCGTAGCTTTCGGCGGTGTAGAAGTGGGCGGCCCCGTGGTTATCATCGGCAATGATGAGCTTGCGGGCGTCCAGATACTCTGCGGGAACGCCCCGGGCAGAACAAATTCGGGCAATAAGGCCGGCGGAAAGCCGTTCTCCAAAGCTCATGACATAGTCAAGGGTACGGTTCGAAAGCTCCCGCAGGATGGCAATCCCATCGAGAATACAGGAAAGCTCTGTGAAAGCGGCGCCGGTAACCGCGTCAGCTTCCCTTCGCGCTTCTCCCTCCAAAAAGGCGGCGCAGAGCGCGTTGTGCCGTTCTTGCATGGCTTCCAAGGCCGCCTTGTAGCTTTCTCCGCCGGCGGCCTTCCGAGCCAAAGTGATGAGGCCGTCGGTAACCCCGTTTAGGGCGGAAACCACCACCACCCGTGTTTTTTCCCTGTGCTCTTTATCGCCCACGATAGCGATAAGCCGCTCCAGCGCTTCGGCGGAACCCACCGATGTACCCCCAAATTTGAGTACCAGCATAGTTAAAACTCCATCATGTCTCTAAATAGTGTCGTCCACAAAGTCGGTCACTTTGGGGACAGACACTAAATACGATTTTTCTGTCTTTTTTTCAAGGAGGGCCTATACTTTATCGCGTTTTTTTATATACTTAGGAATATATTAAGTGTGTATCTTTTTTAGTGGCAGGCATTATTACCATGATGACAATCGCTATCGCGGTTTTTTCTTCTTTTTTGCTTTCAGTGTGCTTTGTGGCATTGATGCTTTATATTGCCCGTAAAAAATCCTGGTATGACACCATAGATGAACGAAAAATCCATACCGGCGATGTTCCCCGGCTCGGCGGCGTTGGCTTTGCCGGAGCTTTTATCATAGTCGTTTTTGTAATCAGCTTTATCTCACCGGAAGATCATTTTGGGTGGCGTTTTTTACCGGTTGTCCTCGCTATGCTGCTCATCCTGCTCTGCGGTATATATGATGACCTTCGCCCGCTGGCGCCTCGGATAAAAATGGGGCTTCAGATCATCGCGGGGCTCTGCGTGATCTTTCCCGGTTACACCTTTTCCCGGTTTATCTTCCCTGATATTCCTTTGCTCTCAAGCATGAAGTGGTTCTGGTATCCTCTTTCTCTCCTCTGGCTGGTGGGGCTTACGAACGCCGTCAATTTTATCGATGGGGTAGACGGCCTTGCGGGAGGCGTTTCGGCTTTGGCCGCGCTGAGCTATGCGGCGGTATTCGCTTCTTTTCCTGGTTCCAAAACCGCTACCCTGCTCTGTATCTGTCTTGCGGCGGTTATTGGGGGGTTTCTGGTGTTTAACCTGCCCATACCCAAGGCAAAGATCTTCATGGGCGATGGAGGGGCGTATTTTCTCGGCTTCATCTTGGCGTTACTGCCCTTTATCAATAAAACAAACGCCCAGCCGGATTTTCCCTTGCTCCATGCCGCCGCATTGTTGCAGCTTCCCATATTTGATACTTTTGCCGCGATATGGCGCCGCCTGAGGGATGGCCGGCGAATCGACAGCCCTGACAAATTACACATCCACCATAAATTGTTGAATATAGGGCTGAAAGACCGGGGAGTGCTCGCCCTGGCGTATGGGTTACAGATCATCATTGGCGCGTTAGTATTCTTCTCGGTTAAAATTCAGGGGCTTCTATCCCTTGTTCCATTAGGAGCGGCCTACCTTACCGGCATAAGCTGCTTTACCGTCATCCATTATATGAACCTGGCGGCGCTCAAACGGGCGAGTCTCAAGAGCGGTGGAACGCCGTTACTTTGATTGGGCCGCCGCCGCTCCTCCCGAAACAGCGGTTTCGACCCTATTGGAAATGGAGGTTCCCTTTGGAAACCCCTCTTCAAAGCATACCGAAGGCAGGCGCGCTCGAAAAGCGCTGGAAGACGCCCGCCAGCGCTGCGCGGCGGTACTAGAAGTCCCGGCGGAACGTCTTTATTTTACCTCATGCGGAACCGAATCAAACGCACTGGTACTTCATTCCCTCCTGGTACGGCAAAAGCGCTATTCAGGAGGCGCGGCGCTTCCTGCCCTCCTCTATTCGGCGGTGGAACATCCTTCGATTCGGGAGAACGCGCTGTTGCTTGAGCGGCTTGGGTTCCCGGTGTTTTGCGCGGGCGTGGAAGGCGATGGCCGCGTATCGGAGCGTTCCCTCTCTCGAATTATAGCAAAACAGGGAAAGCCTCGACTTACGGCGATAATGGCGGTAAACAACGAAACCGGCGCGGTAATGGATATGCCGAAGCTCACGAAATTCCTGCGGAATATTGATGGGCCGCCGATACATATTCACAGCGATCTGGTACAAGCCGTCGGAAAGATTCCTCTGGATATACAACGCTGGGATTTGGATTCAGCCTCTTTCAGCGCCCACAAGCTCGGCGGCCCCAGAGGTATCGGCCTCCTCTATTTGCGAAAACCGCTCGAACCGATCTATACCGGGGGCGGTCAGGAGGGCGGCGTCCGGCCAGGAACCGAAAACACCCGAGGCGCGCTGGCTTTGGCGGAATGTCTGGAACGCCGGGCCCATCCCGCTGTTGTTGCCGAAACATACGCCCTGGCGGTTGAACGCTGGAAGCTTCTTATAAGCGCCCTCACATCCATGGAGCGGTGCAGGCTCATTCCGGTTGAACGTGAGGCGGAAGATCCCCGGTTCTCTCCATTTATTCTCCAGGCCGCATTCCATGGTATCCCTGGAGAAGTGATGGTTCGCAGTCTGGACGATGCAGGCTTCGCGGTTTCTACCGGCTCAGCTTGTTCTTCCGGCGCTAAAACCCGGCCTGTGCTGGCCGCCATGGGACTGGACGATACGCTCAGCTTTGAAGGATTCCGTATATCCCAAGGCTGGAGTACCGGGGTGGAGGATATTGAGGCGCTCATTGAAGCGATTGGGAAGATACTACGGGAACTATGATGGAATGGTATACCTATCTCTTAAAAATAGGGGAACTCAGCCTAAAAAAGGGAAACCGGGCCGGCTTTGAACGGATACTCAGGCAAAACCTGGTAACGCTGCTCCGGGGTTCCAAGGCGTCGGTAACGGTAACCAATGGCCGCTTCTATGTCCGTACTCCTTCGGAAGGAGCCGGACAGGTAGAGGACGCCCTGGATCGCCTTATGGGAATAACCGGCTGGGCCAGAACCAAGGCTGTTGAAAAGACCCCTTGCGCCGTGCGGGGGGCTTGTATTGAAGTCGCCCGGGAACTTGCGGAACGGGGAATAAAGAGCTTCAAAGTAGAGGCGCGCCGAACCGATAAGCGTTTTCCCCTTGATTCCTATGGCATCCGTTGTGACGCGGGTCAAGCAATCCGGGAAGCTGTACCGGCTCTCGCTGTGGACGTCCATACCCCCCAGGCGATTATCGAAGTGGAAATCCGTGAAAGAGCCTATATATACGCCATGGAACAGAAGGGACGGCGGGGATTGCCGTCGGGAACAGCCGGACGGGGCCTCCTCCTCCTTTCGGGAGGCATTGATTCACCGGCGGCAGGCTACATGATGCTCTCCCGAGGCATGGCTCTCGATGCGGTATACTTCCATGCCTATCCATACACTGCTGAAGAGGCTCGGCAAAAGGTAATCCGTATCGCGGAGATACTGGGTTCCTACTCTCTCGGGATACGCCTCTTCACCGTGGGTTTTACGGCGGTACAGATGCGAATCAAGGAGCGGGCGCCCCTCCCCTGGACGACCGTACTTCTTAGGATGGCTATGATGGAATGTGCTGAAGAGCTGGCCCTCAGGCGGCATTGCAAATGCCTTATCACCGGAGAAAGCCTCTCGCAGGTGGCAAGTCAGACGGCGGAAAACATCAGTTGCGCTCAAAGCCGGGTGAGCCTTCCCGTCTTCCGTCCCCTTATCGGCATGGATAAAGAGCAGATCATCCGCGTTGCCGAATCTATCGGCACCTACGAAACATCGATCCTCCCCTACGAGGATTGCTGCGTTATCTTTAGCCCTCCACATCCTATCCTGAGGGGAGATTCCGGAGAAGCGGGAGAACTCTACGAAAAACTAGAACTCTCCGAACTCATTGTTGACGCTCTGAATAACAGCGCCGTAGACCGGTGCGGTTTCCCCGCAGTGCTTACTCCATTGGCGGGAAGTAGCCGGTATCATCCCGGCCTGACCGGTCAAGCAGGTACACTTCCGCCTCCAGAGGGAGATAGGCCCGGCCAAATTCGGTGGGAAGAAGAGATCTGAAGCTCAGTGTGTAAGAACCCGAAGGGATTCCCTTAAGACCCGTTAAGGCTGAACCTATCCCTTCCGGCTGGTACAGGGGTAAGATGCGGCCTCCGGTCTCGCCGCAGAGATACTGAATATCAGGAGACACCTCATTCCCACCGAGGATCACCGCATGGAAGACAATGCCGTTATTGGCAAGGTATGCCGCAAGTTCGGAAAGGCTGTACTGTTCAAAGGCCAACTCTCCCAGACTGCCGGTACTGACAAAGACCACTGCCCGCTTCTTTGACCCTTCCAACAGATCCGTAGCCGCAAGCCTCAGACCCAGATCAAAGCGCCACCGGGGACTGTAAGAATCGCTGTTTCCCCGGGCCGCCAAAGCAAGGGTGGACGCGGCGGGAGGCGAATTCCCCTGCGCGGCGCCCTGTGGAATAGCGAGCGAAAACCGTTCCCGGAAAGGCTGATCCCCGGCGGATACCATGGAAACAATCCTACCCGCTGAAGCGTTTATGTCCCGGACAGCCGAGGTAATATCATCCCGCAGCGCGTAGGAAGAAGGGGAGCGTTCTACAAGTACGGCTATATCCGCTTCGGTAGCTCGGTATCCGGCGTAGAGGAAATTCTGCCCGCTTACCGTCCTCCCATTTTCGCTCAAAAGAAAATTCCGGGAGTCTAGCCCGACGATGGGCCGCCGCTGCCTATCCTGTACTTGGATCTCCACCGTAACAATGGGGAAGTTATCTGGAATGATCCGATCTATCTGCACAAAAAGGCCCGATGCCATCTCGTCAATGGGGGTCATGATCAGAACCTCATCGGCGGCAAAATTTGCCGCTAGAATATTGCCGTTCCGATCCGGCTCCGCCCCGATAAGCCGGATCCGAGAACTCCCCCGGATATTGCCGGCGGTTCCCAGTTCGGTAACGACCGAAGATCGAACATCGATAAGGAGAATTCTGTTGGTATCCGCCACCAAAAGCCGGTTGCTGTCGTAGAACCTCATACTTTCAGGCCCACGTAACCCCTCGCTTACCAGGATGCCCAAGTACCGGCCATTTCCATCAAAGCGGTGGATCTGCTTGGAAGCGCTATCGGCTACATACACCACGCCGTCACGGGCGGCGATCCCCGTTGGGGAAAGAAGCCCGGAGAAATCCGCGTTCTGGCTGCCGAAATTGAGAATAAAAACACCGTCGGGATCAAATTTGGCAATCCGCCGGTTACCGTAATCCACCGCGTACAGGTAGTCTTGCTCGTCCATGGCAAGATTCTGGGGGCCCACCATCTGACCGGTACCGAGTCCCTTGGAACCGATATAATGCTGCCATACCCCATCTTTGTTGAGTACACTGATCCGGCCTCCCCGGTATTCCGAGACAAAAAGCCTGCCGTCTTGTCCGCAGACCACATCGTAAGGCCGATCAAAGCCGTTGATAGGCCCTCTGCTCCGTCGACGGATGACGCCGTTCACATCCAGTTGAATAAGCTCGTTGCTGCCATAGGCCACTACCCAGGCGGAACCGTCATCGAGCGTCAGAACGGCGCTGGGCTGCCTGAATGCTACCACATTGTCGTAACGGCCAGGAAAATTCCCCGCCTCTACATACCGGAGATCCCCGTCCGAATCGGCAAAAAGCCCGCGGCGATTTCGCACCGTCTCTATCCTGCCGGCAAGAAGTATGGCCTCCCCTGAACCGGAACCGTACCAATCGGCGGCGGCCTGCCATTGTCTGAGGGCCGTATCTTCCATACCGGAACGGTAATAAGCCCTACCAAGCCATTCGAGGATCAACGGCTCCCCCGGAAGGAAGGCAAGCGCCCGTTCAAAAGAAAGGAGCGCTTCGTTAAAGGCAAAACGATTGTAAGCCAAGACCCCTACCCGGAATTCCTCACGGGCATTCATAGCGCTTCGGTCAGGAGATGGAGAAAGAACCCCCGGTTGCTGGGCGTGAAGGGAGACAACGAACAAAAGAAGCGCCGGAATGATAAGGGGCCTTTTCTCAACTAACGACATAACTCCAGAATCCTCCATATATCAGTCCCCTACCACTATTCGCATGTGGGCTTTTATCTCAGACGCCTTAGGCGCGAGTTCTATTGCCTTACGGAGACAAGCCCGAGCTTCGGTATTATCACCGAGTTTGAAATATGCCCAGCCGAGGGAATCCAAATACGCCGGATTTTGGGGCTTCTTATCCACCGCCCTCCTGCAAAACCGCATCCCCCGCTGGATGTCCCGATTTGTATCTACAAGGATAAAACCCATTCCATTAAGAGCGGTGGCGTTATTTTCATCCAGGTCCAAGGCTTTTTGGTATAACTCAACAGCTTTATCGTATTTCTTCTGAGACCACGCGGCAAACGCCAGAGTTGTATAGATCTGCGCCGACTCAAACCCGTTTTTGATAAGCTGATCAAGTTCATACTCCGCCATCTTAGACCGGTTGGTGGCCGCGTATATATACGCTATGGCCATACGGCACTGGTATATCTTGAGAGGATCCGTTGAAGCGGTAACAACCTGCTCCAGGTAGAGCAGGGCATCATCATAGCGTTCAAGCTTGGCGAAGCTCAATCCCAGATAATAGGCCAACTCGGTAGTCTCTTCCGCGATAAGATTTTCCGTATTGACCTGCAACAGTTCCTGTAATGCCCTTTCCCACCGTTTTAGACCGAACAACCGTTTTCCTTCCTGGAGGGTTGCTTCCATTATTCCTCCCTATTCTTAACTCAAGCCGATGGTATCGCCGGCGTCGGCGCCGCCGCTTGTACCACTTGCGTCCCCCCGGCGGGTTTTACCTCATATATCAAGGGATGAAAACCAAAGATTCGTTCATAATCTTCAAGGCGTCGGCGGTACTCGCCAATAGCTTCTTCGGCAATGACGGTAACGGTACACCCCCCAAAACCCTGACCGGTCATCCGTGAGGCGAGAACTCCTTCGGTTTCCAGTGCCCGCTTAACCAGCCAGTCGATTTCCGGGCAGGAAACTTCGTAAAGATCCCGCAGACTTTCGTGAGAATGAAGAAAAACTCTGGAAAGAACGGACAGGTCGGAGCGGCGCAATGCATCTTCGGCATCATTTACCCGCCTCAGTTCCTGAACAATGTGCATACAACGACGGCGGATCTCTTCGGGTAAGTCACCCATAGATTCCACCAGGTCGGTAGCGGCATAATCCCGAAAGTTAAGCCCCGGTTTCTTCTGAGAAAGAAGCTCTAATCCTTTTTTGATGTCTTGCCGCCGCTGTTTCAGTTCCTCTTCCACCCCAAACCGAGGAACTCGTGAGTCCATAACGAGGATTTTGTACTTGGCAAAAGGTGATTTGATCCGTTTCGTCTCCATAGAGTCTTCGTCTACGACAAGAAAGGTATCTTTTTTCGCGGAAAAAGCGACAAGGTAATCCACAAAATTGGTATTTTTCCCAAAAAACAGGGTTTGCGCGGCGGCAAGGCGCTTGATCAATTCCTCATCGCTTACACCGACATTAAAAAAACCTTTCAAGGCTACCGCTGCGGCGACTTCTATGGCCGAAGAAGAGGCCAAACCTATCTGCTGCGGAATATCACCGGCCACCGTAAAATTGAGCCCCTTTACCGGACAACCCAATTCGGCAAACACATGGATGGCCACCTTGATATAATTAGCCCACCGGTCTTCTCGCTTATATTTGAGATTCACCAGGGTTGTCCGCTTACGTTCCCCCAAGTCCGCCGCGTAAAAACGCAGTGAACTGTCTTTTCGCAGACTAACGGCAAGCCGGATATACCGGTCAATCGTGGAAGAGAGGAATAATCCGGCCTTTGGCTCACCATGCTCGCCCAGATAATGGATTCGACCGGGCGCTTCGGCAATGACAACAGGTTCGGATCGGTCATCGCCTAACTCGTATTCTGTACGATGGATGGGACCGATGTCCAACATTTCCTAAAACCTCGCTGAAATTTTTAACCAAATCCTGGTCTACAAACCTTATCATACTTGAAATAACGATTTTATTCAATCAAAAAGGACTGTTTTTAATGGATAAAGTTTGTCCAAACCCTCGGTTCTGTCGGGGGAAGGGCTTTCTGTCTCGCATCGGCAACCGCTTTAAGGAGCCAGGCCATATTCCTGCCGGTAACCCGCATAACTTGCATCCCCTCTTTGTCCTCCAGAGCTTCCTGGACGCTGTTACCATGGATCAGAGACCAGTATTGGGTAGGAGTGATGATCATCTGACCTAGGTTCAGATAGTTACAGAGCGACTGATGGACGGCGATACCCCCGGATCGGCGTAGGGCAGCCACAACTGCGGCAACCTTATATTTGGTATCTGAGCCGCAAAAGAAAAGCCTGTCGAGAAAACACTTGAAGGTTCCAGCAATACCTCCATAATATACCGGAGAACCGAGGATAAGCCCGTCCGCCTGATTTATCTTCCCAATACACTGATTAACAATATCATCAAAGACGCATCTTTTAAGCTCCCGGCATTTTCCACAGCCCGCGCAGCCATGAACGTATTCACCGCCAACATGAACAGTTTCCACCGTAATGTTCTCTTTTTCGAGCTCTTCAGTGATAGCGCCGATTCCCGCGCTGGTGGTTCCGTTTCGGTGAGGGCTTCCGTTAAAAGCTATCACTTTCATATACGCTCCTTACCCTAGGCCTCTTTATAGACGGAATAATACCAAAATGGATGAGGAATGTCAAATTTTAGCCGCCAGCCAAGAATAAGCCGCCCTTTTCACGGGCATTTTTCTGAAAATAGCGCTGAATTAGTGTCTGTCCACAAAGTCGGTTACTTTGCGGACAGACCTTGCATTTTCTCGCCTAACGGCTGCGAAAATGCGTTTTTTAAGGTGGTCTGTCCATAATGTGTCTACAGTATGGACAGACACGAATTAATAGAGGTTGTTGCAAAAACTCAGTTGATTTTGCAACAACCTCGAATAGTATCTGTCCACAAAGCCGGTTGCTTTGTGGACAGACTGCGGACTTTAGTCCGATGCATTTTCTCGTCTAAAGACGGAATATGCCACCTATCTTGAACTTTGCTGGTTCTGGTTTTGAACTGAATATTTCCGCAGTTTTGCGAGAAGCTGCCGGGCGCGTTCCTGTACAGGTTTGATATAGCGGCCGTCAGCTATACGGATAATAGACCTAAGAGCGGTAGCGTCCTTGATGCCGCCGTCTTTATCAGCGAGTATCTCATAGGTATCCAAAGCGGACAGCGCCAGAAGGTTATCAGGGTTGAGAACATCAAAACGAGTCACGATCCATGATATAGCGTTTACCGTTTCGTTATTATCGTTGAGACCAATCTTACCCAGAGATTTAACCGTTTCGGTTAGTACCATGGGCTCCGGATCGATTAAAAGAAGCTTAATAAGCGTGTCCTTTGCCTCAGCGGTTCCTAATTCTCCCAGATACGTTGCCGCCTTGAGACGAATATCAGGGTTATTGTTGATAAGCCGGCCATTTTCAGTGGTTTTATTCAAAATTCCATCCATAGCAAGGTATTCCAGGGCGCTTCGTACATCCTCCCCGGTCTTACCGCCCTCAATGGCTTGTCCGATATAGTCCAACGCGGCGAGTTTCGCTTCCCGGTTGTCGGCCCGGCTTTGCTCCCTGATGATCAAAAAATCCATAGACTCCTGCAGATAAGACTCTTCCACCGACATTTCTTGTTTGTCCTGTCCCATCAGCAGCATTGCGGACGTAAAGAATACCCCTGCCGCCGCAATAAAACGCTTAACACCAATCATTACCTCTCTCCTTTTAATAAGATTTTCGCACTATCCATAATACGGACATCTCATGGACGCCGCAAGGTTGCCTCAATAATAACCAATCTACCCGCGCTTATCTAATAATTTTCCACCCCTCATCGGTCTTGAGCAGATCATAGAGCCGTAACCTATCCCCATTCCTCAATATCGTAAAAGCCTTAACCCGTTTATGGGTGATAAACTCTATATCATCTACCCGGTCATGATCCCGGGAAGGAACCACCACCCGGCTAAAATAATCCTCAGGGCCGGACAAGGCGATCCGCTGAGACTTTAGGCGAGGTTCCCGGTTGATTTCTGTTAGAAATTCCGGGGAACTGATATACTCAACATACGCCGGGGCTAAGTACGATACCCATCCCTTATAATTTTTGGAATGGATAATCGTATTTAGATTGGAGATTAACCGCTGAACTTCCATTTTAACCGTATTAAATTCTTCTACCGTTACGGAAGCGGGATCAAACGTACTTTCGTCATCGTCATCTTTTTCTTCTATTAATAGAATCGGTTCAGGCGCCGGTTCCGGTTCAATCGGCGGTTCAACCGATTCAACCGGCGGAACCGGTTCCGCCGGCGGCGCAATACTTTCCGGCTGCGGAACCTCCTCAACCGGTTGAGGAGCCGGAATCGCCCTACACGAAACAAATAAAACCAACAAAAACACCGATACAAAAAACACAAACCTCATATCTTTAAGATTCTAAGCCCTTGACTTGAATCTGTCAACTTAGATACGGTAAAGAAAGAATGTTAAAAGCCGTTTTTCCTGGTTCTTTCGATCCTCCTACATTCGGACATCTCAATATTATTGAGCGGGCGGCTTCTCTTTTTGATGATCTAACCGTGGTGATAGCGGAAAACCGGGACAAAAAATACCTTTTTACCGCTGAGGAACGGCTCGGTATGATCAATGATTTGATCCGGCCTTGGGGTAACGTGTCGGCGGCTCTCTGCGATACCCTTATCGTGGACTATATGAAAAAACGCGGAATACGGCTTCTCCTGCGGGGGGTTCGAGGTATAGGCGATTTTTCTTACGAATTTGAGCTTTCCATGATGAACAAAGCCCTGGCTCCAGGTATAGAGACCGTCTTTATGACCACCGATCCCAAGTACTTTGTCCTTCGCTCCTCATTTATTAAGGAATTGGCCTCTTTCCATGGGGATATAGCTTCCATGGTTCCCCCCCTGGTTATGGAAGCCCTCAAAACGAAGTTGTAAAGGCAATAGACTTTCTCAGGACTCACGCGCCGCCTTGACAAGCTATCCTGTCTGGATTAACATAGAATGAATTATAACATGAGTGGTAAGGGGTGGAGTATGTGGATACTGTATGTTTTGCTCCCTCTTGCCGGGTTATCCTTAGGTTGGTTTATTAGATGGCTGTACGCCAGATTTCAATTGACCGCTTCGGAACAACAAGCCGAGCGGGTTAAACAGGATGCGATAAAAGAAGCTGAAGCTAAAAAGAAGGAAATCCTTCTTGAAGCAAAAGAACAAGTTATCCGTGAACGAAACCAGCAGGAGAGGGAAACTCGGGAACGCAGGGCCGAACTGCAGCGATACGAACGTCGTGTCATGCAAAAAGAAGAGAGCTTAGATAAAAAAACGGCTCAAATTGATAAAACCGAACAGTTACTGCTCGACCGGGAACAGGCATTACAGGCCCGTGACGATGTCCTTGGGCAGCAGGAAGAACGGTATCGGGCCGAATTGGAACGAATTTCCGGACTCAGCGCGGAAGAGGCGAAAGCGCTCATTGTTGGAGATCTGGAGAATGACGCAAAGCACGATGCTCAGGCGCTCATCAACAAGATAGAGCAAGAGGCGAACCTTTCAGCGGAGAAGAAGGCTCGGGATATCCTGATAACCACTATCCAGCGTCTAGCCACGGAAGTGACCGGCGATGTGACGGTTGCCACGGTAACGCTGCCCAATGACGAAATGAAGGGGCGGATCATCGGCAGGGAAGGACGAAACATCCGTACCCTGGAGACTCTTACCGGGGTAGACATCATCATCGATGATACCCCCGAAGCGGTGGTTATTTCTTGTTTCGACCCGGTACGCCGGGAAATCGCCAAGATTGCCCTGGAACGGCTTATCACTGATGGGCGTATCCATCCCGCGCGGATCGAGGAGATAGTCTCTAAAGTTACCAAAGACATCTCCCAAAAAATCTTTGAGGAAGGGGAGAAGGTACTCTTCGATCTAGGGATCCACAACATCAGCCAGGATGCGATCCGGGCATTGGGACGGCTTTACTTCCGTACCAGTTACGGGCAGAACGTCCTCTATCACTCAAAAGAAGTAGCGGTGATCGCCGGAAGCCTTGCCGCTGAAATCGGGGCCAATCGGGATCTGGCAAAGCGGGGGGCGTTGCTCCACGACATCGGTAAAGGGGTGGAGACCGACTCGGATCTGAACCATGCGGAAATCGGCATGGACATGGCTCGAAAGATGGGAGAAGATCCCCGGATCATCAATGCTATCGGCAGCCACCATAACGATATGGAGCCTTCCTGCATCGAGTCGGTATTGGTTCAGATCGCCGACGCCATTTCCGCCGCCCGTCCCGGCGCCCGAAAAGAAACCATGGACAACTATATCAAGCGGCTGGAAAATCTGGAGAATGTCGCGACGGGCTTTACCGGGGTGGACAAGGCGTTTGCCATTCAAGCCGGACGGGAACTTCGTATCATCGTTAACAACGATATAATCAATGACGATCAGTCCAAGGATTTGGCCAAACAGATCGCCAAAAAGATCGAAAGCGATCTGCGCTATCCCGGTAAGATCAAAGTGACTATCATTCGGGAGACGAGGATAACGGAATATGCCCGATAATAGTACGTTTAATGAAAGAAGTGTTCGGCATCCTTCTCATGCTCAGGCTCGAATCGCTGATGTGTTCGAAGGGGAAGCCCTGCTCAAAGACATTAGTATAACCGGCTGCTGTATAGAATGTACAATGCAGGTGGATATAAAGCCCCACAGAGAGTACAAGATAGAGATACTTCCCGAATCCACCGCAAATATCGGCAAATTTGAGCTGGCTGTTGAATCCCGTTGGGTTCGCGTGAGCGCATACTCCTGCGAAGCCGGGTTTGCGGTTATCGCGTCCCCCAAGGGAAAGCTTTTTCAGCGCTATGTGGATTACTTGAGTTGGCGCTCTTCATGAGGGATTGCCGGAATGGAGCGCGTTTTTAAAAACGCCGTTCCCCTGGCGGGTCGGATTTACCAGGCCGCGGACGGATTTGAGGATCGTCTGCGGCGGGAACTCGGAAATTGGAAAGAAGTTTGGGGTTCTCTGTATTATGTCACGGAGGACTCTGTAGATTCCTCCGGCGCCGAACCGGAACAAATCTTCTGGTACCGAAATCTCTGGCTTCAACCCTTCCGCCTAGAATTTGACTCTATAAATGAAGCCGCCTGCGCCCTCCGCGCTATTCAGCGAAATTGGGCTCCGGCGCTTTTCACCCAGTTTCGGCGAGGCAGTCTTATCGCCTCAAAGCTGCCGCCGATTTCCGAAAAACCAAGACCCTTCCCCTGGTTGCTGCCGGAATCCGCTATTGGAAGCTGGACGTTGCTGGATGCCCGTACAATGATAGCCTCCGCCCGATGCACCAGCCCCTTCCCCGGCGGAGCAATCCAATTTATTGAAGATAAAGAAGGGCCTCCAAGCCGGGCTTATCTCAAACTCTGGGAGGCGCTGGTACGTTCCAGGAGATGGCCCGAACCAGGAGATCGCTGCTTGGATGCGGGAGCTAGTCCCGGAGGTTGGACTTGGGCGCTTGCCGGCTTGGGCGCCCAGGTGCTTGCTATTGACCGCGCCCCTCTGGAAGCTCGTATCGCCGCTATGCCCGGTGTGGAGTATATCCGGCACGACGCCTTTACCCTCAGGCCGGAGGACATTGGCCCCATTGATTGGCTTTTCTGTGATGTCATTTGTTATCCTTCCCGGCTTTTCGGGTGGATCGAAAAATGGCTTACATCGGGGCTTTGCCGGAATTATGTGTGTACGATTAAGCTGCAGGGCAGGGGGTATAGCCTCGGCGTTGCTAACACAGGAGATTCAGACGAAGGCTTCGATATCCCCCGACGTTTTGCCGCTATTCCGGGATCCCTGGTGGCGCACCTCTGGCATAACAAGCACGAGCTTACTTGGATAAAGCTCGACGAGTTTTCAGGCGGCAAAATATCGTCCATAGGAATTGCGGGCGCCCAACCACCGGTAGTTGATATATCATTGGCTTGTGTATAGAATCATATTATCAATATGTGAAGGAGTTTGTTTATGGGAGATTTTTCTGTTCAGTATAACGAAATTTCAGAACTGTTGCAAAAAGGAAAGGCCAAAGATATTGGCGCGGCGGTTCAAAAAGCCCTTGATGCGGGAGCTTCCGCTCCTGATATTCTGGAAAAAGGGCTTATCGCGGGCATGAGCGTCATCGGCGGAAAATTTAAGCGGGGTGAAGTCTTCGTTCCCGAAGTGCTGATCGCCGCCCGGGCTATGAACGCCGCATCCACCGCGCTTAAGCCTTCCCTGGCCAAGGCGGGGGTTGAACCGGTGGGTAAGGCGGTTATCTGTACCGTAAAGGGCGACCTCCACGACATCGGGAAGAACCTGGTGAAAATGATGGTGGAAGGGAAAGGCATTGAGGTGCTCGATCTGGGCGTTGACTGCGATGAGGCCAAGATCATCGAAGCCGTACGGACTTCCGGCGCTAAGGTGCTCTGTCTTTCCGCGCTGCTTACCACCACGATGATGGCCCAGAAGAGCGTCATCGAAGCCCTCAATGCGGCGGGTCTTCGGGACAAGGTAAAAGTAATGATCGGCGGAGCGCCGGTAACCCAGACATTTGCCGACGAGATAGGCGCCGACGCCTATACTCCCGATGCCGCTACCGCCGCCGAAGTTTGCCGCTCTTTCTATTAAGATGAACAAAACGGTATTTCATGGAGAAGAGAAGGCCGGTCAGGGCGGTTCATCTGCAAGCCTAGATGACCTCTTTTCCATGATCACCGGCGCCCGTTATATGACGGCTCTTACCGGCGCCGGAGTCAGCACCCTATCGGGAATTCGGGATTTCCGGGGAAAAAACGGCCTATATCAGGATATGGATGCCGAAAAGATCTTCGACATCGGTTATTTTATCAAAGATCCTTCTTTTTATTACAAAGCAGCCGGCTCCTTTATCTACAACCTGCATGAAAAAGAAGCCTCGGTAGTTCACACCACCTTAGGCGTCATGGAAGAGAAGGGGTTGCTCAAGGCGCTGATTACCCAAAACATCGATCTTCTCCATCAGAAAGGAGGAAGCCGCTGCGTTATCGAAATCCACGGCTCTCCATCGGTGCATTATTGCCGCCACTGTTCGGATATTACCGAGGTGGAAGAACTGGCTGCGGAAAAAAAAGACGACATCCTGCCCGGCGCGGATCTGATGGGTTTTGAGGAGGCCGCCGCGCTGGTTAAGGCGGGGCAACTCCCCCGTTGCGGAAAATGCGGCGGGGCGCTTAAACCGGCGATCACTTTTTTCGGTGAAAATCTTCCCGCTCGGGCGTTGCGCGAAGCGGAAGCGGCGGCGCGGCAGACGGATCTTATGCTCGTACTGGGCACCAGTTTAACGGTCTATCCCGCCGCGTCCCTGCCTCAGCTTACCCTCCGCGAAGGCGGACGCATCATTATCGTCAACGATATGCCGACTCCGCTGGATCGCCATGCGACCCTCCGCTTTGAAGACCTCGGCTCCGTCTTCGAGGGGCTTCGTATACGGCTGCTGGGCGCCGCCTGATTGCGGACGCCCGGCGTCACGTCGGCGGCTCTACTCCACTTTGAAGCGGGAAACTTCCCGTACCAGCACATCGATGTTGTCCCGGTTTTGGCCGCTAATCTCATTCACCCGGTTTACCGCCACATTGATCTGTTCCGCGCCGGTGGCCATCTCGTTCATACCACTGGTTATCTCGCCGGTCACCCGTTCCAGGTTCTTACTTTCGTGGATCACTTCTTTGCTCCCTTCAAGCATTTCCTCGGAACCGCCCTTCACTTGCGCCGTAATGTCATTGAGCCTGCTGATAGCTTCTAAAATCTGCTTGCTTCCGGCGCCCTGCTCTTCCATGGCGTTACGGATATTCGATTCCTGATCCGATACCGTCTTAACCCCGCTGTCGATAGCCTCGAACTTTTTAAGCACATTATCGGTGGATGTAGTGATCTTGTCGATGGAAGCCTTGATCTTTTTCAGCACTGTGCTGATCGTCTTGGACTGTCCGCTGGAAGACTCGGCAAGTTTGCGAATTTCGCTGGCTACTACCGCAAAACCCTTTCCCGCCTCCCCGGCGTGAGCCGCTTCAATAGCGGCGTTCATCGAAAGCAAGTTCGTTTGGCTGGCAATGTTTTCCATTACCGCGTTGATCTCCAGAAGCCCCGCAGACTCCCGGGCGATCTCTTGAATATCAGAGGCCACTTCCTGCAGCCCGTTTCTGCCCACTTCGGAAGCGTCCATCAATTCCCGCACGTTGTTGGAATTCTTGACCAGCGTAGCCGTAACCGATTGAATGTTGGCCAGCATCTCTTCAATAGCCGAAGAGGACTGAGACACGCTTGCGCTCTGGCGCTCCACATGCTGGTTGAGCTTATCGATGTTTACGGTGATCTGTTCCATGGTAGCGTTGGTCTCGGTGACGCTGGCGCTCTGGTTTATTACCCGGCCTTTGATGCTCTGAATGTTCGCGCTAATCTCATTCACCGCGGCGGCGGTTTCGGTCATATTGCCGGCAAGCTCGTTCCCGATGTCGAAGAGCTTTACCGACTGCCCCTTGATGGTAATGATGAGGTGTTTGATCTTTTCCAGGGTATGATTAAAGTACTTAGCCAGATCGCCTATTTCGTCCTTTGAATGGATGTCGATAGTTTTGGTCAGATCTCCTTCCCCTTCGGAAATATCTTTGAGCATCTCCGCGGTGCGAATAATGGGGTTGCTGATGGAGCGGGATAGGAAGAAGGCCGCGATGACGACAATGATAATAGTAATTGTAGCGATGAGGATCGCTATAGAAAGCATCCTAATCACCGGGGCCATAATGTTCTTTTCTCCCACCGCTACCGCTAAATTCCACGGGGTACGGGTTTGCCCCAGATTAAAAGGTTCGCTAAACGCATACATTGTCGTTTTAGCATTGGGATCGTAGATAGACCAGGAAAAGGCTGCCCCTGTTTTGACGGCGTTGACGAAATTATCGAGCGCGGGGCCGCACATATCCTTTTCGGTTTCGGCCATTTGTTTCCCCAGCCGGCTCATATCAAAATGGGCGACCACAATGCCGTTATGACTGAATACCGCAATCAGTCCGTCTCCAAAGGGTTTGATCGCCATCATCTGGGTTTGAATCGATTCCAGGCTAACATCAATCCCCACCACGCCTATGGTCCGGCCATTGATCTTTATAGGAGCCGCCGCGCTGGTCATCAGAATATCCTTGCCGCTTACCTTATAGAAAAAAGGATCCAAAACGGCTTCATTCCCGCTTTTCATAACTATTTGGTAGTAATCCTCTGTATCGGCATCCTCCAGCGCTTGAAAGGCGAGGCTCCCGCTCTCCCGGTACCAGTAGGGGGCAAATCTGCCGGCGTGGGTGCTTCCCTGGGTATTTATAAACCGGGCGTCCATACCGTCCAGCGCATTCGGTTCCCAAACGCACCAGGAACCGACAATTTCGGAATTCGCCGCGGTAAGTCCCTTGATCATGGCGTTAAAGGCGGTTCGCCGGTCTTCCGGGTTGATAGAATCGTACTGTTCCATCATTTGCGCGGTCGCCCTCGCCATATCCAGGTATGTTTCCAGAGAAGCCTGTATCTGTCTGCCGCTGTCTTTGGCGATATTAACCGCATTATCGTTTACCAGCCTGTTGATCTCTGACCGTGAAAGGAGGAGTAAGAACCCCCCTAAAATACCAATACCGGCGACATTGAGGGCTATCATAATGAGAATTAATTTGAAGCTTATTTTCATGGCTACTCCTTTTTCAACGACTGCAACTGCTTTTTATTATTCATCAAAAAGGAAGAAAATACAATGAGGCGGAACCTTATGATTCCACCTCATTGAGAGCCGGCCTGCTTGACGTTTACAACTTAAACAGCAATTCCTCGTAGCCCGGGAACGGCCAGGCTTCCTTGGCGACCAGTTTTTCAAGCGCATCGACCCGGGCACGGACGGCGTCCATGGCGGGGCGTACCTTCTCGAAGTACGTTTTTGCCTGTCCCAGCGCGTCTTCGATAGCCTGAGCTTCGGTAAGCGCCGTTTCCAGCTTGGCGGTTTCGTCGTAAAGCTCAGAGGAAAGCTCGGCAATGCGTTTCGCCTGTTTTTCCAGAGGAGCGCTCACCGCGCCGATAGCGGCCAGGGCGGATGCGTCCCGGGCGAGGCCGGCGGCGCAGGCGCTCACCGCGGGTAAAAGGTAGCGGCGGGCCATATCGATAGTAACCCCCGCTTCGATGTTGATCTGCTTGCTGTACTTCTCCAGGTAGATGTGGTAGCGGCTCTCCAACTCCTCCTTGGTGAGTACCTTATGAGCCTCGAAAAGGGCGATTGTCTCGCTGCGGATGAGCACCGAAAGGGCGTCCACCGTGTTCCGCACATTCGGGAGCCCCCGGCGTTCCGCTTCTCTTACCCATTCATCGGTATAGCCGTTACCATTGAACACAACCCGCTTATGCTTGGCGTAAGATTCTTTGATGATAGTCTGAATAGCCTCGTTCTTGTTGGCCGCCGCGCTTCCTTGAAGCGATTCCAGCTTATCGGCGTATTCGGAGAGTACCTGGGCTACCGCCACGTTGAGGTAGGTATTGGGAGTAGCGATGGACTGGGAGGAACCTACCATGCGGAACTCGAACTTGTTCCCAGAAAAGGCGAAGGGACTGGTCCGGTTTCGGTCCGATACATCCTTGGGCAGAGAGGGGAGGCTCGTGACGCCGATATTGATCTGCGCGCCGGTATCGGCCTGAGCGCCGCTTTTTCCCTCGGCGATGTTATCGAAGATCTCTGTTAGGGGGCCGCCGAAGAAGATAGAGATGATCGCCGGAGGGGCCTCATTAGCGCCAAGCCGGTGGTCGTTAGCGCTGGTAGCCGCAGAGGCCCGAATGAGGAGCGCGTAGCGATCCACCGCCTCCACCACTGCGGTGGCGAAGAGGAGGAACCGGGCGTTGGCCGCCGGATTCTTACCGGGATTAAAGAGGTTGATACCGTCGTCGGTATCGATAGACCAGTTATTGTGTTTTCCGGAACCATTCACCCCGGCAAAGGGTTTCTCGTGGAGGAGTCCCTCCATGCCGTGCCGGCGAGCCACATTGTGGATTGTTTCCATCACGAGTTGGTTGTTATCAACCGCGACCGAACTGCCGGTGAAGATCGGGGCAATCTCGAACTGGTTTGGGGCTACTTCGTTGTGCTGGGTCTTGGCAGGGATACCCATTTTCCAGAGTTCCGTGTTGAGCTCCCGCATAAAGGCGGCCACCCGCTCTTTGATGGCCCCGAAGTAATGATCCTCCATCTCCTGGCCCTTGGCGGGCATCGAGCCGAACACCGTCCGTCCGGTAAGGAACAGATCCGGACGTTTGTCATAAAAGGCCTTGTCCACGAGGAAATACTCCTGCTCAACCCCCACCGAAGAAAAAGCTCGCTTAGAAGTCTCGTTTCCCAGAGCCCGAAGTACCCGAATAGCCTGTTTGGAGAGGGCGTCGATAGACTTGAGGAGCGGCACCTTCTTATCCAGCGCCTGACCGTAGTAGCTGATGAAAGCCGTCGGGATGCACAGCGTCGTACCGGTTTTGTCCTGTTTAAGGAAGGCCGGGCTCGTCACATCCCAGGCGGTATATCCTCGCGCCTCGAAGGTCGCCCGCAGCCCCCCTGAGGGGAAGCTCGACGCATCGGGCTCGCCCTTGATCAGTTCTTTGCCGGAAAACTCCATCAGCACTCTGCCGTCGCCGGCGGGAGCAATAAAGGAATCGTGTTTTTCCGCGGTAAGCCCCGTGAGGGGGTGGAACCAATGGGTATAGTGGGAAGCGCCCTTGGCGAGGGCCCAGTCCCGCATAGCGGCGGCCACTACTTCGGCCACTTCCAGGGTTAATTCTTTCTCGCCATTCTGAACCGCCACAATTTCCTTGTAGATGTTCTTGGGCAGCCGTTCCCGCATTACCGCGTTGGAAAAGCAATTGGAACCGTAAAGATCAGCCACCGGGGTCTGGGTAAAATCAATTATCCCCTTGTCGTGGCAGCCGTATTTTTCTGAGCAACTCATAAGATCCTCCATAATAATTTTATAGATAGCAATTTCCGTGCCAAGCGTGGATACTTTTCCCTTTTCGCGTAACAACCGCTTAAAACTACGGTTTTGCAAGGCTTTAGCCTGAGAAACCGTGAGTAAAAAAACATTCCCTTGCGGTTGGAACGGAGCTTCAGCCCACATAATGATACAAAAATGTAGCTTTTTAAAAAATAACTACAGAAAAGTAGAAATTAAACGTTATTGATAGCGCGCTATTGATAGCGTTGGGAAATGGTTTTGAATTGTTCCTGGATGTGTACTACCGCATCGGTGATAATGGGATCAAACTGGGAACCTTTGCCGCTCATGATGATAGTAACCGCCTCGTCGTAGGGCATAGCCGCCTTATAGACTCTGGCGCAGACCAATGCGTCATAAACATCGGCCAACGCGGCCAACCGGGCGGGAAGGGGAATTTCTGACGCTTTGAGTCTCCGAGGATAGCCGTTGCCGTCCCACCGCTCGTGATGGCCGTAACAAATATCTTCGCAGTGCTTCAAGTACAGCGAGGAATTAACATCCCCCAGTTCTCCAATGATCTCTTTACCCCTGGTGGTATGCGTCTTCATGATCGCGTACTCCTCTGGGTCTAACTTTCCCGGTTTGAGGAGAATCCGGTCGGGGATAGCTATCTTTCCAACATCGTGGAGGGCCATAGACTTCATAATGATGTCCGGTTGGAGCGATTGAAGTTCTTCCGCATAGATGGAATTGCTGTTTATCAGGTAGTCTGTGAGGGTTCTCACAAACAATTGGGTTCGTCTTACATGCTCTCCGGACTCAAGATCCCGATGTTCAATAACATTTGCTAGGCCCTGGAGGGCGTTATCCAACGTTTTTGTCGCTTCGGCGGTCTTTTCGGCCACCATTTGCTCCAAACTGTCGCTGTAATTCTTGAGCGCGATCTGATTTCGCACCCGGAGCCTGACGATTTCCGGCTTGAAGGGTTTAGAAATAAAATCAACCGCGCCGGCGGCCAAGAGTTCGCTTTCAGAATCATTTTCGGCGGTGATAAAGATCACCGGAATCCGCTTAAAGCTGCTATCGGCCTTCAGAAATTCGAACATCTGGCGTCCGGACATCTCGGGCATCATCACATCTAACAGGATGATCTTGGGAAGCGCCGGAGAATTTCGCAGGACATTCAACGCTTGTTTTCCATTATTGGCGGTAAGTATCTGGTAATCATCGGTGAGGATCTCTTCCAAGATCATCACGTTCATGTCGATGTCATCTACCACCAGGACGGCGGGTCGAGGAACGGTCTCAGGCATGTTCCGCTATAGCCTTGTCAATGCTTGCGATAGTTTCGGTAAAACAAGCGTTCAGGCTCTCAAACGCGCCGGGATCAACCGACCGGGTCTTAATTTGGGTTTCTACTTCCAGGGCTTGCTTGTACAGTTCTGTAAGGGACAAATTTCCCGCGATCCCTTTGAGCGTATGAGCTTCGGTCTGAGCCTTTTCGTAGTCTCCCGCATCGAGAGCTGTGGAGAGATTCCCGGCATTTACACCGGCGCTCGCCTTAAACTTGTTCAAGAGCTTGGTATATAACGCGGTATTGTTCATCACTCGTTTGATGCCATCATTCCAATCGATATACACCTTTCCCTCATTTTCCGCCATAGCGCCTCTCCCTCATGTTGCCCCGTTGCCCCGTTGTCCCGTTGTCCCGTTTTGTACAGGTTTCTCTTTTCATATTATATGATGTTTCTCTATTTGGCAAGATTGAGGTTGCCCGGCTGCTGTTTGAAGCGCCGTACCGCGAACGCCGCAAGGACAACCGCAGCCAAGGCGGTGATAACCCAGCCATTTATAACGCCGCCCCAGCCGGTATATTCCACCAGCGCGCCTGCTCCCGGCCCGGCAATGGCGGCGCCCGCGTATATGGCGCAGTCCAGAAACCCCGCGGCGGTTGACACCCGGCCTTCTTTTTGAAAGTTCAAGGGGATAAAAGCGGTAAGGATATTATTGGCCGCAAGAGAAGCGGTAAAAATTCCGCAGAATCCGGGGAGCATGAGCCACAAACTGCCCCGGAATGTCAGAAGGAGCAGCGCCGCGAAAACCGCTTCGATGATCATAAAACACAACACGGTCCGTTCCGCCTGATGTCCGCACAGACGGTGTATCCAGCCGCTGAGGGCAATGCAGAGCAGATTCAGCAGAGGCACCAGGGACATGATAAGGAGAACCCGATCCATCGAAAGTTTTTGCGTTTCGGCTAAGAATGCCGGGCCCCAGAGGGTAAGCCCTTCCTTAAAGATGCCGTCTAGAACGCAGATCAGCGCGGGTATCCAGAGCCCGCTCTTGATGAAAAATTTTCCGGCGGGCATCCCGGCGGGACTTTTTTGAGCCTCCTCCGGCGTCGGCTGGGGGAGCGGAACCTTAAAGAACCGAACCCACAGCGCCGCTATCGCCAAGAGTGTAAGACCGGGGATAAAAAAAGCCGATTTCCACCCGAAGCGTTCCGGCAGCCTTCCGATTATATTGTAAGAAACCAGATAACCCGCGACCGATGAACTGGAAAAAAACAACATCATTTTGTGTAAATGTTTTACCGGCGTATGATTCGCCACAATGCGGACCAGCGGCCCCCACAGCATAGATTGGAAGTAGCCGTTTGCGGCCCAGCAGAGGAACATCAACGGCAGACTGCCGCGCAAACTGCCGCGCAGACTGCCGCTCAAACTGCCGCACTGTATAAACAGGATGTTACTTAACCCCGCGCCGGCGATGCCGATGGCGATGAAATAGCGGGGATTATACCGGTCTCCCAGAATACCGTTGATAAGCTGGCCCGCGCCGTACGTAAAAAAGAACCCCGACGCCAGAATTCCCAGGGATGTTTTGGAATATTGCAAAGCTGTTTCCAGCGCCCGCAGGGTAATCGACAGATTGATCCTGCCGAAATAGGCGGAGGAATAAACGAGCCAACAGATTCCGCCTAACAGCCAGAAAGGCGCGGTTTTTTTTGTACCGGTGACTCCGGGCAATCTCATAAGAAACGCAGAATACTCTTTTTTTGATAATTCAGCAAGTTCGATATGGAAATCGCCATAGAACAGGTCTATTGATTTCCGGTTATCAGAATTTAAAAGGTGCGGTTAAATGAGCGGTGGAAAGGCGGAGGCGCTTATACTAGAATAGAATGGTGTTTGACGCCATCCGCCTTGCCGTCTTATGGATTTTACTGTTGCTAACCTGCTGTTCCCGGCCTTCATTAGGTACCGGCGGTGTTACCGGCGGTGCTATTGCCGATAGTATCGCCGATAGTATCGCCGATACCGTTCAGCCGGTAGCCGTCACCGGGAGACCTGAATGTATCATCAGACCGGGAGCGTATCCCCTTTGGTTTGAGTTAGGCCCTGACGGGCCGGTACATATTGACGATCCCGCCGGGGCGGCTCAGGAACCCTTTAAGCCGTGGCGGCTTGCCCGGTATGTGGCCGGCATGAGCGTCTATGGGCAGACCCTTACCATGGCGGTCAACCGGGAAGGGTTTCTGGTTTGTATTCCCGCTCAGCCGGGCGGCACTGACGGCGATATTGCCTTGTACCGCGCTGAGGAGCCGCGCTGGGGAGATTATACGGTAGCGGCGCTCTTTGTCTTCCGGGAAACGCCTATGGCCCTCCTCTACCGCGATGATTTCTTTATGGACTCCAGGGCAGCCGTGCCGGATCCCCGTGTATGGCGCTGGGAAAAAGGAAATTCTCAGCTATTGGGTACCGAGATTCCCGCATTCGCGGGGCTTCCCGCCGCCGCCGGCTGGGATATAGAAGCGCTTCGCATGGGAAAAGATGATCGCTGGTATTACCGGGCGCTGCGGAAAGATCACGCTCCGCCGGATACGGTGTATTTTAGCGCGAAAAATCTGGAGGATGAAGGAGAAATCATATCCGCCGGGGTTTTCAGAAACGCCGCGCTCTCGTATACTCAAGATACTGTTCCGGCGTTGTTCAGGAATGTGTTGCGAGAAGCGGGCCGCGAAGAAAAGAAAATTCCCTTTGCCGAGACGGTCTGTTTAGATTCCCCCGGCCTTCGTTATTACGCCGAAGGAGAGGGAGAAGCCCTGCTGGAGCTTGCCGGGTTTTACGCGGCTGGAAGCCCGAAAGATGCGGCGCCTCAGGCGGCGCCTCAGGCGGCGTCTCAGGCGGCGCCTCACGCCGGGGCAATTGCCGGGGCTATTGCCGGGGCAATTGCCCTTGTCCTTTTTCCTGATGGGCGGCTCATGTACGATACCGGTTCCGGCGTATCCGCTTCTTCTCTCCCTCCATTACCGGAGAGCTTTGCGTATACCCGGATTTGCCTGTTAGACGGTGTTGTTATTGCCGCCTGGGAAGAGCAGGACGACTTGAATGTTGGCGCTGCGGGATTCATGGTGATGTGCGGGCCTTGGGCCCTTTAAGCAAAGAGGCTGCTGTAAAAACTTCAGTTTTGCAGCGGCCCCGAAAGACATACGCTCAAAAAGGGGGAGTGCAAAGATGGAAAAAAGCGAAATAAAAACCATCGCGCGAAAGAATCGTATTATTGCCAATATTATCGATGAGATGCTGGAAAGGGATAGTTTCCTCTTGGTAGGACACAAAGATCCTGACACGGACTGTATCGCCGCGCTTGCTTCTACCGCGTTGCTGCTCCGGAAGCTGCAGAAAGAGGCGACGATTTTCCTGCCTGGTCCCGTAAACGAACAATTCAGCTACCTTCTTGCGATTTGTAAATATAACGGCATTACCATTAGTTACAACGGTCAAGGGCCGGTTCCTTATGGCGTTTCCGCCGTTTTCATCCTGGATACCCCCAAACCGGCGATGATTACCCAGAACGAAGCGGTTGTTGAGCTTTTAGGCGATCCAGCGGTACGGAAGATCGAGATCGATCATCACCTTGAAACGGACGCGGAATACGCCGGAGATGAGGGGTACCGTTTGGTTTCTTCGGCATCCAGCACCTGTGAGCTTATCGGTATTTTAAGCTACAAGATCGTAAAACGGCTCCAAACCCTTGACCGGAAGGATTTCTTTACCCGAAATATTGCTTTGTCGCTTTTGACCGGTCTCGTGGGAGATTCCCACATGGGTAAGTATCTCAAGACCAACAAGGAACGGCGGTACTATACGCTCTTTACCGGTATTTTTGACCGCCTCTTGATCGAAAAAACATTAAGAAACAGCCGTAATATCGCCTCGATGGAAGATATTTTTGATGAAATCAGGCGTTTTTCGGTTCAGGAAAAGAAATGCTACGACGAGCTTATGGCGCTGAAAGAACGTTCCCCATCGGTAACATTCGTTTACCTCGGAAAGGAAAAATCAGAGGAACTCATCGCCCGGTACGGGCTGGAGTACCTTGTCAACACTTCAAAAGCCATAGCCGACACCCTGGCGGAAGAAAGCGGAAAGCTTGGGTTTGTGTCCTATTATGATGACGAGTCTGTTTCGGACTATATCCAGTTCCGGCTGCGGCGGAGCAGCAATTTTCATACCCTGGATCTCCGGACGGTTTTAACCTCTTTTGATATTGCCAATGGCGGCGGTCATCCCGGAGCTATCGGTTTTCGGATACGGCAAGGGGAACTCCCCGAATCAAGGGCCTATTTCTTGGAGTTGGTAAACCGTATCGAAAAGCTCATTGAAGCGGATCGGTAAAGCGGTAAGCCGCGTCTTTTTTTGTTAGTAACATACGCGGGCGGGTACTATAATTAAGAATATGCGGATTGCACAAGCGCGTCATGCGGCGGCGTTTATCATATCCCGGGCGTTTTTTTATCTTCTCCTCCTGAATGGGGCTTCGTTGGAGTGCCAAAGCCGGACAGCCGGCCTTTCCGGAGCGTTTCGAGGTTCGCTTCTTTTTTTCCCCGAAGACAATGGGCTTGAATCCGATATAGGACACATCCTGCCTTCCCTCGGCGCCGCCCTGACCCTACCGGTTCTGGGGCCGCTTTGCGTTGAGGCGTCCTTCGATCTGTACGGCGCCGACTATGAATACCGGCTGGACAGGCCGGTAGCCGCCAATCCGGAAAACCGCGCCGCTTATGTGATAGGCTCCATCCTCGGAATCCAGCTTTTGGGCAGGTTTGACATAGGCCCGTTCCTGACCTTGAGGGTATATGGCGGCCCTGCGGCGGATATACGGCTTTGCCTGCTCTCATACGGCCTTACCGGAGATCCCCAAGAATCTGAGCTCAGGCGGCAGACCGAAGAAATCGCCGCCTATTTTTGGGATCAATGCCGCTGGTTTTTGCCCGTTGCGGGAATAGGTTTTGATTACCGCATCCTCCCCAAGGTTATGCTGGGCCTGGATGTTCGGGCGTGGTTTCCCCTGTACCGGTATTGGACGGGGGAAGAACTTCCCCCTATCGAAGGCTGGCGTTTCGGCGGGGGGATACGGGTAAGTCTGCGGTAAAAAAAGAAAAAATTTACCATATTAGGAATATATATGGTATGTTTATTTTGAGAGAAGAGAAGGAGGAACGATATGAGACTTTTAACCAGATCGGACTTTGACGGATTAGCGTGCGGCGCGCTGCTTATCTATTTGAAAATTGTGGATGAGTGGCAGTTTGTTCATCCCAAAGATGTGCAGGACGGCCTTGTGACGGCCACCGGGAACGACGTTGCGGCTAATATCCCCTATATCGAAGGCTGCAAGCTCTGGTTTGATCACCATTCGAGCGAACAGGAACGGCTGGGCTTGGGGAAGGCGGTTCCGGGACAGAGCAGGATTGCCCCAAGCTGCGCCAGAGTTATCTACGATTACTATGGCGGCGCGGAAAAACTGGGGCGGTTTGCCACCATGGTTGACTATGTTGATAAGGTAGACTCGGCGGATCTGACGATTGATGAAATTATGAACCCTACAGGATGGATACTGCTGGGTTTCATTATGGATCCCCGAACAGGGCTCGGCAGATTCAAGAATTTTACCATCAGCAATTACGACTTGATGAAGGAACTGGCCCGGGCCTGTATTGATAACACTATCGACGAGATCCTTGCTATGGACGATGTGAAGGAGCGGATAAAGGTCTACCATCAACAGACCGCCCTTTTTATCGATATGATAAAGGCGAATACCCGCCTGGATGGGCCGGTGATCATCACCGACTTGCGGGGCATAGAAAGTATCTACACAGGAAACCGGTTCGTGATCTATTCGCTCTACCCTCAACAGAATATATCTCTCTGGATCATGGACGGCAAAAACCGGATGAATTGTGTCATCACCGCAGGTTATAGCATCACCAACCGAAGCGCTACGATTAATATAGGCAGCGTTTTCCTTAAATACGGCGGCGGTGGGCACAAACAGGTGGGCACCTGCCAGGTTCCCTATGCCGACGCGGACAGAGTAATCAAAGAAATCGTGGAAATATTTAAGGGTTAACCGATCTATGCGGGGCGGCGGACGCAAGAATTGAACCATCTATTAGGCGGCCATTTGTTTTCTCCTCTTGACGCGGAAACACGCCGGCTGGTGGATGCTCTTCCGTCACTCATTGACAAGACCTTCCCGTTGCCCCGGCGGTTCCGTTCAGCCCTCCCCCGCGATGTGGCGGAGCTTTCAGGACTTCTCACGTACGAGCGGCGTGAGCGCCGCGAGGACTACCTGAACCGGCCTCCGTTGCTTTCCGCATATCTACGGTACTTTCTCCCCTGGAATGTTTACCGTCTTGCCCGGTTGCTGCCGGCCCTCTCCTTGCCGCTGAAAGACGGCGATGCCGTGACGGATCTTGGTTCAGGGCCCCTCACCTTGCCCCTGGCCCTCTGGATTGCCCGGCGGGATCTGCGGGAGGTGAACCTGGAATTTCGCTGTCTTGATAAGACCGCTTCCGCACTGGAGGCGGGGAAGCGGATCTTTACCGCGCTGGCCGGCGATTCTCCCTGGCGGATCAAGACCATCCATGGTGTTTTAGGCGATCCCATCCGGGGCCCCCGCGCCGCCCTGGTGATGGCGGGCAACGTGTTTAACGAGGCGGTTACGGGAAATTCCGCTGGAAATGTAAAACGGCAGGGTGAACTTCTCGTTTCTTTGGCGGCCCCTTCCGGTTCTATCTTCGTGGTGGAACCGGGTATCCCCTCATCCGGTGATTTTATCGCCGGACTCAGGGCTGTGTTGTCCGCCGGAGGCTTCCCGCCACGCTCACCTTGTCCGCAAGAAGGCCCGTGTCCGCTGTTTGACGGGAAGCAAGGCGCTCTATCCGGCGGGCATTGCCTCCACCGAAAGCATGGCGCCAAGTGGTGTCATTTTGTCTTTGACACCCGGGACGCGCCCCAGCAGTTGCTCCGCCTTTCCGCATCCACGGGAATCCCCAAAGAGCGGGCGGCGCTGAGTTTTCTGCTGGCCGGAGCGTCGAATACGGCGTTCCCTCCGGGGCATCTCCCGGTGCGGATCATCTCCGACGCATTTCCTCTGACAGAATTAGGCGGGCAAAAGTTTGGCCGCTATGGGTGTTCAGCGAAAGGGCTCATACTCGCGGCGGGAGAATACCGGGCGGTAGAAGCGTTAGCGTCGGGAGCGTTGGCGTATTTTCCCAGCTCGGCGGAAAAATCGCGGGATCCGAAGAGCGGCGCCTTGATATACATGTCTGTATAATTCGTGTCTGTCCACAAAGTCGGTTACTTTGTGGACAGACCTTGCATTTTCTCGTCTAAAGACTACGAAAATGCTCTTTTAAGGTAGTCTGTCTATAATGTGTCTACATTATAGACAGACAC
>JAIRPG010000099.1 GCA_031257105.1 Treponema sp.
AGAGGCCATTTTGGTTGAGCCAATGAGTTTTACGGTTATTTCCTGACCGCCGCCCAGGGTGTAGTCGGAAAAATAGCGGTTTGGCGCGGCTTTGCCGGCCAGCCGTTCAGCGCTAAAGGTCAGGGTAAAACTGTCGCCTTCGCCTAATGGGGCGCGATCAAAAGCGCCAGCCGCGCCGTTGATCCGCACCTGTACCAGTTTCCAGTTTTTTTCCAAAACTTCGGAAAAACCAGGGCCGGTACTCAGGGCGATGGCATCAGCGGTAACAGAAGCGGCGGCGCCGCCGGAAGCGCTCGCGCAGGCGGCGGCGCAGAGCGCAATGAGTACTGCAAGCATCGAAAAAGATTTTTTCATGATTTCCTCCAATCTGAAATAACTATAGCACATTTGATTTATTTTCAAAAGCCACTGATCAATTTATATGCGCCGGCCCTGAAAGACTCAATGTGCGCGATAACCGGAACCTTGACAAACCAAAATGAATCGTTATAATGTCTCTATCTTTTCCTGTTCATATTCAGATAATTTTTGGAGGAATGTATGTCTTTTTTTACCGGAACCATTTATTCAAAGTCAATGAACATGGATACCTCCCTTGCGGTTCTGCTTCCGCAGGACAGCAGAAAACACCGGAGCCTTGAAGAATCGCGTAACAGCATTAAACCCCCCAGGGCGGCGAAAACGCTTATTTTGCTGCACGGTTATTCAGATGGTTATTCAGCATGGCTGACTCGCAGTTCCATTGCGCGTTATGCCGAGGATTACGACATAGCGGTATTGATGCCGGAAGTGCAGCACAGTTTTTATCAGGACATGAAAAACGGGCTTCCCTATTTTTCGTATATTACCGGGGAGCTGCCCCGGCTTGCTTCGGAAATGTTCAACATTTCCACTGCCGCCGAAGATTGTATGATCGCCGGATTGTCTATGGGCGGATACGGCGCTCTGTACGCCGGTTTGACGTATCCTGAGCGGTTCTACGGGGTTGGCTGTTTTTCCAGCGCCTTTGATTTAAGAGCCATAGCCGCGTCTGTCAAATCCGATTCTGAGCCGCAGGCCGCAGGCTGGGACAATGACCTGCGGGGGATATTCGGCGAGTCTCCGGTTTTTTCCGAAAAAAGCGATTTATTTATCCTTGCTGAAAAAAATGCCAAAGCTCCCCAAAAACCCAAAATATATATAAGCTGCGGTACCGAGGATTTTCTTTACCAGTCCAATACGGCGATGAGAGACTTACTGTCCGCCCAAAAATACGATTTAAAATACGAAGAATGGCCTGGTACTCATGAATGGGGTTTCTGGGATCTTTCTGTTCAAAAAATGCTGGAACATTTTTTGCCTGCCCCTTCCTGACCGGTGCTAAAAAGGTTTGTCCTTCCGGGTGAGCCATTTGCCGTTGGTAAAGTCGGGGATGGCTATTGGTGCGCCGCCCAGGGCTATGGAATCTTCCGAGAGGGTGGAAATACTCATCCAGGAGGCCATGTCGTACACGTCAATGGGAGGCGCCGCCCTTTCCCGGACGGCATTGAAAAGGGCGGAGAATTCCAGCCAGTCTATGCCGTCGTGCCCCCCCTGTACGCCCTCCTCAATATAGCTTTTCCAGAGGGGATGGTCGTACTTTTCAAAGTAGGAATCCGCGCTGCCCCAGAGCCCCCTGCCGTTGAATTCGAATTTTTCATCCTGCCGGTCCAGGAAGATCGTCAGGTTGTCCTCGCTGAACATACCGCGGGTTCCCTGGACGTGAAAGGCCCGGGAATAGGCGCGGGGCAGGGTGGTATCCAGGGTGAGGACGATAGTTTCCCCACGGGCGCAGGTGATGATCGTGGTAACCACGTCCCCCTGGGCAAAGCGCAGTTTCGCGTCCTGACTGTCCGCTCCCTGGCGGGAGATGATGTACTCATGGAGCCCCGCGGCTTTTGAGGCAACAGAATTGAGCTTTACCATACGGTTCCCCCGGTTAATGTCCAGCACTTCCGCCAGAGGGCCCAGCTCGTGGGTGGGATAGTTTTCGCAGTTCCGCAGGAGGTAGTTGTCTTTGCGGTAGTGCCGGTTTTCCCAGCCCCCGCTGATCTCGCCCCGGAGATCGTGGCGGTAGCCCCCCTGACAGTGGACAATCTCGCCGAAAAGTCCCTGGCGGACCATGTTGAGCACCAAAAGCTCATAGCGGCCAAAACAGCAGTTCTCCATGAGCATACAGTGGGTTCCGGTTTCTTCGTGGGTGCGGACCAGCCGCCAGCAGTCGTCCAGGGAATAGGCCCCGCCCACTTCCACGGCGGTGTAGACCCCGGCCTTCATGGCGGCGCAGGCGATTTCAATATGCGGGGTCCAGCCGGTGGCGATCAACACCACGTCCAGATCCTTCATGGCCAGGACTTCCCGGTAATCGGCGGAAATCAGGGGGCGGCTTTGACCGGCTTTTTCAACCTGCGCGGCGGCGTCAAGCCGCCGGTCTTCGTAGAGGTCGCAGACCGCTGCGACCCGGACTTCTTTGCGGGGGAGGATGCAGTCTTTCATCAGGCTCCCCCGCCCGCTGCCGATTCCGATGATCCCGATATTGATAGTATCTTTCATATAGTCTTCCTTTATTTGTATAAGATTATCGCATCTGAAGATGCGCTCGATGTTTTGCGGCTCATATTAATTTATACCGTTTTGCCGTATCAACAAGGGATTTATTCCAATGGTTCAGCGAGAGGAATGCCCGTTTCGTCTCCAGATCATCGATGCGACTGGCCCGGCGTTGAAGGCGCTTAAAGGCCATACTGATGGCGGTATTCATATCTACCTCGACCGCGCCGGATTCCTGGAGTACCTGATAATAGGCGTATAAATAGAACGCTTCGTTGGGCTCCGTATCGGGGAGTCCCTCTTCCTTAATAATCCGCCGCATACTGCCGACCGCCTGCTCATAGGCGTCCGGCTGGGAACATCCGAGTTGGCAGAGGGCTAAAGCCCGGTACGCGGAAAGAAACCGGAGGATGAATTCCCGGCGGGAGAAAAGGAGCAGTTCGCACTGCGAAAAACCGCTCCGCCAATCAGGCTGTTCAATGAGCAGGAAATCGCTGCCCGCAAGGACGCTCTGGAACTCATCCGCCAGTTTTACCGTCCGCTTATAGTCGGCAAACAGATAGGCGGCCTCAATCTGGAAAAGCAGCGCGTCTTCGTTCATCGGATCCGGCTTACGGAGCTTGGAGTTCCGCAGATAGACGTCGCAGCGGTATATCCAGGCGGCAAGGGTCTGCGCTTGGCCGGCGGCGGAAGAGGTGAAAAAGGAGCCCTGCTTCTGCAAGCCTTCAAAGATATCCAGCGCCTCCCGGTAATGACCGGTCTCAAAACGGAGCCGGCCCCGCAAGAACCGGGCGCGATCCGCCCAGCCGGCCCCGCTGTATACCGAAGCGGTCTGCTCCGCCTGCCCGGCAAGCCGTTCCGCCTGGGAGATGTTCCCGAAAAGGAAATGAACCGCCGCGGAATAGTACGTGGTAACCGCCAGTTCATGGTAGTCTTCCGAAGCGCCGGCGTGTTCAACCGCGAAGGTAAAATATTCTAAAGCGTCCCCTATGCGCTGCCGGAAAAGGTTTGCGAGGGAAAAAAGCCGGTAGGACTGGGCCAGCCCCTTGCCCCCATGCCGGCCTTGGTTGATCATCATCGCTTCCTTGACCTTCTCGGTTGCCATGGGAATATCCTGGATACCGAAGTAAAACCCGGTCAGGTTCGCGAGGATCTGGGCCTTATAGCTGGGGAAGGCGTCGGAGTTGGGGGCGTCTTCCGCGAAAGCATCCCGAATCTCCGTTTCACCACCGTGAGAGAGGGCTTTGAGGGTCGTAAAGATATACCGCAACGGCGCGGAACGGGTTTCTCCGACAATGGTTCCAAAAGAACCTTCCGCCAGCGCCCGCTCTATGCCTGCATAGGTTCCATTGACAATATCCTCCACAAGGGCGTCTTGAATGGTGATGAGAGAAGCTTCTCCTCCGAGTTCTGAAAGGGCTTCGAGCAGATTAAAGCACGGCTTGACCCTCCCTTCCCCGACCCAGGCGAGGAGGCGGTTCCTAACCATTGCGCGGATAGGTTCCTTTCGTTCTTCCAGCATTTTTTCCGCCAGGGAAACACAGCCGGCGATACGGGGGAGCGGATCATCGGTAAAATCGTTAAGCCCCATAAGGTTAAAAATATCCAGCGCCCGGGAAAGGCTGAGGGAGTTTTTTCCCTCCGCCTCAAAGAGTTCCGGAAAATAAGCCGGGGGAAAATAACGTCTGAGCAGGCAAATATTATAGGCCATTTCCCAAAGATCCTGGGGAATATCCGGTATGCGTTCAGGGTAGTCGTCTTCAACGGAAAACCGGATGATCCGGGAGAACACTTTTCCCCAGGAATTATTTCCCGTTACCTCAAAGCGGCGGCCTTCGCCGTTCCCCGTATCCTCCGGGGCGGCGCAGGTGCCGTAGACGCGGTAAAAATTCTTGGTTCGGGATCGATGCCAGACCGAGGCAAAGAGCTGCGCCGCCTCATCTTCCGCCTCGTGGATATTTTCCATAATAATGACCGGTTTTGTCCCAAGCCGGGAACAAATTCCGGCGTAAGAATCCAGGAGCAGCGCTAAAAAACACCGCGCCTTCTGCGCTAAAGAAGGAGAATACTGAACCCTCAGCCGCTCCCGAAAGAGCGCCGCCTCCAGCGCATCCAATTCTTTGACCAGGGCCTCCCCGCCAAGCTTGAGCAGCATGGAATGGATCGGGGCGCTGCCATAGGCGTCGGCAAAGCAGCAAAGCCCCCTGCCGCCGGAACCGAAACGGATTTCCAGCGGGGGGACATCCCGGAGAATCGCGGCGCAATACCGTCTGAGCCCCTCTCGTTTGCCGGTAAACCGGGGGCCGAGGAGCAGGGCGTTCTTATACGCTCCTTCCTGGAGTATGCGTTGAACCTGTTCGCGGCAGGGAAAGCTCCAGGAAACGCCATTGGGAAGGCGTATACGCTGTATCCGGGCAAATCCTTTGATAATAGGTTTTGTCTCCGGCCCGTTAAGCCCCTGTTCAAAGAGCACATAGGGCGAAAGTTCGGTCTGAATTAACGGATCGCACCAAAACCCCGGAATTCCCAGCGGCAGCGCCCGGAGCATAGAAAACCGGTTGTCCCCTATATCCTTTCCCATCACACAGCGGTAGCCGTACAACTCAGGCGCCGCGTCTTCCATTGTCTTGAGGATCGTTTCCAGGATCAGGAAGATATCGAGCCAAAAACCGATGGTAAGACCTTCAAAAGAGGCGGAGATATACCGCTTTTCAAAGCCTACCTTGCCTCCGCAGTTGGTAACCGCGTTCACGATAGCGTGTTCGACAAACGTAAAGAGCTCCGGCCTGGTACGCCTGAGCTGAGACTGGAACCGTAGTGAAAAGAGCATTTCTATCATAGTTATTTGATCTCAATAGTTATTTAGGTTCATTCCGTATATGCTCTTTATCGGTATATTTTATCGGAGGTATTATGAGTTTAGAATCATTACGGGGACGTTCTCTCCTGACGCTGCTGGATTTTTCGGCGGAGGAGATCTGTTCATTGCTGAATTTGGCAAAAGGTCTCAAGGCGGAAGCGCGGCGGGGCGAAACGCGGCAACGGTTTCAGGGGAAAACTATCGCCCTCCTCTTTGAGAAACGCTCCACCAGAACCCGCTGCGCCTTTGAGACGGCCTTTGGCGAAGAGGGAGGGCATCCGGTGTTCCTTTCCACCGCGGATATTCAACTTGGGGCAAAAGAATCGATTGAAGATACCGCCCGGGTGCTGGGAAGGATGTTCAACGCTATTCAGTTCCGGGGCTTTAAGCAGTCCACAGTGGAGACCCTGGCCCGTTACGCCGGGGTGCCGGTTTACAATGGACTCACCGACAGCTTCCACCCCACCCAGGCCCTGGCGGACATGCAAACCCTCGAAGAAAATTGCGGGCCCGTCCGGGGGAAAAAGCTCTGCTTTATCGGGGACGGCAGGAACAATGTCGCCCGGTCGCTCATAGTGATCTCCGCCAAACTGGGGGTTCATGTTACGGTGATCGCCCCTCCTTCCCTCAGCCCCGGGGAAGATCTCCTTGAGCGCTGTAAGCCTATCGCGGCGGAGTCGGGAGCGGAAATGAGGGTCACCGCCGATCTTTCCGCCGTAGAAGGAGCGGACGCGATTTACACCGATGTGTGGGTATCCATGGGGGAAGAAGACTGTCGGGAAGAACGGCTGCGGCTTCTTAAGCCCTATCAGGTGAATCAGGCGTTAATGGATAAGACTGGCCGCAAGGACTGTATTTTCCTCCACTGCCTTCCCGCGGTAAAGGGCGAGGAAGTTACCGCCGAGGTCGTTGACGGGCCGCAAAGCCGGGCTTGGGATGAAGCTGAAAACCGGAAGCATACGATTAAAGCGGTGATGCTTGCCACATTGGGCCTTGCGGGATAAGACGCAAAAGCGTATACTGTTTCCAGAAACTATAAGGTCTATCCATGAATACGCCGATTCTTGGATAAACGTCGACTTCAAAGAAACTCCAGGAGGATTGAGATGAAAATGTCCCGTGTCGTTGTTGCCGCATGGATCGCCATAATGGCGGCAGTTTTAGTTTTGCCCTTGACCGCGCAGGAAGCCTCGTCGGATCAGGGCTCTCAGAATAAATCCGCTTACTACTATGTGTCCCTACCGGTGGAAAAGGTGTTTTCCTACCGTTTGGGATACGTGGTGTACTACCGGAAAGGCCCCACCTCGATAGCGAGGACCTATTTGCCTAACGAATGGTTTTCTAACACGGCGGGGAAAGGGGAAATTATTTACCTTGAGAAGGGAAATACGTGGCCTTCTCTGATGGTGTACTACAAAGACGGAATTTTCAGCCATGTCCGTCTTTCCGTACGCAGGGAGATGACCCATGAATCCTGGGGAATCATTCCTTCCAGCGTGAACCTTGATAATGAATTTGAAGGGTTAGAAGAGATCAAACTGGAATTTTAAGAAAAAACAGCTTCGTTTGGTTTGATGAGGAGTTTCTATGCAGCGCCCCGTGCCGGTTCCTGAAGAATTGATTAATTTTATCCGGACGGGCCGTAAATTTATCGTAGCGGGCCACAAGGAGCCGGACGGCGACTGTGTGGGAAGTCAACTGGCCCTCGCGGCGGTTTTGGAGCGTCTCGGTAAGGAAGCAATCCGCTGTTCAGCGGGGCCTTTTAAGAGAACCGAAATCAAACCCTTTGAAGGATTTTTCAAGAAAGCCCCAACTGCCGAAGAGAGGGACGGCGCCGCGGTTCTCCTCGTCGATTGCGGTTCTACCGACCGGACGGGCGATCTGGAACCCCTGCTGGCGGATCTTCCCCTGGCAATCATCGATCACCACGCGACGGGAGATCATGGAAAGGGGAAAGGGATTGTCTTTTTGGACGCCGAAGCCCCTTCGGTTACTTTTATGGTATTGGCCGTTATTGAGGCCCTGGGATTACCGTTGACGGCGGAAGAAGCAACGTCGTTGTTCTTCGGGCTCTGTACCGATACCGGTTTCTTCCGCCATGTTGACAACGGAGGGGCGGAAACCTTTGCGTACGCAAGCCGGCTTGTTCAGGCCGGCGCGAACCCCAAAAACGCCTTTGATACCATTCATGGGGGAAAGAGCCTGGGTTCCCGCATCCTTATGGGATTGGTTCTCTCCCGAACCGAATCGTACTATGACGGGAAACTGCTTCTTTCTACCGAACAATACGAGGAAACCCAGCGCTTCGGACGGGAAGGGCGGGATTCGGATACCCTCTACCAGGTCTTGCAAGCCGTTGCCGGCGTGGAGGCCATCGCCATCATTCGTCAAGAAACCCCCGAAACCTGCGCTATCGGCCTGCGAAGCCGGGATGCGGTGGATGTCGCGAAGGTCGCGGTCGGTCTCGGCGGGGGCGGTCACAAGAACGCCGCGGGGCTCACCAGAGCCGGCGCCATCGGGGAACTCAAACCCCGGATCATCGAAGCTTTTCGGGATCAGCTCGGAACCGGGCTTGAGCCCAAGCTCGCCGGATACTAAAACGTTACTATGCAAGGGAGCGGAACAATGAAAATTTTAGCGTACGCCAATGGCGATACCGAGATCACGGAAAAAGACGCGAAGAGCCTAACCCACCTCAACACGGCTTTCGTAAGGCTCAGGAAGGATGGGACGCTCGAAGCGGATCATTTGGCGATCATCAAACGGTTTGAGGAGATCCGCCGCTGGAATCCGGATATCAAAATCGTAGCCTCGGTGGTTCCCCTGGAAGCGGAGGCTTTTACGGTCTGCGCCGCGATTCCCGCGCTGCGGGAAAAGACGGGGAGTTCCTGCGCGGAGCTTTGCGCCCGCTATGGTTTTGACGGAGTAGACTTTGACTGGGAGTATCCCTGCGTCCCTTCCAACGGAGTAGACGCTACCGGCGCGGATCGGCATAACTTTACCCTGCTCTGCGCGGAAGTCCGCCGCGCGCTAGACGCTTCGGCAAAGGGGCTGCTCCTCACCATTGCCGCCGGAGCGGATATTTACTTTGTGGAGAGCGTTGAATTGCCGGAACTGGTCAAGGTGCTCGATTTCATCAACCTGATGACGTACGATCTCAAGTGCGGATTCCACGCCCTCGCGGGGCACCATACGGCGCTTTTTTCTTCCACCGGGGATTATTTTCGCAATTCAGGCGATCAAGCCGTCCGCCTGTTCCATGGCGCGGGAGTCCCGAAGGATAAGCTCCTTTTAGGGGCGGCGTTCTATTCCCGCAAATGGGAAGGCGTCAAAGATCGAAACCACGGTTTCCTTCAGATTTGCGCTACAGGCGGCGGTTACGGCCCGGATTATGGCAAGCTCAGAGAAGCGTACATCAACAAAAACGGCTATATCCGCTATTGGGACGATGAAGCCAAGGCTCCCTGGCTTTTCGACGGCTCAACTTTTTTGAGTTACGATGATGAAGAATCCATTACCCACAAATGCGACTATGTGAAAAAGGAGTCCTTGGGCGGTATCTTCTACTGGGAACACAAATGCGATCCCACAGGGACGCTCCTTGGGGTCATGGCGGAGAAGTTAGGGAAGCGCTGATTAAGCCGAATTGGTCCGCGCCGGAGGTACCGCAATGACTCGGGGTATTTTAATCGTAGGAGCCGAATCATCCCTTTCTTTGGCCCTGGCCGCGGAAGCGGGGAAACGGGTTGAACAATACGCGACGGCGCTTATCCCTAACCGCCTCACCGCGCCGGGACAGCCTGTGTTCGCCGAACAAAGCGAAAAACACTCCCGCATTATCCTCGCCTGGAATCCCGGCAGCCCGCTTTCGGCCCGAACCATGCTGATTGCCGCTCAGACCCGGCTGGAGCGCATCGACGAGATCTTCTTGGTCTGTACCCCTCCGGTAATACGCGGTCAGATGGAGGACATAAAGCCGCTCCATATTGAAGTGGTAATATGCGATTATATAAAGAGCTGGTTCTTTGTGGTCAAGGAACTGTGTTCGATTCTTAAAAGCCAGGGATCGGGAACCGTGGTACCGGTACTCTCCGAACCGGCTTCCGAGACAAGCCGCGGCGAGACGACGGATCTGGTAGGGCCCACCGTGGCCGCCTCTTTCCGTTCTATCGTTCAGGGATTGCTCTCCGCTTCCTCCGGTAAACCGTATCAGGTTCTGGCTTTCTCTTCAGAATCCGGGGAAGACGCCGCTTTTGCCGCTCACATTTTCAAGATCATCGAGGAAGGAAACCGCCGGAACACCGGTAAGTGGCACAAATACGGCAAGCTGGGGCTTTTCCGCTAGGTTCGGTACGCGGGTTAAAACCCGGAGCCGCCGGCTGCCCCGGCGCTTTGCCGTTCCCGGAGGACGCAGGCGATCAACCGCTCGGGCAGTTCCGCATAGCGCCCGTCCAGTTTGGCGATAAGCTGGGTAACCGCCAGATCCATGAGGGTATGAATATCCATCTCGAAGGCCGTAATGGCCGGTAGATAATTAGACGCCGGACGGGCGGAAGAGACGATGGACACGATAGATACGTCTTGGGGGATGCGGCGGCCTCGCTGTTCTATGCCCCTGATGAGCCCCGGCAGGGAAGCGTCGTTCATAGAAATAAAAGCGGTAACGCCGGGATCTTCGGCAAGGAGTTTTTCGGTAATCGCGCAAACCTGGGCCGAATCTGACTCGCAGAAGAATTCCCGCCCTTTGATCTCAAAGTTCTCCAGAAAATAGGAAAAAGCTTCATGGGTTCGCACTACCGGCCCGTATCCCGCCCGGAAGGATTTTTCCGACTGGTTGATAAAGGCCACATTTCGGTGGCCTAGCCCTTTGAGATAGGTAAAGCACTCCATCATGGTTGTAAAGAAGTCGATATCAATGAAGGTTTCTTCCGGTTTGTCCGCATCCCGGCCCAGGAGTATAAAGGGAACGCGGCGTTTTTTGAGGACGCCGATCCTCGGATCTCCCAGGTGGACTTCCATCAGGATCACCCCGTCCACCAGTTCTTGGGTCAGGAGTTCCTGGAGTTCTTCGGCGCTGTTTGCGGTCAACGTCCAGATGACCAGTTGGTAGCCGTACCGGAGGGCGCTTTTGGCAGCCTCCAGGATCAGATCGATTTCCGAAAAGCCTATCCCGTGTTCCACCTTGGGGAAGAGTATGGCGATGATACGCGTTCTTTTACTTGCCAGACTTCGGGCGATACGGTTGGGTTGGTAGCGCAGTTCTTGCATGGCCGTTTGAATAGACGCCATTTTTTCCGCAGAGACAGGCCGAACGCCGCTGAGGGCGTACGAGACGGTGCTTACCGAAACCCCCGCCAGAGAAGCCACATCTTTGATAGTTGCCATGAGATCTCGGAACCTCCCGGTCGAAACAATAAGCCGAAACGGTTCGACTGTTTTATGATAGTTCGCTTCCCCCTCTGTTGTCAACCGTCCGCGTTGCCTCCTCAACGACGTACCGAGTGTCTGTCTATAAGGTGGACACATTGTGGACAGACACTACCTGGGGGAAGCGCGCCCTACCGGGTAAGCCAAGAAAACACCGACTGGAACACCCCAATCAACGCGCCGAGGACGCCGCCGAAAAGGTTGATCCATTTGAATTGACTGGCCATTACATCCAGTACAATGCGTTCTACGCGGGGCATATCTAGGGCATTGATCCGATCGGAAACCAACGCGCGGACATCGATGGCCTCAAGGACGGCGGGGATCTCCTGTCCGGCGGCGGCGAGGATCTTTTCAGAGATAAACCGGTCGATTTTTTCTTGCCGCTCCTCGCTTATGGTCAGGAGTTCTCCCAAAGACCGTTCGCCGTACTCCAAAAGGAAAGCGTCCGGTATCCGGCTTAGAAACCGCCCCAGAGGAGCGTCGGACGCTTCCCCGTTTTCCAGGTTCCGCAGGATGATCCGGCGGAACGCCTGCCCGTCCCACATCCGGGCGAGTTCTTCAAGCGGCGTATCCATGCGGGAGTTGAGCGCGTTTTGGGAGATCGTGATACACACGCCGACGGCCCGCTCAGAAGCGAGAAAATGCTCCGCGGCGCCGCCAAGGAAGGCGCTTATTCGGGAACGGACATCGGCGCCGGCCAGCAGTTCCTCTAATTGGCGGATAAGATCATCGATGATCTCCGGCATCTTATCATGCAGCGTCCGGTTGTATTGGCCTGCGGTGATAAAAAAACGCTGCAAGCTGTTAAGTTTGAAGATCGCGTTATCCAGAAAGATGCGCCCCTGAATTTCCAGTTTGCCGTGGATCTCCGGTTTTTTAAGGAAGCTGATAAACCCGGCGGTGATTTCCGGAAGGACTTCTTCCACCAGAGGAACGAGGTATTCAGAGAACCGGGAAGCGGAAGATTCGAGTCCGCTCCTGATAACGCCCTCTAGAGATGCGTTTAGTTGAGCCGCCGCGTCATCTCCAATGATTTCCCGCAGGCTGCGGCTTCCGAGCGCGTCTTTGCCGGGGTTCCGGATTTCTTCGATAATTGCCGTTAGAGCGGTATCCAGCAGCGAATACAACAAGCGGGAAAAGGACGCGCGCTCCAGAACGTCCCGGGGCGGCGCGAGCGATTTCAGAGGGGTATTCAGAAACCGCGCCCGATACCGGGCGACGGCGTTTTTCGCGGCCTGCCGGGCGTCTTCCCTGCGGATCCGTTCCTGGAGCATCTCGGCGGTGAGGAGTTCCCGTTCCACCATAGCGCCGATACTGTCCGCCAGTTTGCGCCGCTGTCTGGGGAGGATCCCCGGCGTAAAGGGCAGCCTGATTCCGAAAATTCGCGCCTCCCGCAAGGGCCTGAAGAGCATCTTGATGGCCAGCGCGTTGGTGACATACCCGATAAGGGCGCCGATGAGGGGGGGCGTGAGCCACAAGAAGATACGGTTCACGGGGAAAGAAACTCCGTGGCGGTCCGGGCTTGGGCTTCGTTATCGTAGATCCGGATAACCTCTTCCTTGAGCCACCCCCGGTATGTTCCCTCCACCAGAACCCAGATCTCCACGGTTTCCCCCTTATTCACCGGACGCCGTTCCAATACTTCCACAATGGAACTTTTCCTCAGGTAACCCAGGGAAACCCCCTCCTCTCCCGGACGGGCCGCTACATGGGTATAGGACGCGCTGATAACGCCATAACCAATGACCGGCCTGGAAAGGGGAGGATTCGGCGGCGGTTCGATAGAAAGAGTATCTTGGGAATGGCGGACGCACGCTCCCATGGTCAGTATCGAAACGGCGATCAACACTTGATCCATAAAAGGTATCCTACATATTCTCATGGTATGAGAAATATACCCGCATTTGTGGATTTCGTCATCATCATTCAGCTTTTTCTTACGATAAATCGGGTATGGGCGGCTCCTGCCGCTCCGCTTCCGTCATTTCAGCCCTTTACGGTTTCGCTGGAGGCTCAGACAGGGGTTCTTACCGGCCAAACGGAGGAACTCGTCTACTGGTATCCGGATGAATCAACCTTGATGAGCCAATTGCGCTGGGAGATGAAGCCCCTTTTTTACGCGGGGGCGGCTTTCCGCCTCTTTCCCGCCAATCCGGGAACGTTGAGCGGCGTCTATACGATGTTTTCCTTCAAAATGGGGATACCCATGGAAAGCGGCGTCTTAGAAGACCGGGACTGGCTGACCAGAGATAAGGACCTCTCCCATTTTTCATCCCACGATAACGCAACCACCCAGGCGCTGATGCTGGATTTCAGGCTGGGGTATTCTTTCCCGCTGGGGAAAATCCCCGTGAAGGTTTATGGGAGCATCTCCTACATGGGCTTTACGTGGGAAGCCCGGGATGGATACCTCCAGTACGCGGAACGAAAAGGAACCTATGAAGATGATCGGCTGGGAACCATTGATTACTACGACGCCTGGAACGAGTCGCTTCCCAAGACGCCGATTATGGGCCTTAACATCAGTTACACCCAGCAATGGCTTATCCTTTCCCCGGGAGTTTCCTGTTCGCTGCCGTTTGCCCGTTTTTTTTCCATGGACGTGGAGTTTATGGCGAGCCCCCTTATCATCATCTTTGCCGATGACACGCACTGGCGCCGCGACAAACGCTTCCATGATGTGATGCTGACGCGCGGCTTCTACCTGGAGCCCCGGGTGGAGTTGGACTTTAACATTTCCGGCGGCGCGGTACTTTCGCTCTCTGCCGCATACCGGCGTATATGGGGATCCCGGGGCTACACGCTCCACTGGCCTACCGCGCAGGATAACCAGGACGCTGTTTTTTCAGGCGCGTACAGCGAATCCTCAGGCGCCGGTTACGATGTTTTTGACGCGGGATTGCTACTGAAAATACGCTTTTAAGGCTTTAAGCAGGAGGCGGTCTGATCCGGCGAAATCCAGCGTTTCAATTTCTTCCAGGCTTGCCCACCGCCATTCGGTGTGTTCCCGTAACGTAAAGTCGCCGGAAAAAGAGATCCGGTACGCATTGAGGCGCCGCTCTTTCCCGTGGTGCTCAAAAGAGGCCGTTCCCAGAAACGCGCCCGGCTTTACGGCCACGCCGAATTCTTCTTGATATTCTCGGATGAGGGCGTCGCCGTCAGATTCCCCTTCCTCTACCTTTCCGCCGGGGAATTCCCATTTTCCCCCCAAGTCGCCGCCGCTTTTCCGTCGGGCAATGAAGAGTTTCCCCCCTTCTTCCGCAATGCCCGCCACCGATACCCCCCGCATCTATAAAAGGAGCACGGTAGGAAACAGGAAGTGAAGCGCTGCGGCGGCGAGGGAAAAAAAGCCGATTAACCGCTTATTCTTCAAAAAGATACTGCCGGCATTGCCGGAATCCTCCGGGTCCAGGAGCGCCCGCGACCGGTAATAGTCCAAAATAAGGACGCTCCCCGCCGCAAAACCGGCCGCTGCGGGAAACAGATCCCCGATCACCGGCAGATCTCCCTGCGTGGAGGAAAGCAGCTTCAAGAGCCCCATAACAACGGATAAGATCCCCAATACCAGGCGGAAGATCTCGTTTCGCGGAGAAAACCGGAAGCTGGTTTCAAGAGAACCTTCCTCCGAAATCTCATCCCCCTGGATAAGAACATAGCCGGCGGAGGCGTTGAACAAAATAGAGAGAAGATAAAATTGTATCATAGGTTTCCTTTTCTTTATTAGAGTTGTTCAATAACCAACCGGGTTCTTGAACAACTCTATTGTAATCGTATTTTCCCCGTAAGAAAAGGCCGATTCTGAAAAATTACGGCGGTTTGATCCGGTAATTGAGCCGGTTTTCACCTGCCCTCATGCTGATGAGCAGTTCCTCGCCGGTAAAAGGAACCTGGAACCGGAAATCTTCCTCTGCTTCCCCGGTAAAAACGATCCGCATAAACTCCGCCGGGGCGGCGGCGCCGCGGCTTTCCGCTTCTTTCGTGAGGGGTATAGAGACCCCCATATCTACAATCCCCGTATAGGCGTCCGTCTCTTGCGCGGTTTTCTTGATGACGATAAAAGCCGCGTCTCCATAGTTCATCGCTGAAAAAACGAGCCGGTTCCCCCCCAATACCGCCCCGGTAGTACCGCCGGTACTACCGCCGGTAATACCGCCGGTACTACCGCCGGTATCCAGCAGGGACATGACAAGAATCGCCGCCGAAATGAGCATGATCGAGATAAAGAGCAGCGCCCGGCTTTTCGTAGCCACCAGCGTACGGAACAGGCCCTGCCTCGGTACGGGGCTGAGATCGTTCATCCGCCGCACCGCCTCGGACGCCTTTTCCAGCCGGCGGCTGCGGGAATAGTAAAAGACCAGCTCCGGGGTTTTGGCGGCGCCGGTATCATCTCCGTTTGGCATGGCTCCTCCCGCGCGAAATATGGCGGTTAATCACCGCTCTTTTATTATAGTACGATAATCTTCAATCGTGAAGGTTTGATTAAATGGAAACAAAGCCTTTTATTGTATAAACTATAAAACGTGGTATGAGGGCGAAAACAGCCTCTATAGTACGGTAGAATTTGTTTGGAAGGGGAATTCGATGTCTCAAAAAAAAATGTTTTTTGGCGGCGCTTTATCCGCGCTCCTGGCTTTTGTCCTGTTCTTCCCTCCGCGGATAGCGGCGTCCCCTGATGTAGGGGCTGATGTCGTAACGGATCTCTATTCGCCGGCCCTCGCGGGGAGCGGTAGTTTTGTGACCGCTCAGGGAGGGGCGCCCGCCGGCGCGATCAACCCCGCGGCGGGAGGAGACGCTCAGCGTATTGTCTTTGACGCCGGATTTCTGCTCTTGCCTACCTTTGGAGGTCCCGCCGGCTGCGGCGGAACGTTTAATCTGGGAGCCCTATTCCCGACCAAATACGCGGTATTAGGCGGCTCCCTCCATTTTCTGCACAGCCCTTTCACCGAGAGTTTTCCGGTGGACACCACGTTTGGAGCGAATTTTACCATCGCCAAAGAACTCTACCCCCGGCTGAATATCGGGGTGGGGTTTAACATCGGGTTCGGCAGCGATTGGGAGAAATTCGGTACGGTTTCGGCGGATCTGGGGTTCCGGTACAACGCCGGCACGATGGGAACCTTCCAGAATTTCACCGTGGCGTTTGCCATGAAGAACCTGGGAAAGAGCTGGACTCCCACGCCGTTTACGCCGACTTTGGGAGTTTCTACGGATTTCATTTACCTCAAGGGGAATGGAAACACGGCGGATCCCCTGCGCCTGACCGGTTTTCTGGATCTGGGCGTTCCGGGGTTTAAAAATTTTGTCCCCAAGATAGGCGCGGCTCTGGTTCTTGCCGAGGTTATCTCCGTTTCCGCCTCATGGGGCTTGAATGTAAAGGAACTGGCGGGGGGAATAAGCCCCAGCCTCCCCTCTCTCGGCGTCGCCTTGAATTTAGCGCTGAAATCCGGGGGAAAACGGCTTGTAGGGGGCAGGCTTCCTTCAGACGGAGATGTTACCACCTCAATAGCCCTTAAGTCCCTGTACGGCGGCATTACCGCCACGGGCGCGGGGGCCACCTGGTTTGCGGGCGTAAGCGATACATCGCCGCCTCGGATCGTGGTGGATTACCCGGAGACTCAGTGGATCTCCCCCAATAACGACGGAAAGGCCGATGCCCTCGAATTTCCCATCCGGATACAGGATCAGCGTTTCGTTGTCGAGTGGACGTTTGAAATCCGCAATGGCGACGGCGAGGTGGTACGGACGTACCGTAACAAAGAACTCCGCCCCGAAACCCGGGGGGTGGGGAATGTATTTGTCCGCCTGGTGTCGGTAAAAGCGGCGGTTGATATTCCCCCGACGCTCCGCTGGGACGGCGTTGATAACGGCGTTGATAACGGCGTTGTTCCGGACGGCAGCTATTTCTTTACGGTCAGCGCCAAAGACGATAACGGCAACGAAGCGGTCTCCCCGCTTTACGAAGTGGTCGTGGATAATACCCCCCCAGAGATCCATATTGCGGAGCTTTCGGAAAGCCTGCGTACCTTCTCTCCCGATGGCGACGGCAACAAAGATACGATCGTCATCGAACAATCCGGTTCCTGGGAAGATCTCTGGGAAGGCGGCATCTATAACGCGGCGGGAGAGAAAGTACGGACGTTCAATTTTATCCGCTCCGAGCCTGAATCACTGGTATGGGACGGCGCCGATGACGAAGGGCGCATCGTGGCGGACGGGGTTTACCGCTACCAGATTACCGCTACCGATAAAGCCTTCAACACGGGCGGTTCCTCACTGGAGAACATTATCATCAGTACCATTCAACCCCGGGTAAGCTTGACCATAGGGGATGCATATTTTTCTCCCAACGGAGACGGCGTTAAGGATACCATGCCCTTTACCCTTACCGTGCCGGTGAAAGAAGGCGTTACCGGCTGGGCAATTCGTATCAAAAACGCTCAATCCGTTGTTCAGCGAACCATATCCGGTTCCGGCGGCCTCCCGCCGGCCCGGCTCGACTTCGACGGTAAAGACGATAACGGCGTTGTCATGCCCGAAGGGGTTTACAGCGGGGAACTATCCGTGCGTTACCGGAACGGTTATGATTCTACCTCGATCTCGCCATCCTTTACGCTCGATGTAACGCCGCCTTCCGCGGCGATCCGGGCGGATTATACCGCTTTCTCGCCGAATAACGACGGGATTCAGGATGAGATGCTCTTCCTGCAGGAAGGTTCCTCCGAGACGGTATGGCTGGGCGAAGTGCGCCGGGCCGGCGGCGCCGCGCGGGAGCGGGCGGTACGGACGGTTCGTTTTAATGGGAATCCTCCGGCGCGCTTTATATGGGACGGGCTCACCGATGCCGGGGCTATCGCGGAGGACGGCGAGTATACGTATCAGCTCGGCGCCACGGATCAGGCGGGCAACACCGGGCGATCCAACGTTATCGGCTTTAGCCTGAGTACCGCGGATACGCCGGTGCTCCTCAGCACCGACCTGCGGGCTTTCTCGCCCAATGGCGACACGGTTCGGGATACCATCGCGCTCATTCCCCAGCTTCAGTTGACCCAGGGGATCGCTTCCTGGCAGGCCGCTATTCTGGATTCAAACAATACGGTTGTACGAACGTTTGAAGGCAGGAACGCCGTACCGGCGTCGATTCCCTGGAACGGGCGAACCGCCGGCAATACCATCGCCCCTGACGGCGTCTACACGGCCCGTATTGAGGTGTGGTACGCCATGGGGAACCAGCCCTCCGCGATCAGCAGGCCTTTTACGCTGGATACGGTTTCTCCGAAGGCGACGCTCAACGCGCCCTTTACCCTCTTTTCCCCTAACGGCGACGGGCTTAAAGATTCGCTGCCTATCTATGTGGAAACCGAGGGAGACGATACCTGGGAAGCCGTCATTACCGATTCGAAAGGTACGGCGATTCGTTCCTGGACGTGGAACGGCGCCGCGCCGGAACTTTCCTGGGACGGCGCGGATCAAGCGGGCAATCCGGCGCCTGACGGAACGTACCGTTTTACCCTGAGTTCCACCGATGAAGCGGGGAATAGCTTTAATAAGAGTATCGATAACCTGGTGATGGACGCCCGTATCCCCCGGGTCTTCCTTACCGCATCGGCCACGGGAATTGCCCCCCGGGATGACCAACCGACGCTCATACGCCTCGGCCCGGTCGTCTCCCTCAAAGAAGGGATCGAATCTTGGAAGCTCGAACTCCAAGATGAATCCGGCAAGACGGTAAGAACCTTCCCCGAAGGCGGCGGCGGTACCGGAGTTCCCCCGGAAACCATCAACTGGAACGGTAGAGACGACCTCGGCCTGGTTAAAGAAGGGAAGCATACGCCGGTTCTGACCATGATCTACGCGAAAGGCGATGTCGTGACCGCCCTGGCCGCGCCTATCATGGTGGACATTACCGGGCCGGTACTCGGTTTTGCCTCCCGGCCCGATTATTTCAGTCCCGATAACGACGGGGTAGACGATGAGCTCATTATGAACCTTGCTGCAAGGGATATTTCACCCATCGGCTCGTGGAGCCTTGAGATTCGGGAACCCCAGCCTCCGTATCAGAGCTTCTACCGTATTGAGGGACGGGGTACGCCGGCGGAACGGATCCTCTGGGATGGCCGGAGTTCCAAGGGAGAACTGGTACAGTCCGCCACCGACTATCCCTTTACCTTCACGGCGGAGGATATATGGGGGAATTCCAGTTCGCTGGAAGGCAAAATCGGGGTTGATGTGCTGGTTATCCGGGACGGCGACAAGCTCCGGATTCAAGTGCCTTCGATAGTCTTCCGCGCAAACGAAGCGGATTTCAACAGTTTGTCCAGAGACGTGGTGGATAATAACAACCGGATACTGCGGCGTATTGCCGAGATCCTGAACAAGTTCCGGGACTACAAGGTACAGGTGGAAGGCCACGCCAATCCCACCCAGCCTGCGGGCGCGGCGCGGGACCGGGAAGAAAGCGCTGAATTGCAGCCCCTCAGCGAGCGCCGGGCCAGAGCGACGGTAGACTTCCTGGTGGGCTTCGGCGTCAACCGGAACCGCCTCTCCGCCATCGGCATGGGCGGCTCACGCCCGGTCATCAGATTCGAGGATCGGGATAACTGGTGGAAGAACCGGAGAGTGGAATTTATCTTGATTAAGTAGTGTCTGTCCACAAAGTCGGTTACTTTGTGGACAGACCTTGCATTTTCGCAGTCTTTAGACTACGAAAATGCGGTTTTAAGGTAGTCTGTCTATTGGGAATAGGCTTCTACATTCAAGGTAGAATCGTTTTTCCACCGCTTTGCCCATGGAAAAACTCTTGCGGGGCAGGGGGCCGCGCGCCGCCGTCTCGAAAAGCCCTTTCTTGTTGAAAGGCGGAAGGAGGATCCCCACGGTTCGAGAATTGCGCCGCGAAATTCGGAAAAGCGCTTCCTCGTCGTGAATGTAGTCCATGTCTTCGGCGGCGCCGTCCTTGACGAGGCTATCCAGCAAGGGCTGGAGGCTGTTTACGGCAAGGCCGGGCGCGGTGAATTCAACGAAAACAAGCTCCGTCTCGGTGATAAAGCCCAAACGGTTTTTCCGGGCGGTTCCGTCTCCCACCAGCCGGGAGAGTTCCTCCTTCGCCGGCTCGCCGCCGCCCGCTTCCAATACGCGGACGGTAAAGCCCGGTAACGCCGCCTTGAGAATGGAAAGAACCCGGTGGAGTTCCGCGCCGAAGAGCAGCCGGTGAATGGGCTCAAAGACGATTCCCGGATCGTAGAGGTTTTCTACCTCCGCCAAAGCCCAGCGGGCGGGGTGTTCCAGGCTTTCCCCCTGATGGTTCGCTTTGTATTCTTCCCACACGGCTTTTGCGGCGGCCAAAGAATGATTGCCGTCTCCTACCGCAAAGAGAAAGGGCCGCGAATCTTCACACCCGTAACGGCTATTCGCCCGGCGGGCAAGATCCTCCAGGCCGCCGGCCAGGAAGTCCAGATCCGCTTCGCTGTCCAGAGCCCAGCCGGTAACGCTTCCCGCGCCCCGCATCAGGGGCGTCCGGTACAGGGGCGCGGCTTTGATCCGTTCCCCCAGGGCGGGCAGTAAGGTATCCCCCTCGTCATCTATGAGGAGGAGAATGTGGGGAACTTCCAGTGGAGCGCCCCGGCGGATCTCCATCCGGGGGGGCAGCCGTTCGGCGACCGTGCCTTCCGTAGCCCGGACGAGGAGGCGGGAATCAGGCTTCCAATCGTACTGTTCCAGATCAATCGCCAAGAGGACGCCCCGTCTGAGGGGATTGTAGGGGGTAGCCCGCTCTACATAGACGCAGGATCGCCGGGGTTCGCCCAACGTTCCATCTTCCAGGTACGTCTTCATGGTCTGATGTATCTCCCGGATCCGTTGCTCGCGGCCATCGCGGTTCAGATAGACTTCGGGAAACACCAGGTTTAGGGTAGAAGCCGCGCCGCCTACGGCTTGCCGCATCCGCTCCCAGTAGTCCTCATCCTGGGTAAACTGATCGCAGGCAATGACCGCCCACCGCTCCAGATCCGTTTTCGCGCAGGGCATGATAATTTCGGGGACGGCGATACCCAAGCCGGCAAACCGTTCCTTTATATTCCCCATAGAACTCCGCCGCCGCTCCATGGACTTAAAGCGTTTGGTAAACGCGCCGTTTGCGCGCCGGAGGGCCACTGATGGCTCTATCTTCAAATGCCGGCAGAGGTTCACCGCCGAAAAGAGGAGCTCCCCCAGTTCCTCCTCCAACGCTTCCACGCTCGTTCCCGTTGCGGCTCCCATGGTTTTTTCCAAACTTTCCCGTACCTTGGCAGCCGCGTCTTCTACAGACGACCGGTCAAAACCAGCCTTAGACGACCGGTCAAAACCAGCCTTGGCGGCCTTCTTCTGGAGCTTATATGCGCGATCAAGCGGCGGCAGGCCCTGTGATACTTCGTCCAGGATCGAGTCTTTGGGCGCGCGGCCCTCCAGTTCCACTTTGATCCGCGCCCAATTCGCCAGCGCTTCGCCGCTATCCTGCACCTTAACGTCGCCAAACACATGGGGATGCCGCCGGATGAGCTTGTCCGATACGGTATTCAGCGCATCGGATACGGAAAAGAGGTGTTCCTGCTCATGCATATACGCAAGCATGGTTGTTAGCAAGAAGAGATCCCCCAACTCCTCCCGGATATGCTCCGGCGATTTCTCATCAATGGCCTCCACACATTCGTAAGTTTCCTCGATAAGATCGCTTCGTAGGGTAAGGGGAGTTTGTTCTAAATCCCAAGGGCAGCCGCCGGGCCCCCTCAGCTTGGTAATAATACCGTAAAGCCGCTGAAAAGCCGCCGATTCGTTTTCCATGCCCTTACTCTGCGCCTGCCGGGAGAGAAGGTCAAGCGGCGCTATCATTTCTATCGAAAATTGCCTATAGTGAGAGGCTGTTACAATACGAGCCGGATTGTCGAGGAATTCTAAGAGCGTTGTTCTAAGCAACGCTTTTATCGAGGGTTAAAAATATGGAAATTACCGAGGTCATGGCCGAACTGGTAGTACAGATCGGCGTCATTATTTTCGCGGTTCGGGCGTGCGGGCGGTTGGTCAAACGCATCGGGATTCCCCCGGTGCTGGGGGAACTGCTCGCGGGGGTAATTATCGGCCCCTACGCCCTGGGGGGCATCCCGCTGCCGGGGTTCCCGAAGGGCGTCTTTCCCGAGGGGATAGGCCTCGCGGTGAGCCCGGAACTCTACGGTTTTGCTACCGTCGCTTCTATCATCTTGCTCTTTGTGTCGGGGTTGGAGACCGATATGGGGCTGTTTCTCCGCTACTCGGTCGCCGGAGGCATTATCGGGTTGGGGGGCGTGCTGTTCTCCTTTGTCTTCGGCGCTTTTACGGGAGTCCTTTTCCTCAAAGCGCCTTTCATGGATCCCCGCTGTCTTTTCATGGGTATCCTCTCAACGGCAACCTCGGTAGGAATCACCGCCCGGATCCTCTCGGATCAGAAGAAAATGGATTCTCCCGAAGGCGTAACGATTCTGGCCGCCGCGGTTTTTGACGATGTGCTGGGGATCATCATGCTGGCGGTGGTGCTGGGCATAGTGGCGTTTGTTTCAGGCGGGCAGGGCGCGCTCAACGCGGGAGGGGTACTCCTCATCGCGGGCAAGGCGTTCGGTATCTGGCTGGGCGCTACCGCCTTAGCGCTCATCTTTGCCCGGCGGATCGCGGGGTTTGTAAAAATTTTCAAACGCGCGCTTGATTTTTCGATCTTAGCCCTGGGTATTGCCCTGCTTTTAGCGGGGATCTTTGAAAAGCAAGGCCTCGCCATGATCATCGGCGCGTATATCGCCGGTTTGGCGTTCTCCAAGACCGATATTGCCCCGGTCATACAGGAACGTATCCGGGGGCTCTACGAATTCTTCGTGCCTATTTTCTTTGCCGTTATGGGAATGATGGTTAATATCCGGGATATTTTCTCGGCGCCGGCGCTGGTAATCGGCGGGGTTTACACCTGCGCGGCGGTATTCGCCAAGATCATAGGCTGCGGCGGGCCTGCCCTGCTCTTGGGCTTTAACCGCCGGGGCGGGCTGCGGATCGGCGCCGGCATGGTGCCCCGGGGAGAGGTGGCCCTGATCATCGCCGGAATCGGCCTCAGTTCCAGAATTTTGGATAATCGCCTCTTTGCCGTGATCATCGTGATGACCTTTATCACGACCTTGGCCGCGCCGCCGCTGCTCAACCTCGCGCTCAAGATTCCCGGCCCGGGCACGAGGAAACCCGTCAAGGGGAACAATTCAGCCTCCGCGATGTGGGAATTTTCTTCCGACGAGATCGCCGTCATCGTGACGGATACCCTCCTTAAAGACTTACGGGCGGAAGGGTTCTTCCTCCAACGGATGAACATCGACGACAAGCTTATCCAGGCCCGGAAGGACAACAGCGTTCTTTCTATCACCAAGCAGGACAAGATCCTTACGATCGAAACTGCCCAGGAAGACCTGCCTTTTGCCAAGACCGCCGTATTTGAAGTGTTTTTGCGGCTCAACGACGCGATTCAGAAATTAAAGGACTCTTCGGATCCGAAGGCGATGAAAAAGGAACTCCTGGATAAAGATGGCCGCGCGAGGGGTGAACTGCTTTCCGTTATAACGCCTGATTGTATTTCCCTTTCCTTGCGGGGGCAGACGAAGGAGGAGGTCATCACCGAACTGGTGGACATCCTGGCGGATCAGGGGAAACTCGACAACCGGGACGAGGTTTTGGCCGATGTGTTCGAGCGGGAACGTTCCATGAGTACCGGTATGCAGCAAGGTATAGCCCTGCCCCACGCCAAAACCGCCGGCGTCACCGAAATCAGCGTTGCCGTTGGGATCAAGCCGGAAGGCATTGACTTTGACGCGCTGGACGGCGAAAAATCCCGGCTCTTTATCTTGGTAGTTTCTCCCCGCAAGATCTCAGGCCCCCATATCCAACTCCTTGCCGCTATCGGCGCCGTATTACAAGACGATATTATCAGGGAAGAAGTGATCGGCGCATCTTCCCCGGAAGAGGCCGCGGCCTTGCTGCGGAAGGGCCGGTAAGGACTAGTTTACCACCGCTTCCGATACCACGGTTCCCCCCTGGGTATAGGCCCGGCGGCTGTTGTTCGGATCCGTAAACTTCTCGCCCCGGTAGTAGAAGAGGTACCGGTACGTTCCTGGGGGGAGCGGAAGCGTCAGCGAATAGTTTCCGGGGCTGGTTTCCCGCAGTTCATACATGAAGGGATCCCAGTCGTTAAAGCTTCCCGCCACGGTAACGGTTTCACCCGGCGGCGCGTGATAGGTCAAATGAAGCGCCCCCTCGGACGGCGCCGCCTCGGAAAACGCCGTCTTTCCCCCGCCGCCTACAGACACCACGGAACGGAGCACCCCGGATCGTTCATCGATGCGGCGCGAAGGGTTCAGGGGATCCGTTGTCCAAAGCCCGTCGATAATAAGCCGGTATTCCAGTTCCTGCATACCCGGTGGAACGGTGTACGCATGGAACAGTATCCCTGAATCCTGGTATAGCTGTGGAGGCGTCTTAGCCGCCCATTCTTCCGGCGTAATATCATCCCGGATGACCAAAAGATCCCTGAACCAGTATATTTTAGAGAAACTCTCATGGGCAAAAGCAATGCCTACCCGCCTAAAAGCCGAAGATGCGGTAAACAACACGCCGTCTTCAAAGAGTTCCGGAGGCCCCGGCTTTTTCAGCTTCAAGAGGTGGTCTATAAATTGATAAGATTCCGTATCCAGCGCTCCGATACCCCCGATAAGGACGACATGGAGCAAAAAAACCGCGAATGTTTTCATGGGTTCTTTACAATTATCGGCTAATGCTTCAATATCTTAATTATGCCGTCGTTAGACCAACTCGAAGCCTTTAAAAAATCTTTTCCCAACGTCGGCAATGAAGCTGGGATATTAATAAATCAAGGCATTATACCCGAGGATTTCCCGTTGCCCGCATCCGAGCCCAAAGAGATCCCCCTTCCGCGGGAATTGACCGGGAAGGATACCCCTTTGCCGCGGCTTTCCCAGGCCGGTCCCGCCGCGCCGGAGGTTCCGGCGGAGGAGGTTCCGGCGGAACCTCCGGCGGAAATTCCGGCGGAAGTGAACGCCGAAGATGAGGCGTTCAACGATGACCTTGATTTCGGCGACTTGTTAGGTTCAAGCCCCGGCGATTTCGCCCTGCCGCCTGATGATATTCCCGCGCCTTCCTCCGAAGACGCCGCCGATCCGTCCGGCGCGGATGATGATTTCGATATACCCGCCGGCGATGGGGGGCAGGCGGAGGTTCCGGCGGAACTTCCGGCGGAACTTCCGGCGGAGTTTTCAGCAGAAACACCGTCTGATTTGCCCGACATGGATCTGGGACTCTCTAACGAAGATTTTGACATACCCGTCGATGACGCGGGGCAGGCGGAAACTCCTGTGGAAAACGCGCCTGAGGTTCCTTCGTCAACGGAGGAAGACTCCGGGGCGGAGTTTTCGGCAGAAACACCGTCTGATTTGCCCGACATGGATCTGGGACTCTCTAACGAAGATTTTGACATACCCGTCGATGATGCGGGGCAGGCGGAAACTCCTGCGGAAATTCCGTCTGATTTGCCCGGCGGGGAACCGAACCTGCCCACGGACGAAGATCTCTTTGAAGATTTTAACCCGGACGGTAGGCTGCCCGGCGGAATCGCCGGCGATTCTCCTGACGGCGGGGAACCGCGTCAGGGGGAGTCCGCCAAGGCCGGGGGAGGGGAGGGCCAATTCCCCGACCTGGAAGATTTTTCCCTAAGCGGGATAGACGGCCTTTTCGGCGCTCAAGGCGTTCAAGGCGGCGCCGCTGTTCCCGAAGGCGCTTCTCATCCGGTACGGAACGGCAAGGCCGACATAAAGGACGTAGAGGAGATAAACCTCTCCGAGGAGGACTATGCCCGGCTGGAAGAAACACTCGCGTCCTATCCCCTCAATCTGCGCGTGGTGTGCGAAGAACTCATCGCCGAGCAAGCGGTGGCCCCGGATCTTATGGCCTCCCTCATCAAACTCCTGGTCCGGGGAGGGAGCCCCCGTGAAGCGGCATCACTGACGGGGAAAATACTCGGACGGTCGGTATCTATTCCCAAGGGTTTTGAAAAGAAGACCGGCGCGGATCTGGAGGCGGAACAGGCAAGCTTTTCCTATATTTTCCTGCGTCATTTCCTTCCCGTGTTCCGGATCATCCTGTTTTTCGCCGCGCTGGCCGCGTCCCTCTGCTATCTGGGGTACCAGTTCATCTACAAGCCCCTCTGGGCTGAATCGATCTATAAGAAAGGCTACGAGCGAATCGGCGCGGGAGAATATGAACGGGCCAATGAGCGGTTCAGCGAAGCTTTTACGATTCACCGGAAGAAAGAGTGGTTTTACCGTTATGCGGAAGGGTTCCGCGCTGAACGGCAGTACATCTACGCGGCGAAGAAGTACGAGGACTTGCTGCGCTTCTATCCACGGGATAAGAAAGGCGTCCTGGACTACGCGGCAATGGAAACCAATGAACTGCGGAACTATTCCGAGGCGGATCGCGTCCTAAGGCAATATCTGCTGGACTACTCATTGGATGATAGGGAAGGGCTTCTTGCCCTTGGGGATAATAATCTAGCCTGGGGGGAAAGTGAGCCCGCCCGTTACGAGAATGCCCGGCAGGCGTATGCCCGGCTGCTGGAACTGTACGGCTGGAAAGATGACGCCGTGGTTGAGCGGATGATGCTCTATTTTATCCGTACCGATGATCTGGCCCAGGTTCTTCCCCTCCAAGCGTACTTTATGGATAACCCGAAACGGAAGATACGTCCTTCCAGCCTGTCGGAATTGGGCGGCTATCTGCTGAATAAACGGCTGGAAGAGACGCGGGGCGTTCCCGATGAAAACATTGCCCGGATTGGGGGGATTCGGGATCTCCTCCAGCGGGCCGCCAACGTCGATCCCGCGCAGCCGGAGTCGCATTACCATCTGGCCCGGTACTACAACCATTTCGGCGCGCCCACCGACGAGCGCCTTGCCATTGAAAAAGCGATCCGGGCTTTCGATGCGGCTCAGGAGGAAACGCCTCGGCGGACCGGTTACCGGATCGCCGCGGAACGACAATACGCCCAACTGCTGATCAATTCCCGTGAATTTATCCCCGCCGAGCGGGAGCTTATTAAAGGAATAGATATCTACGAGGACGCCTTGGAACGGCGGCTCCTCTCCCGTTCTCCCGACTACGGCAGGCTCTACGCGGATCTTGGGGATCTGGAATACTTTACCGCCGGCGATATGACCGGAGCCCTCGATTTTTACCGCCGTTCAGAGCAAAACGGCTGGGCGCCGGTGGAAATTCAATACCGTATGGGCGTGGCTCACTACCAACTGCGCCAGTGGGAGCCCGCGTTAGAACGTTTCTTTATCGCTTCGGCGGAAATGCCCCTCAGCCGGCGGCTCCTCTACTCACTGGGGAATGTGTCTTATCAACGGGGGAATTATTCCGTTGCCCAGGGGTATTATTCAAGGCTTCTCGACCTGCTGGAAGCGGACAACTCCCGTTTTCCCGCGCTTTCCCCCAATGAGCGGAGGGATCACATGGAACTGGCCGAACGCCTCATGGTAGCCCGGAACAACCTGGGGGTTACCATGGAAGCGCTGGCGGACGCCTCCGGCAGGGCCTCTTACCGTTCCCGCGCTCTGGGCCTGTACGCCGAATCGTCCCGCGCCTGGGATTCTATTACCCGCGACCCGGTCACGATGGTTCGTTCCGGCGCCGGAGAAATTTCCACCCCCGGCGTGAATCTGGCCTACCTCAATTCCCGGAACGCCCTGTACCCGGTACCGGACTTTGAACCTCAAATCTATATTCATATAGATAAGGATGTGCTGGAGCCTTCTCTCTGGGAAGAGCTGGCTCCCTCCGCCAATCGCTTGTCGTACCAGCTTTTTGAAGAATAGGCGCTAAACGCAGTATCAAACATAAGGAGGCTTTTATGAAGAAACGGTTGGGTATCGTTTTTACGGCGGCGGCGGTTTTATTTTTGGCCGGCTGCCCCGTTTTTGTACAGCACGATACGGTTTATCGGGTGTACTACAGCGGTAATGGGCATACGGCGGGTAATCCTCCGCTCGATCGTCGAAACTACAAACCCGAAGCCACGGTGATCGTCAAAGATAAGCCCGAAGATATGGTGAAAAATAACCAACAATTCCTGGGTTGGCGACTCAATTCCTGGGAAGACGCCGTCTATACGCCGGGAACAAAAGTTATCATGGGATACGAGGATATTTACTTTGAGGCCGTTTGGGAGGGGGATAGTCCTTTTACGTATAAAAAAGAAACGGAGAACGGCGTCACGATTACCGGTTACGAGAGGTACGGCTACGGGTCGGTGGTTATTCCCGATACCTTGGAAGATATCCCGGTAATCCGCATAGGCTCGGGGGCTTTCTACAATAGGTCGATTTATTCCGTTACGCTGCCGAAAACCCTAACCCATATAGAGGCCAACGCATTTGGCTCAAACTATCTTTACGAGGTAACCATCCCCGATACGGTACAGGAGATAGGGGTTAACGCGTTTCAAAAAAACGGCGTCTCCACGCTTTCTCTGGGCGAGGGGCTTGTGTCTATCGGTGATTATGCTTTTATGGACAACTCGATTCACACGCTTCGCTTACCGGACAGCCTTCGTTCTATCGGGGATGGGGCCTTTCAGTTAAACTCTCTTACGGAAATCGAGATTGGCGGGGATGTTGACATCGGGAGCGACAACGCGCTCGGCGATTACGGAGACCTTTTCCTGAATTTGTACAACGACGCCGCAAAGGCTGCGGGACTATACCGCTGGGACGGCGGCGGAAAATCCTGGAAACGGTACACGCCGCACGATTAGTCAGGTCGTTCTTCGCGGGAGGGGGCAAGGGCGATTCCCAAGCAGACGGCTACCCCCCGTTCCCAGCCGGGAATGTGGCGGTGGATGGGGGTGTTTACCGCCTTGATTCGCCCTCGTGTGTCTTTGAGTACCAGGGCGGTGGAGCCGCCTCCGTCAAAGTTCAGCCCCCAGGCGGCGCCCAACTGCCGTAGGATGATTCCTAACTCCGCCTCGGTAGCGCCGACGCTGCCAAGCCGTCTGCCGTCTACTGCCAGAAGATAGAGAATTTTTCCGTCAGAGGACAGCCCGGCGGCGCTCCGGGGGTGCCGGGGTTGCTTCCCTTTCTGTTGTACCAGTCTTTCCGGAAGGACGCCTTGCCGTAGTACGATGTAGAATCCCCCTACGGCGTCTTGTATCTTTTCCAGTGCTTCTCCCTCAAGATCCGCCTGACTCACAATGGCCGCCTGCCTCCCTGCGGCTGATCCCGGGTTCTCCAAGAACACCAGCGCGTCGAACGCGGGATTGGGGAGTACCGCCACGCGGCCTTCGGAGACCGCAACGCCCTCGACGCGCCGGTCTTCCCCCTCTCGTCCGGACACCGGGCTAAAGGGATTGGCGTTGATTCCGGCCAAACACCCGTACTGTTTTACGAAACCGCTGACGGTGGTACTCGGCACGTGGCCCGGCTGATATTCGGGGGGGCCGCCGTTTACCACAATCCGCAGGCCCGGCTCGTCCAGATCCACCCGCAGCGCCCAGAGTTCCAACCGGGGATTCTTCACCCGGCCCGCGAAAAAGCTCAGGCCCGGCGTCAGTTCTTCGGCAAACGGCGTCCACTGGGCTTTGAGTTCTTCAGGAGACGCGGCTTCGGATACCGGCCCGGACAAGCCGGGCCTGAACGTTCGGCAGGAGAAGAGCAGGACAAAGGTTGAAAGGCAGAGCGCTGTTCGGATAGGTATTGAGTTATGGATAGTCATGAGCGCTTTTCCAACTGGCGGATCAGCGCCGCCATGTCCCGGGAGAGGGGGGCGTTTAGGACGAGCTCCGCTTTACCGGCGCGGCAGTCCGGCAGTACCAGCGCCGCCGCGTGAAGGCCCAGCCGGTTCAGGAGGGGTTTTTCGTCCAGGGGATCGCCCCGCCACCCCCGTTTAAAGGACGATAGAAATACGCCTTCTCCGCCGGCCCGCCCGCCGCCTGGTTTGCCGTAAAGGGGGTCGCAGACTACCGGGCAGCCCATGCCGGCCAGGTGCGCCCGTATCTGGTGGGTTCGGCCTGTTTCCGGCTCGGCTTCTACCACGCTGTAATTCCCCGCGCCATGGAGAAGCCGGAACCGGGTAAAAGATTTTTTCCCCCGGTACTTGTCGATGATGGTACGGTGCTGTTTATCGCCGTTGGGAACCAGCGGAAAATCGCAGCTTGTTTCTGTCCAGGAAACGCGGCCATGGATGACGGCGATATAGGTTTTTTTCACCCGCCGGGTTTCAAAGGCTCTGGATAACGCCGCGTGAGCCTCCCGGCTTCGAGCGAAAACCACGATCCCTGAGGTGCCGCTGTCGATACGGTGCGTGGTGTATACCCTGCCGAATGTGGCCGTGAGGAGCTTATCCAGCCGGTCTTTTGTTTCATCCCAGCGATCTCCCCCCACGGCGATGCCTGACGACTTATTCACCGCGACAAGCAACTCATCTTGATACACCAAAGAAAAAGGAGCCCTCGATTTTGAGGTAACGGAAGGGGCGGCGTCAAATTTCACGGCGGCTCAATGCTTAAAGTGCCGCGCGCCGGTAAAGACCATGGCGATGCCCCGCCGGTCGCAGGCTTCCACGGAGCGTTTGTCGTTTACCGAGCCGCCGGGCTGGATGATGGCTTCGATCCCCGCCGCCGCCGCCGCTTCCGCCACATCCGGGAACGGAAAAAAAGCGTCTGAGGCCAGCGCGCGGGCGGGATTGCTTAAAACACCCCCGGCGGTAACCGTTTTCCTTGCCCGTTCTAACGCGCGCTCCGCGGCCCAGATGCGGTTGGTTTCCCCGCCGCCTATCCCCGCCGCCGCCAGATCCGTAACCGCCACGATAGCATTGGATTTTACGCAGCTTACCACCCTCATGCCGAAGATCAAGTTCGCCAGGAGGCCGGGATCCGGAGCGGCTTGGGTAACGACTTCCCACTTTTCAAGGAGTTTCCGGTCGGTCTGCTGCGCCAGCAGTCCGCCGTCCACAGAGATACACTCCCGTTCCTCCCGGGGGCCGCGGGGCGCCCGTATGATGCGGAGATTTTTTTTCTTTTTGAGGATCTCCAGGGCTTCCGTGTCGAAATCGGGAGCGGCCACGATCTCCAGAAAGAGTTCCGACAGCTTTTCCGCCGTGAGAGGATCGATTTTGACGTTACAAGCCACAATGCCGCCGAAGATCGATACCGGGTCGCAGGCGTAGGTTTTGGCGTAGGCTTCCGGCAAACTTGAGCCCAAGGCAATGCCGCAGGGGGTGTTGTGCTTTACCGCCGCGCAGCATACCCGCCCCTCGGCGGAAGGTTCCGGGAGGCCGAAGGCTTCCAACTCGGCGGTTCCCAGGGGGAGGAGATCATCGGAAGCGAGACCGAAGGCGCAGACCGCTTTCCAAGCCAGATCCAGGTCGCGGATATTGTTATAGCTGAGTTCCTTGCCGTGGAGCTGTTCGATGGAACCCAAGACCCCCGGTTTTCCCGTATTGAGGTAGAGCGCCGCCGTCTGGTGGCTGTTTTCGCCGTAACGCAGGTTTTGCGCTTTGCTGAGGGAGCAAGGCCAATAGTCCGGGTAGTCTTCGTCTAAGAGGAAGCGGGCAACAGCCGCGTCGTAAGCGGAGGTAAGGGCAAAGACCTTTCCCGCCAGGCGTTTCCGCAAAGCCGGGGGCACGGTTCCCGCCGGCAGGCTCTCGATAACCGGGGGGTAATCGGCGGGATCGGTCAGGACGATCACGTCCCGGTAGTTCTTCGCGGCGGAACGCAGCATCGCCGGGCCGCCGATGTCGATGAACTCGATGATTTCCTCCCGGCTTAAGTCCGTCCGCGCTTTTTCGAAGAACGGGTAGAGGTTGACGCACACCAGGTCGATGGTTCCCAGCTTGAGCTGTTCCAGGGTATCCAGATGGGACTTTTCTTCCCGCCGCGCCAGAATTCCCGCGTGAACCGCCGGATGGAGGGTCTTGACCCGCCCGTCCAGACATTCCGGAAAGCCCGTCAACGCCGAAATATCGGTCACCGGAATGGCCGCATCCCGCAGATAGGTTGCGGTACCCCCGGTAGAAAGGATCTCCCACCCGGATTCCGCGAGACGCGAGGCCAGATCCGCAACGCCTTCTTTATAAAACACGCTCAAGAGCGCCCGCTTTTTCATATTTCACTCCTCTCCGTTTCCGAGTAACTCTAGTGTTACGGAAACCCCGTTTTTTGGCAAGGAGGAGCAGGGGGCGTCAAAAGCGCAGCCGGGCCTTGAGGGTAACCACGGCGTAGTTCCGGCTGTTCTCCGGCCCAAGCTCGCCCGTTTCGCCGTTCCCGGAAAAAAGATCCCGATCCAGGGGAATCTGCGCCGAAAGGCCCAAGGTCATGCCCTGGAACGGTTCGTATTCGGCGCTGAGGATAGGGGAAAAGGAGTAATCCTCCAAGCCCGCCACCACGACCAGGCTTACCCCGGCGTAGTCGTTGATGCGGTAGCGGCCCATGGCGTTGAGGTAGTGCCGGTTTGCCAGACCCAGGTTCCGCGCGGTGGAGGACGCGGCCCCGCTGTACAGGTACTCCGTCAGCACATAGAGGCTCCCGTCCAGGAGGGAATAGTCAACGCCGGCGGAGGCGGCCAACCCTTCGATACCGGTAGAAACCGAGGGGTTATAGGTGTAGAGCGCGTCCGCCACCAGGCCCACTTCTACGTCCGCCTTAACGGAGAGCCCCGCCCGGTGTACGCCGTAAGAGCTTTCTTCCTGGGGACTAGCTCCCTGGGGATTAGCTCCCTGGGGAGCCGCTCCCGGAGTCTCGTAGGCGTAGAGGGCTTGAACGCTGGCCCGGCTCCAGTGGTTCTCCCCGGAAAGGCCCAAGATAAAGCCTTCACCGCCTGAGGCCAGGGGATTTTTCGGCGCGGCGGCAAAAGCCTGGAGCTTGAGATCATTTCCGGGGAAGGCCGAAAAAGCGCTTCCCATGATACCCCGGAGCCGGGCGTCCGGCAGGAGGGGGCTGCGGGGGTTAAGGAAGTCCGAAGGGCCCCAGAGCGTACCGTAGCCGAAGGGGAGCCGCATGAGCCCCGTATCAAGCTGGGTATACTCCCCCTGGATCCGAAAGTAGAGCCGCTCCAGCTCGATGCCCCCGGCGTAGTTCTCCCCGGCCACCAGGGGCGTGGAAAGGAAGGGCCCGTTGTTGGCGCCGGCCATCTGCCCCGCCGCCGCCGCGATACTTCCCGTCGCGGCGATCAGGTTGAACGCCCCGTAGAACGTCCCCCACTCCCGCAGGGGCGCCTGGAAACGCATATTGGCGGCGGTTTCCAGCCCCAGGGAGAAATCCGGCCCTTCTCCCGCCCCCGCACCCATGAGGATTCGCGTATCCAGCGTACCGGAGAAGCTCAGTCCCCTATCCTGGGCGTCGATTGCTCCGCCGCCAAGCGTGATGAGCAGGCTTATGGTTATCAGTAATCGCAGCGTTTTCATCCAGACTCCCTACCGCGACAGATTCCGCTGGCTGAACACCGAGTCGGCGATGGGTTCGTCCAGGACGACGTTCTTCATCACGAAGGTGGTCTTGCTGTTTTTCCGCAGCAGGTCACGCATCTCGTACTCCACCGGGAAGCGGCGGCCCGCGATGGTCTCCACCTTGAGCATGGTGAACTCCTTGAGCTTGGCCCCGGAAAGGGCGTAGTACTCGGTATGCACCAGGTCGCCGTATTCTTTATCGATCCAGAGCTTCTGCTTGGGGTAGCTTTCGGTCCGGTTCTTGGCCGCCAGATCCAGGGCCCAGCAGTCCCGTCCATTCCATGTTTCCGACCCGGCCAGGCTTGGGGTGTAGCGGCTGGAGAGGCTGTCATTGCTGATCGTGTCCTCGTAGGAAAGATCGCTTCCCATCATGGACTCTTTCAGCATGTGGCCGGAGATGAGCATCACCTGCTCGGTGTCCGGGGAATAGACGTAGAGCCGGTTCCCGGTTTTGAGGTACTTGGTTCCCTGATCTTCCCGGTTGGTGAACTCGATGAAGCTGTCCGTATCCCCCCGGCCCCAGGCCCGCATCTCCTTGACGTAGCGCCGGTTCTGGTACTCGATGATCATCTGCCCCTCGTAGCGGATGGTGCTGTAGATCTCGTTCTCATCCACCCGCCGCAGCAATTCCGCCGCGGAAGGGGTTTGCCCGAAGGCCGTTCCAGCGGCGATCAGGATCACCAGCGCGAACAAAACATTTCTTTTCATATCAAACCTCCTATCTTCTCAAAGCCTCAACGGGCTCCACAAACGCGCTTTTCAGCGACGGGATCAGCGTAAAGAGCGACGCCACCAGCACGCCCATGAGCCAGCCCCGCAAGAGGCTCGCCGGGCTGAACTCGAAGAATATCGCGTTGGCCATGGGCATTTCCGCAAAGGTCGACTCGCCCACCAGGGCGCTCATTTGCAGGGGGAAGACGTGGCCAATGCCGGTGAGGATGCCGCCCAGGATCATCCCGGCGGTGGCCCCGGCCATGGCCAGGAACACCGATTCAAAGAAGAAGACCTTCACGATTTCACCCCGGCTCATGCCCAGGCTCCCCATCATGCCGATCTCCTTGATCCGCTCGTGGATGATCATGGTGATCGTGTTGACGATTAAGAGGCACGCCACCACCAGAAACACCAGGGCAATGCCGTAATACATGGGCTGGTACATATCCATCATCGCAATCCAGTACTGATCCTGCCAGCGGGTTACGGCGTCGCCGCCGCTGACAATCTTTTCCAGCTCCCCGGCGATACGCCCGCTCATTTCCGGCCTGTCCGCGTAGACGATGATCTGCTGGGTTGCGTCTTCCAGCACCAGGAGCCGGGCCAGGCGGTCAAAGTCCACGATGATGGTTTCGCCGTCAACCTTGGCGTAATCAAAACGGAAGATCCCGGTGATCACCGGCTCCCACATCTTGTCCGAGAACTGGGCGGACACGGTTTTCAGCGGAATCCGGTCGCCGATCTTGAGGCCCGTCTTGCCGGCGAACTTGGCCCCCACGGCGCACTCGTTGCCGCCGGGCGCGGGGTAGCGGCCCTCCACCAGGCCGTCGCTCTTGTTGGTCAGGTCAAAGTGGTTCACCTTGACCTCCTCGTTCATGCGGAGCCCCCAGAGCGCCGCGTGTTTGATGACGCTCTCCTGCAAGGTGGCGTAGGCGTTGATCCGGGGAAACACCGCCTTGACGCCGGGGATCTTTTCGATTTGCGCCGTCACCGCCGCGAGGCTTTTGCCCTCCGCCACGGGGTACTGCACCGGGCTGTACTCGCTCTCCGCTTCGTATTGCTTCGACACCGCCCGCACATGGCCCGTCTCGAAGACCTGCACCACCTCGTGCATACTGTTCGTCATGCCGCCGATGAGGCCGAAATAAAACACGATAAAGAACACCGCCACTCCCACGGCGACCACGCAGAACATAGTCCGCCTGAAGTTGCGAAAAATGTTACGAAACGCGATCTTAATAAGCGTCGCCGTCCCGCCTCTCTTGTTTTCACTCATATTGCCCTCGTTTTGGGAATCAAAAGTTTCAACTTTTGATTCCTTTCCTTTTAATGTAAGGAGAAAATCGCAAAGCGATTTTCTCCAAGACATTCCAAAAAACCAACCGGGTTTTTTGGAATGTCACTCAAACCGTAGGCTCTCGGTGATTTCCATCTTCACCGCCCGGCGGGAAGGGAAGAAGGCCATCAGGGCCGAAAGCGCGGTAGCCACAAGGCCGGTGCCGACAATCGTGGGGATGTCCCACATGCCCCGGAAGTTGCCCGCCACCCGGTAGCCGACACTGCCCCCCATCTGCTCGGCCATGGCTGAAAAGTCCAGGCCGTACTTGACCATGGGGTAGTTGACGGCGCAGCCCAGGATGATGCCTATCACCGAGCCGATGA
>JAIRPG010000034.1 GCA_031257105.1 Treponema sp.
TGGAACTTCTCCAGTATGTTGGATCCCGTCAGGTGTTCGATAAGCTCGCCCAGGCGGCTGCCCAGCTTGCTTATCTTCCGGTCGGTCTCCCGAAACCTCCGGTCGGTCTCCTTCATCTGTTCCCGGAGCTTCCGGTCGGCCTCCTCCGTCTGCTCACGGGCCTCCTTCATCTCTTCCCGGAACTTCCGGTCGGCCTCCTCCATCTGCTCACGGAACTTCCGGTCGGTCTCCTGGAACATGAGCCATACTTTCTCAAAAGTAAGCCCTTCGCCGCTGGGCGCGCCGGCGGGCGCCGCTTCTATTGTCATCATGATGTCTCCTCTCTTGTATAGTATACAACAGAACCGGTAACAAGGATAGCGCCGCCCTTCGGCGGGAAGCGGGGAGCGGGAAAGTTTTTTCTCCCAGCTCCCCGACCCCCTTACTTGTTGTTGAGCATCACCCGGAAACTCTGCGCCTGACCCCGCCCGCCTATTTCGGTTGGCGCGACATACTTGCGCGGGGCGGTGCTGGTAAAGCTAGACTCCGGTTCATTAAAGTCCCCGCCCATGAGCAGGTATTTCCCCGCGTTGTCGCCGGTTCCTTCGGTGAGTACCCACTCCCAGGCGTTGCCCAGCATATCCGGCAGCCCCCACGTGTTCGTATACCCTGCTTTGCTGACGGTGGTGGTACGACTTGTAGCGTACATACCCAACTTCCCGTCAATGCCCGGTATACCCGCCTGGGTTATGTCCGCTCCCCCGGCGAGGAGGGCGTACTCCCACTCCTCTGCGTATGGGAGGCGGTAGCCGTTCTTCCCCTTCATCTGTTCCGGGTCAATTAACGTTTCCACCGCTTTGGTCGCGTCTAGCAGGATATTGCCGCTCGAATCCCGGTAGACCGGATCTAACCCCTCCGATTCGCTCAGGGCGTTGCACCAGATAATAGCGTCCCGCAGGCTTACATCGCAGACCGGCTTGTTGCATAAGCCCGAAATAGTATCGTTTGTGCCGGGTACTTTATTATCGTACATCCCCCCATCGGCAGCGGACTTGGTATCCGGTTTGCCGCTAAAGGTCCCGGAAGCTGGATCGGACACATGTTGGGCCATAACGCCCGGGTTCGCAAACGTGTAGTCCGCTCCCGGTTTCTCCGCCCAGTCGCGCACCGGCCACCATATCTCGTAGGAAAGTAAGGTACTCATCTTAAATGCGGCTATCTGCGGCTCGGTTGTTTTTGCGGGTATGCTCGCATTCACATTGTAGTAGTCTTTCGCCGTATCGTTAAAAGCCGGAGGTACCGGAAGTTTATCCTTCCTATCGCCGCCTTCTTCCGGATTCTGGGGGCAGCCCGCCAGCGTCAGCGCCAGGGCGGACAGAACCGCCGCAGCCGTCAAAAAACCCGATTTTGTCTTCTTCATCATTCCTCTCCTGTTTACCGTGTTTGTTGCTTCTGGACACCGCTCCTCCAGAAGGAGATACCGTCTTTTCCGCGCTTGAACGCGGGCGCTGTTATTTCATTGGCGCCTCCTTTTACCACACCATCTTGAAGAACAGAGAAAAAGAACCGTTCGATAGATTGTTGGTTATGTCGTAGGTCAGGTTATAAACCGCGTAGATCTGGTTGTCCCCGCCGTCGTATTTCTCCCGGTACCCCATGCTTTGGCGTTTGAGGTTAAAGTTGATATACGGTTTCAGGTTCAGCTCGGTCTTGCTTTTGGAATCGTCGGTCAGGTCTATCAGGATGGGGGCGCTCGCTTGAAACTGGAACCCTACCCAGAGGGGGACTATCGGCGTAAAGATATCAACCTTGGGCGTTATGGACACCGTCAGGTCTTTGGAGGCCCGCGCCTGAGTCTGAACCCCTTCTTCAAGGACTTGTACTTGTGCATTGAGGAAGCTGCTCGGAAAGGGTATGTCCGCGCTTGCGTAGGAAACCGTTACCCCGCTCTTGAATTCGTTGACGTAGCGCTCGAATTCGTAAGATACCAGGGGGGCAACTCCCACCGGCCCGAACTTGAAGGAGGGCACCGCTTTCACCTGGTTCCACATCCCCGTGGTAAGGGCGCTGTATTTCATGTTGTAGGTCAGCGCCAGCCCCTTGGTAACGGGCACGGGAATACCGGTAACCCCGAAGTGGTTAGAAAAACTCCCGCTCTTTTCCCACTTGTTTAGGCTGTCGGCCCGCGCCACCTCGTACAGGGTTATGCCGGGCATAAAGAGGTTTTTGTACTGTAAGCCCGCCACCGTGTACGAACTGGCGCTGCTTTCTTCCGGGGCCATCCAATACCCGCCCCGGATGGTGAGGTTGCCCAAGGCGTAGCCGGCGAAGAGATGCGACCGGAGGAGGAAGTCGTCAACAAAGGAGATAGGCTGTACGCCGCTCGCCAGGGGGATGGGCATAACCGCCCCGAACTTTAAGCCGCTCAGCGCGATGGGCGCCGCCAGCAGCCTGAACTTGCCGTTGCTGCTGTTCATCGACCCGAGGGACACTTCCCCCCATTCCGCGCTCGCCCCCGGCGTTGAGAACACCGCGTCCTCTGTTTGGTTATATGCGAAGCGCACTTCAAGCTGCCGGTCCAGGAGGTACATCCAGGCTTTCAGCTTCGCGGCGCTCAGGGCGCCCAGGCTGGAATTCAAAAGGCTCGTGCCCAGGCTGGCTTCCGCGAGGAATCCGGCCATGTCCGCCTCCCAGTTGATGGTCAGGGGAGCATCGATAAAAGCGTTTTCCTTTATCTGGAGCTTCGTGGTCACATTCCAGGCCCGCTTCTGGTAGGTCAAACTGAAATACGCGAGGCCCGCGACGGAACTTATCGTCGAGTTTTCCCACGACTCCTCCGGGCTTCCCTTGGGGAAGCTGGCGGTGGCGCTGCCCTCAAATCCCCCGCCGTGCGACCATTGCCCCGCATCCTGGGCCGCCGCTGTCCCCGCCCCGATAACCAGGGCCGTCAAAAGCACAAAAACCTTTTTCATACGATTACTCCTTTCGTGAGCAGACTTGTATTGGCAACAACTCCCGCGATGAAACCGCGGGAGACGCTGTGCGTGTGTTGGGAGGGAATGAAACAAAAAACAGCCCGCCGCGGGGCGAGCCTGAAAAAAGAGAATTTGTTTTATGGTTAGCGCTGAGTACTTTACACGGGGGGGGGGGTTATACAGCTCACGTCAGAGCGGGAGCCTTGCGCGCTCCCCGCATCGTACGGTGAGTATACTTGTATAGCCTGAATTGACACGGCGAAAGCCGCGCCAATAGACTCGTTCACGCTCATACTTCAGATTGTAAACCATGCCATCCGGGAAGTAAAGAAAAAGTTTTAAGAATCGAAAAAAAGTTGTATCGAAGATTTGTTCATAAGAGCTGTTCTGAAACCTCAGTTTCAGAACAACCCCAACGCAACCGGCTCATCTGTCCGGGGGTATTAAACCTTCCGTACGAACAAAGGCCGGCGGCGGCTTAGAACCAGACCCGGACGCCAAGCTCGCCGGTTACGCCCCATTGCAGCCCCAGAAAGTCCTTGCGGCGATCCTGCCGGTCGCCATCATTGAAGTACATTCCAAGCCCGATATGGGGAGCCACATCGGCGAATACTTCAAGCTTGATCGCGGAGATAGGTATAACGACGTTCACGCCGATAGGAACCCGCGCGCCAAGGCCAATAGATGTCCAACCCCACCGGTTGTAAGTGGGATCATCAGAGCTGTACTTACCAAAACCCGCGTAGCCGCCTAATCCGATAAAATAGCCGAACCCGTCGTTTCCCGAAACCGGCGCCAGAAGCCCTTCAAGGAAGTAATAATCGCCGGTTACTCCAAGCCCGAAATAATGGTTGTAGAGATCCAGCGTAATCCCCCAGTAAGTGGGAAGCTTCGGCGCTTTGAGAGACAACGCGACTCCGCCCTGCCCTTCGCCCGACCAGCCGCCCCGGCCTACAAGTCCGACGCCCCAGCCGTCAGGATGATTCGCAAACGCTCCTCGCCCCAAAGCCAGACCGATGATACAAACCGCAAATAGTTTTTTCATAAACCCTCCAGAACGCGATTGTAATTTTTCCCGCCAAAGCGGCTTTCCGCTCAGCGGCTTTCCGCTCAAGCGGCTTTCCGCTCAGCGGCCATTACTTCATTATTAAGTCGTCCGTAAGGTGATATACAACCGAGACGGTTTCAAAACTAAAAAATAAGCGGGATATTCATAATCAACGCTCCTATTCGTGAGACCGCTCTGGGCATGGGCCTGTTTTGCGGGTATTATATCGAGTTAAGGAGTATTTATGAGCAACAAAAACTATCGCTTTGAGACCCTCCAGATTCATGTGGGCCAGGAGAAACCGGATCCCGCCACAGACGCCAGGGCGGTGCCTATCTATCAGACCACGTCCTACGTCTTCAGGGACACCGCCCAGGCTGCGGGACGCTTTGCCCTGACCGAATCGGGGAATATCTACACCCGGCTTATGAACCCCACCTGGGACGTGTTTGAGCAGCGCATCGCCGCCCTGGAAAAGGGAGCCGCCGCTCTGGCCCTCGCGTCCGGCGCAGCGGCCACCGCCTACGCCATCCAGAACATCGCCCGGGCCGGGGACAACATCGTCTCGGACAACCAGATCTACGGCGGCAGCTACAACCTCTTTGCCAATACCTTCGCGGACATGGGGATCAAAACCACCTTTGTGGACGGCTCCAACCCGGCGAACTTTGAAAAGGCCATCGACGGCAAGACCAAAGCCCTGTTCATCGAAACCCTGGGGAACCCCAACTCCACCATCGTTGACCTCGAGGCTGTGGCGGCCATCGCCCACAAGCACGGCATCCCCCTCATCGTGGACAATACCTTTGCCACGCCCTACCTCCTTACCCCCATCGACTACGGCGCCGACGTCGTGGTTCACTCCGCCACCAAGTTTATCGGCGGCCACGGCACATCTTTGGGCGGGGTTATCGTGGACAGCGGCAAATTCGACTGGGCCCAAAACGACAAGTTCCCGGGCCTCTCCAAGCCCAACCCCAGCTATCACGGGGTGGTCTTTACCGACGCGGTGAAGAACCTGGCCTACATCATCAAGGCTCGGACTACCCTGCTGCGGGACACCGGCGCGGCCCTCTCGCCCTTCAACGCCTTCCTCTTCCTCCAGGGCCTCGAGACCCTGTCGCTGCGGGTAGAGCGCCACGTGGCCAACGCCCTTAAAGTGGTGGAGTTCCTCTCTTCCCATCCCCAGGTTGAGAAAGTGAACCACCCCTCCCTGCCGGGCCACCGGGATCACGGGCTCTACAAGAAATACTTCCCCCAGGGCGGCGGCTCTATCTTTACCTTCGAGATCAAGGGCGACGCCGTTAAGGCCAAGAAGTTCATCGACGGCCTGGAACTCTTCTCGCTCTTGGCCAACGTGGCGGACGTGAAGTCCCTGGTGATTCACCCCGCCTCCACCACCCACTCCCAGATGAGCGAGAAAGAACTGCTGGATTCGGGGATCAAGCCCAACACGATCCGCCTTTCCATCGGTACCGAGCATGTGGATGATATAATAGAAGATTTGAAAGGGGGCTTCGCGGCGTTGTAAACCGGCGAGTTTGTATTAAGAGGGAATGTTTGCCATAAGGTTTATAAGGTTTGCCTGGTAGCCCGCGCCAAAGCCGTTATCGATATTCACCACAGAAATCCCAGGGGCGCAGGAGGTAAGCATTCCCAGAAGAGCGGAAAGGCCGCCAAAGCTCGCCCCGTAGCCAACGCTGGTAGGCAGCGCAATAACCGGCGCCGACACCAGCCCGGCTACGACTCCCGCCAACGCGCCTTCCATGCCCGCCACGGCGATGATCACCCGCGCCCGCCGGATATCCTCCAGCCGGGCGAAAAGCCGGTGAATACCCGCCACTCCTACATCGGTGATAAGTTCTACCACGCTGCCCAGAAATTCGGCGGTACGAACCGCTTCCCGTGCCGCGCCGAGATCCGAAGTTCCCGCAGCCACTACCGTCACCAGACCCCGGCGTTTATCGGGGGGGCAGAATGTCCCGATGGTGAGTACCTGGGACAACTCATCGTACTCGGCGTCGGGGAAGCGCCCGCATATCCGCTCCGCCAGAACCGGCTGGGCTTTGGTTCCCAGCACGGGGATCCCTCGTTCCCGCATCCGGATCATGATCGCTTCGGATTGCTCAGGGGATTTTCCCGCGCAGTACACCGCTTCAGGGTAGCCGGTACGTCCGCTTCTCTGTGCATCGATAACCGCAAAACCCAAGTCGACGCCGGCGGCGCGGCCTTCCCCGGTGGAACCGGTCATCGTGACGCTCCCGGTGCGGAACTATCGCGCAGCATTTTTTCCGCATCCTCCAGGGAAACGCCCCGTTCTTTGGCGGCGCGGGCGCGGTCTTCGTACTCGATCTTGGAACGCAATGGCGCGCCGTTCAAGAAAACGGTCTTGACCCGGCTTCCGCCGGAGAGCAAACCTTCTTCCCGTGTAAGGGAGACCCTTCGCACGGGGATTTCCCGAAAGCCGATAGTGCTGGAATGTTGAAAAACAACGCGCCTGAGTTCGGGGAGCTTCGCCGGTGGACAGAGCGCGGAAAGCACCGTCCCGGGCCGGGATTTCTTCATCACGCAGGGACTCAAGGTCACGTCCAGCGCGCCCGACTCCAAAAGGATCTCCAAGAGGAACCCCATGGCCTCGCCGCTCATGTCATCGATATTAGCCTCTATCACCGTGAGTTCTTCGGTGTGCAGTCCCGCTTCGGGCGTATCTGGAGCGTATTCTTCCCGCCAGGAAACGCGGAGCAGATTTGGCGCGGACATCTTTCTAGCGCCGACGCCGTAACCGGTTTTAAGCTCCCGGAATCTCCCGGTGGCGGTAAACGCATCCACCGAAGCGGCCAGGATCGCCGCGCCGGTTGGGGTAGTCATCTCTTTGTCGAAGCCCCCGGTTTTAACCGGCATTCCCCGGCAAAGAATGACGGTCGCCGGCGCAGGAACAGGGAGCAGCCCATGGGCGCAGCGTACCATACCGCCGCCGAGTTCGACTTCGCCGCAGGTTATCCGCTCGGGGTTCAGCATATCCAGACACACCGCCGCTCCCACTGCATCGATGATCGAATCCAGCGCCCCCACCTCGTGAAAGGCGATTTCGTCCTCCGGGACGCCGTGAACCTGGGATTCGGCGGCGGCAATCCGGGAAAATATGTCCAGCGCCCGCTTTTTAGCGCCGTTACCGATGCCGGAACGTTCTATAAGGCTTCGAATATCCCGCCAGGAACGGTGCGCGTGCTCATGGCTGTGTTCGTGACTGTGTTCATGGGCATGATGATCGCCCTCGGCTTCCAATTCAACGATTGCCCGAATACCGCCGATACCGCATCGTTCGTCCCGGACAAAATCCAGCTTCCAGCCGTCCAGCCCCAGCTTGTTCAACTCCGCCCGCAGGGCATTGGGATCAACGCCCAGATCAACAAAGGCTCCCAGAGCCATATCGCCGGATATACCGGCAAAACAATCAAAATGTAACGTCTTCATTTTACAACGCCCTGTTCATGCTGCCCATGACATAGCCTTCCATTTCCAGGGCAACAAAGACAAAACCAAAGGATTTGAGCGTCTGGGAAACCGAATCTAATATGGCTTCGCTGAAAAACCGGGAACGCTCATTGGGGGCTACCTCAATCCGGGCGATGTTTTCATGGGAACGAACCCGAAACTGCCGGAAGCCCAGGGAACGCAGGGTATCTTCGGCCTTTTCCACTCTGGCCAATTTTTCCCGGTTGATGCGCTCGCCGTAAGGGATGCGGGAGGCTAAGCAGGCAAAGGCGGGTTTATCCCACGTGGGCAGGTTGAAGCGCCGGGAGAGATCCCGAATCTCGGCTTTGTGGAGCCCCACTTCCCGCAGGGGGCTCATAATGTGAAGCTCCGTTAACGCTTGAAGCCCGGGCCGGTAATCCCCAAGGTCATCCATGTTGGATCCGTCCAGCACCGTGCCGATCCCCCGCTCCGCCGCCGCCTTGAGGATCGCGCCGAATTCCAGCTTTTTACAGAAATAACAGCGATCCTTGGGATTCGCCGCTACTTCCTCTTCGATTTCGGCTTCTTCCACAAGGATATGTTCTATCCCCACCCTCGCGGTAATATCCTGAGCGCAGGCCAATTCGCTTTTAGGGAGCATGGGGGAGACAATGGTAATGGCCACGGCCCGCTTACCCAGCGCCGTAGACGCCGCTTTACAAAGGAAAGAACTATCCACCCCGCCGGAAAAGGCGACCGCCGCGTTTCCCTGAGCCGCGATGAGTTCTAAAAGCCGCTGATACTTTCTATCGAGATCCAATGACTCATTCATAGGCTCACTTTAACACAGCGGGTAAATCGCTTCAATGAGAGCTGAAAAATCAAGTTGCGCGAAATCCCGGCTCGTAGTATACTTATACAAACTTTATATATGAGGAGGTTTTAGATATGAAAAAATTTCTTTTCCTGTGTCTGTCGATGTTCATTCTGGTGAACGGCTTACTGCTCGCCCAAGCCACCGATCCCGCAGTGGGATTCTGGCTCAGCGTGGACGAAAATGGGTATCCAACCGCAGGCTGGCAAACGTATATTCAGAACGGCAAACTCTACGGGAAGATGTTGAGCGCTCCGGGAGTTACCACAAGCACCCTGGCCACGAACTGTAAGTCAAGCTACGGGCGCGATTTCCCGGTAACCGGCGATGTCAAGCGGCTCCCCATTCTGGGCACTCCCTGGCTCTATGACCTTTCGCCCACCAGAGATGCGGGAAAATGGACCGGCGGAAAGATCATCGATGTATCGGAAGCCAAAGACGCCCGGCAATGGACAGGAGGCGTTACCTTCTACCGGGCCGGAACCGCGATTCCAAGCCATGGACGGAATATCGTCAGAGTGGCAAACAAAAACGGCAACAACTTCAAGTTTGATACCCTTGAAATGGCGGGAGGCCTCGGCCCCATTGTTGGCCGTAGACAATACTGGGAAAAAGCTACCCAGCAACAGGCGTCCAGCGTCAGGTAGCGGCGGCGCGGCGTTGCACGCGGCGTAAACGCGGCGTACAGCAGGTAAGAAAAAAAAGCGGGCGGCAGGTAGTTTGACTACTCGCCGCCCTTTTTTTAAGGCGCCGCCTTTTAAGGCGCCGCCTTAAAAGGCGCGCTTACCTCTAGATCCCCTCTCCTACTTGGCCGATATGCACCGGTTCGGAGGTATAGGCGCTCCCCTGCCACACGGGAACCGGGGCCGGGGAATGAACCGTATCGGACAAGCGGAAGAGCTTGATCCCCTCATCGGGGAAATGCTCTTTTACCTTGGCGATTGCCCGCGCTATGCTCTGGGCCTCTTCTTCTTCGCACCAGATCACCAGGGCGAAGTTTTCCTCCGGCCAGATGGCGTCCCCCATGCGGGGGCCCGCCTGACCAACGCCGTGAACAGAGGGAAATCTGGAATAGAATTTACCGGCCCCTTCGGCGTGTATAGCTTCTAGGACGTTCTCTTCCACCGAACGATTAGCGATAATCTCGACTCGTACCATTTCAGGCCTCCCCAGGATTCAGTTCTGAGCTTATTGACCGCGGCTCGGCTGTACGGGCGGCGCCCCCGGTTTGCGCGGCTTTCTGCCGGGCCTGCTTCCGGGTAAGCCCCTCGGCGATACGTTCCCGCCGGGCTTCGGCCCGGGCAAGCCGTTCATCGGAGTGTTTGTTCATAATGGCGTAAATCGTGGGCATCAGGAACAGGGTCATCAGGGTGCCGAAAGAAAGGCCCCCCAAGACGGTCTTGCCGATGGGGGCAGTCATGGTCGACCCTTCCCCGCCGAAAAAGGCCATGGGTACCAGACCCAGGATCGTGGTGAGGGTGGTCATCAAGATGGGGCGCAGCCGGTTTCCGGCGGCCTCCACGCAGGCTTCGATCAGGGGCAGGCCCCGCTTGCGGAGCAGGTTGGTATAGTCCACCAGCACGATGCCGTTGTTCACGATAACCCCCGCCAGGACTAGGAGCCCCACCAGGGACAGGGCGTTGAAGGTATCCCCGGTGATAAGGTAGATCGCCACGATGCCGATCACCGAGAGGGGAATCGTAAAGATGACGATGAAGGGGTCACGGAAGGACTCAAAGAGGCTGGCCATCACCCCGAAGACCAGACATATCGCCACCACCAGGATCAGGGCGAAGCGGCTTACCATCTTGATCAGCTCCGCGTTATCCCCGCCGAACTCAATCAGCACATCGTCTTCCGCGGGGATGTTCGCGGTGATCAGGCTGCGGACCTGCTCCTCGATCCGGTTTGAGGTAACCCCGGCCCGGGCCCCGGCGGTGACATGGATCACCCGGCTCTGATTTTCCCGGCTGATGGTCATGGGGCCGGTCCCTTCCACGTAGCTGGCGAAGTTGGACAGGGGAACCCGTCCGGCCATCTGGCTGTTCACGAAGATCTGGTCCAGCGCGGGCCGGGCGTTCCGATCCGCTTCCGCCAGGATCAGCACCACGTCGTAGTTGTTGTTGCCGTCCTTAAAGCGGGTGGCGGTAACCCCATCCACCGCGGCCCTGATCTCGTTGCCGATGGTGTAGGTGTTGAGCCCCAGGGCGTAGATCCGATCCCGATCCAGTTGAATCTCGATCTGCGGGAGGCCGTCCTGGAGGTCAACCTGGGGTTCAGTGATGTCAAGAATGTTTTCCTTGAGCAAGGTGACGATCTTTTCGGCCAGGGCTTTGCCCTTTACCAGATCGTCACAGCGGAGCACGATGTCCACCGCGCTGCCCGACCCTAACGACACGCCCCCGCCGCCGAAGGAAATGCTGACCCCGGGGAATTCGTTGATATGGTTCCGCACGATTTCATTGATCGCCTCGGCGCTCATGATCCGTTCCTCAAAGGGCGGCAGATCGAGCCGCAGGGACCCGGAGTTGCTGCCCCCTCCCCCCAGAAGGGCCGCCATGCCGCCGCTCCCGCCGGCGCTGAGGGTGATCTGTTTGTAGGTCCCCGGGACCTCCCGTTCCAGGACAGCCTGGAGCTGCCGCAGGGTGGCCTCGGTTTCAGTCAGGGGGCTCCCCAGGGGCAGGGTCACGCTGATGCTTACATTATCCGCCTCCTGGGAGGGCATGAAGACCCAGCCGATCCGGGGGATCATCACCAGGCT
>JAIRPG010000110.1 GCA_031257105.1 Treponema sp.
CCCCCCGCCCCGCAACCCCCCCGCCCGACTCCCCCCCCGCCCCCAACCCCCAACAACCACCCCACACCCCCCCGGGGGCGGGGGCCACAAGAAGAACGGTATACCAGCAAAGTCCGCGATACCCGTTCTTTTGGTTTCTGTTTTGATTCATGGTAAAATTATAGTACCACGGGCGAAATACTGCAAGGGCCTTTTTTGTCCCGAAGCTACTCGTTCAGATACAGATCCGCCTTGTTCTGCAATATCCTGGCCGCCTCATCGGGCGCGCGGGAGCCGGAAAAGAAAGCGCGGGTCTCCGCCCGGATCATGTCGTCTATGGCGCTGTCCCGCAGCGTAAATCCGTTGATCTTGTCCGATAAGGTTTCCACTGTTTTTTGAAGCAGGTTCAGCCGTTCCCGCGCCTGGCCGGTCAGCGGTTCCCCTCCCCGGATCATAAAGGCCCCCGCTAAAAGCATCTCCGCCCTCTCCGCCCGGGCCTCGTTGTGGAGGGGAAGGCTAAAGCCTTCGGAACGGCTTGATGAGGAAAGCTGGCTTTCTTTAGCAAGCAGGTGTTTCAGGAAAGCCCAGGCGAGGGCTTTGTTTTCTGACCGCGCGTTCAGGCCAAAGGCTTTATCATAGCTGAACGGCACAACGCCGTCTGCGAGGGCGGCGATCCCGGCGATTTCATCGTCATCGGTGACGGCCCCGGAAGCGCCCCGGCCTATCATCCGCTTTCCCGCGCCACGGGTAAACTGGTTAATAAGGGAAGCGCTCTGGTTGAGCTTGAAAAAAGAACGATCCGTAGGCACCGCCTGCGGCATTACCCCGCCTGAATCCCCGCCGGCCCGGGACGCTTCCGGGAGAATGTACCCGCTCTCCTCGTAAACCCTGAGGGAGTTGAACATTCCGGTAAACGCGCCGTCCAAAAAATTTGCCTTTTTATTTTCCAGATCGACAAAACGGGCGATTTGTTCGTTCAATAACTGCTGCCCCAGGGCGGAGGCGCTGGAACTGAAAATTTTGTACTCCCCCGTGTAGAGGGTTTCCCCCAGGGCCAGCAGCTCCCCGGCGCTCCAGGCTTTGTCCGGTCCGAAGCGCCGCGCCGTTTCGGGAGGAACCAGGGTTGTATCGTAGGCGTAGTAGTTGAAGCTGTAGTCCAGGGGCAGGAACCAGACGCCGTCTTTGTAACGCAGGGCCTCCAGGATGTTCCCCCGGTAATCTTCCCGCTTGAACCCCGGATCGCCCGCCATGTAGGGTTCCAGGTTTTCCAAACTGCCGTTCCCCACAAACTTGTAGAGGGGCAGCACGTCGATGGCGTAGAGATCCGCGCCGTTTCCGCTCATCAGGCCGGTGTTTACCCGGCTGATATAGTCCGCCCTGCTTTGGGGATCGTCCTGAATATCAACGATAACATTGCCGTTTCCATCCAGCCGGATTTCCGGCATGGCGGAGAACGTATCCACCTTGATCGCCGTTCCAGGATTCCGCTCCTCGAATTCCCGGGCCGCCTCTTCCAGAAAATCCCGGAATCTCATGGTTTCGTAAGCGGAGACGGTGATCTCTCCCGCACGTTCCCCGCCGCTATTCGCGCCGCCTTTCGCGCCGCCATTCGCGCCGCAGCCCGTCAGCGCCGCGATAGCCGCCGCCGCAAAAATACAAAATATCCGTTTCATAAAAACCTCCATCAGATTGTTGATACCCTCACTCTAAAGGGCCTATCTGGAGCGGCGCTGAACTTTGCCTGAAGTTTTTCTGAAGCGCGCGGGAACCGGCAAAAAAATAAAGCCGTCCGTAAAAATATACGAACGGCTCTCAATTCGTGAAGCGATCTCCGGCTACAATTTCTCTAACGGTTCCTGATCATTGGGACAAACGCTGACAGGGCCGCTGGAACGGATACAAGGTCTTGCCCACTTTACCGCATTGGTGATTACCCGTTGAACCACTTCGTTATGATACGTCGGGTTCGTCTCGTGACCGGGTTGGAAGTAGAATATCCTTCCGTTCTCACGTTGAAAGGTAACGCCGCTCCGAAACACGTTCCCCCCCTGGAACCAACTAATAAAGACCGTGGTCTGCGGTTCGGGGATGCCAAAGGGCTCGCTGTACATCTCCTCATGGTCGATGACGAAATTAACAGGAACGCCTTCCGCTATGGGGTGCGCGGGGTTAACGGCCCAGAGTCTCGTTCTCTCATCGGCTTCCCGCCAACTCAGGTGACCGCTCGTACCCAGAAGCGCCTTGAAAGGCTTTGATATGTGGGCTGAGTGCAGAAAGACAACCCCCATACCCCGCAGTACGTGCTCAACCACCCGCGCGACGTTCTGGTCTTCCACCAGGTGGTGATTCATGTGGCCCCACCACACCAGTACATCGGTGTTGTTCAAGGCGTCCTCGGAGAGTCCCTGCTCAGGATCGCTCAGCACGGCGGTCTTGGCGGTAATTCCCTTATCTTTGTTAAGGAAACCGGCAATCGTTTCGTGCAAACCTTCAGGATATACATCGGATACCGGGGGCTTTTTTTGTCCATCGCCGTACTCATTCCATACGGTTACGCGGATACGGTTATCACTCATATTAACCTTCAAAATAATACGGTTTTCCGGACGCGGCTGATTTGTAGATGCCTTCCAAAATTTTGGTGACGCAGGCGGCCTGTTCGGGGAGAACACAGAGTTTGCCTTTGCCCCGGATAGCGGCGGCAAACGTTTGGGCCTCCAAAATTTCGGGATTCTGGGAAGCGCCTTCAAAAAAAGCCACGCCGCCCGCCTTCAGGTTCGGGGTCAGCTCGTACTGCCGGCCATTTTTGACGCCATTGATGATAAGACCGTTATGCGTCATATCAGCCCCAGCCTTGGTACCGCAGAGGGTGGTAACAGCCTCCCGTACATCGGTGGATATATTCAAGGCCCAACTGCTCTGCAAGATGATGGTCGCGCCGTTTTTCATTACCACAAAGCCGAAAGCGGAATCTTCTACGGTAAATTTATCCGGATCCCAATCGCCCCAGGCGTTGCCGGTATCCTTGTCTTTGTTCAGCTTGTGATACACCGTACCCACAGCGTACGCAGGTTCGTAGTTGTTCATCATAAACAGGGTGAGATCGAGGGCATGGGTACCAATGTCAATGAGGGGGCCGCCTCCCTGCTTTTCCTCATCCAAGAAAACTCCCCAGGTGGGAACCGCCCGCCGCCGGATAGCGGTAGCTTTGGCGAAATAAATTTCTCCCAGAACCCCGTTATCACATTCGGTCTTGAGATACTGGCTGTCGGGCCGGTAGCGGCTCTGATAGCCAATAGTCAGCAGTTTACCGCTGGCATCTTTGGCGGCAAGCATATCCTGGGCTTCTTTGTAGTTTTTTGCCATAGGCTTCTCGCATAAAACATGCTTACCCGACTTCAACGCGGCGATGCTGATCTCCGCATGGGAACTATTCGGCGTTAACACCAAAACAGCGTCCAGATCTTCTTTTATCAGATCTTTGTGGTTGTTAAAGACCTTCCCTTTACCGGCGGCATAGATTTTATTTAGTTTCTCCGCCCGTTCCGGTATAATATCGGCGAAGGCGACAACTTCCACATCCTCCAAGTTTTTCAGAGAGGGTAAATGTTTGCCTTCCGCGATACCGCCGCACCCGACAATGCCATATCGTAGTTTCTTATCCATACAAATCTCCTTGCGTAAGCGTTTTCGAAGTTTTTCTCCATTTTATAGCCCCTAGGAGAATCGAACTCCTCTTTTAAGATTGAGAATCTCATGTCCTAACCGATAGACGAAGGGGCCTATCTTTTATGATATTGTGAACATATCTTTTCATGTATGTCAATGCCCGCGATCGCCCAAAACAACGCCGCTATTCGATTTTAAATCGGGATACCTCTTGCGCCAATATGGTGATGTTTTCCCTGTTGCGTCCGCATATCTCGTTTACCTGATTCATCGCCGAGTTGATCTCGTCCGCCCCGACGGCCATCTCATTCATCCCGCCGGAGAGTTCCGCCGTCATCTGTTCCAGGTTCTTGCTCTCCTGGGTTACTTCCCCGGAACGCCCAAGCATTGCATTGGCGTCTTCCTTTACCTGCCGGGTAATATCTTTTAACCGGCTTATGGCTTCCAGGATCTGCCTGCTCCCGGCGCTCTGCTCCTCCATGGCGTTCCGGATGCTGTGCTCTTGATCGGAGACGGTTCTTACCCCATTGTCGATAGCCTCGAACCGGTTAAGCACGCTGCTTGTGGACTTGGTGATTTTATCGATAGAACCTTTGATCTTTTTGAGTACGAGCGAAATGGTTTTGGACTGTTCCCCCGATGATTCGGCAAGCTTCCGGATCTCGCCGGCTACCACCGCGAAGCCCTTGCCCGCTTCTCCCGCGTGAGCGGCTTCGATAGCGGCGTTCATGGAAAGGAGGTCGGTCTGACTGGCAATATTTTCCATTACGGTGTTAATTTCCAGGAGCCCTTCCGATTCACGGGCTATCTCACGGGTGTCGGCCACGACCTCCTGGAGACCGCCGCGGCCCGCATCGGAAGCTTCAATGAGCTCCCGCATATTGTCGCTGTTTTTGACCAATGTGGCGGTAACGGATTGAATATTGGCCAGCATCTCCTCGATGGCCGAAGAAGACTGAGCCATGCTGTCGGTTTGATATTCCACCTGTTCGTTAAGCTTGTGGATGCCCAGCGTTATCTGTTCCATCGCGGCATTGGTTTCGGTAATACCGCTGGACTGGCGGATAACCATACCATTGATGGTCTGGATGTTGGCGGTGATCTCATTGATGGCTGTAGCGGTCTCCTCCGTATTCGCCGATAGCTCGGCGCCGGTGCCGGAGAGCGCCGTTGACTGTTCCTTGATGGTCGCCACCAGATCCCGAATCTTCTTCAACGTCAGGTTGAAGTAGTGAGCCAGATCGCCTACTTCATCCTTCCTCTTGCTGGTGATGGATTTGGTCAGGTCGCCTTCCCCTTCGGAGATGTCTTTGAGCGTCCAGGATACCTCCGCGATGGGTTTTGCAAGCCGCGCCGCCGCAATAAGACCGGCGGCGGCGGACAGAACAATTGCGCCCAGGGTAAGGTAGACGGCAAAGAGGGTCATGCCGTTCACTTTTTCCAAAACCGTATCCAGTGGAACGCTGGTGATAAGGAGCCACGGATCCGGTGAATCGCCGAGATGAAAGGGGTAGGCTTGAAACAGATTCCCCTCGTACGAAAAGTGCGCCGGTTCTTGGAGTTCCAGGGAATTTTCAATGACTCGAAGTCCCGCTGCGCCCAGGCGGTCAAGCTTTACCTCCTGGAACCGGAGTCCAACGTTAGCCTTCTCGTAACTGGCCAGTATGGTTCCATTCGTGGAGTAAAGTTCCGCCTTGCCCACATTGTACGGCGTAATCGTCCCCACCAGCGTTTGAGAATAGCTCATATCCACCTCTACCCCCACAATACCCACAACCTCATACCGGGTATTGATAATGGGAACCTGGATTTGTACGGTAATAATCGTCTCCCCTTGGATATTCCTCGGCGCGGGATCCCCTACAAACACCTGCTGGGGTAGATTTTTCAACAGCGCATCGTATCCCGTCATGGCCTTGAGTTCTATCTTCCCCGATTCGTGAGAATAGCTGGGCACAAAATTCCCCGTTTCATCGCTGCCCGGAGTGTTCCGGTACATATCGTCCAGGCCATCCAGAACCCCAGGCTTCCATACCGTATAGAGCGTCACTAAAAGGGGATTTTTTCTGAGTACCGCATTGAGATCTTCATCGAGCTGCCGCCTGCGCTGCTCCCGTTCAATATCCTCGTAATTACCCATCAAATCCGCCAGTGTCGAAGCGGCGCTCACAAATTGCTCATAATAGGCTTCCAGATCCTTGGCGTAGAGGCCGGTGGTGTCCTCCATAATTTCCTGCGCCATGCCGACCTGGAGCTTTCTCGCTTGGGACAGCAGCGCCGCCGCCAGAACAGCGATTATAATAACCATGGTACTGACAAATATGACGGTTAATCTAATTTTGAGCTTCATAAGGACCTCTCACTAGAGTCTAGATTTTTGGACAAGAAGGTGAAGGTTCCTCTTATAAACTTTGGCAGTATCTTAAAAGCGTTGGAGGCCAAAGCCTGCCCTTGAAACAGAAAAAACACTTCCCCATAATGGGGGTATGAAATTTTTTGTTCTTGTACCGATATTGCTGCTCATGGGAGTCCCGCTTTTCGCGGACAGCACAACAGAACTCGCGCCGGGAGCCGCGGGCCAATTACGGGAACTGCTCAATAAGCCGGCGCTGATACGGCCAACAGAAGCCGTCCCTTTGGGGAAGAACTGGTTCAGGCTGGAAACGGATGCTCATGTCTTTACCGATGAGGTAACGGTCGCGCAGGTCGCCGCGGTTCTGCTCGATCTGGAGAACCAGAGTAAATTCTATAACGGTCAAAAAAGCAAACTGACGGTAAATATCGTAAGCGCCGGGGCGGATGAATCTATCGCTGATTTTGTCTCGATCTCCGTTGGCCCTTTGAACATCCAGATCAAAACGCCATACCGGGCATCGGTAAAGGCGGTGGAACATACCGATACGAAAATCGCCGTCGAAGTGCGGCAGCTTCCCCAGGACAGTTCGTCCAACAATGATATAAAGAACCTCTTTGCGACACGATACGCCGAGGAAGTCGTCCTCAACGGCAGGCGGTATACGTATATCAGGATCTACACAATAGACGAGGTAAACGCGAGTATATTACCCGGCGCAAAGAAAACGCTGGAAAACAGCTCCGAGCCGGTGAATCTTGAGGCGCTGCAATTAATAATTACGGCGGCTAAGACAAAGTAAAGAGGAGAAAAAGATGTTTATTGAAGCTTTATCGTACGATGATGTGCTGCTCCTGCCGGACTATTCGGATACGCTCCCCAGAGACTGTGATGTACGTACCCGGCTTTGTGGAGAAATCATCCTAAACGCGCCGGTTATCTCCTCTGCTATGGACACCGTAACCGAAGAAAAGCTGGCTATCGCCATCGCTTTGGAAGGGGGGAGCGGGGTGATACACCGGAACCTGAGCCCCCAGGAACAGGCCGGCCAGGTAGGGAATGTGAAACGCTACCTCAACTGGGTCATTGATTCGCCGGTAACCGTTGGAGAAGACGCCCTGGTGCGGGATGTGAAAGCCCTGATGGATCAGCGGGCCGTATCGGGAATGCCGGTACTGAGCGGCGAAGGGAAGCTGGTGGGGATCATCACGAACCGGGATCTTCGCTTCTGCAAAGACGACAGCCTTTCCGTGGTGGAAGTAATGACCAAGGATCCGGTTGTTGTTCAGGGAGAGCCTTCGGTGGCCTCGGCGCGGGAGAAATTCGATAAACACCGGATCGAAAAACTCCCCGTGGTGGATTGCAACGGGCGGCTTACGGGGCTTATCACGGTGAAAGATATGGAAAAGCACGCTCGTTTTCCCTTAGCCGCCACTGATAAAGGCGGACGGCTCGTTGTGGGCGCGGCAATATCCCCCCAAGACTGGGAAGCGCGGCTTCCGCTCCTTGCCAACGCAAAGGTGGATTATGTGGTAATGGATACGGCGCATGGGGACTCAAAAAACGTGATGGATGCAATCGCGGGCATAAAGAAACGCTTTGACGTTCCGGTGATAGGCGGGAACGTGGCGTCCAAGGAAGGAACCCGGCGGCTCATCGATGCGGGGGCGGATGCGGTAAAGGTGGGCATCGGGCCCGGTTCCATCTGCACCACCCGGATCGTAGCCGGCGTGGGGGTGCCCCAGTTCACCGCAGTCTGGGACTGCGCCGAAGAAGCCGCGAAGTCTGACATCCCGGTAATCGCTGACGGGGGGATCAAGTTCTCCGGGGACATCACTAAGGCCATCGGCGCCGGGGCCGGCGTGGTGATGATCGGGAACCTTTTTGCCGGGCTTAAGGAAGCCCCCGGCCATGAGATCATCTTTGACGGCAGAATCTACAAGGAATACCGGGGCATGGGGAGTATGGGCGCCATCAACGACGGCTCCGGCGACCGCTACCAGATCGGGAAGGACGAAACACCTGTCCCTGAAGGTATTGAAGGCCGTGTTCCCTACAAGGGAGAACTGCGGGAGTACCTGCATCAGCTTGTGTCGGGACTCCGTAAGGGCATGGGCTACTGCGGTTGTAAAACCATCGACGAACTCAAACGCTACCGTAACTTTGTTAAGATCACTACCGCAGGGCTTCGGGAAAGCCATACCCACGGCGTAACCGTCACCCAAGAAGCGCCGAACTATTCCCGATCTTAAGCCCTCCGCGCCGCCGGTCTTTACCGCGTTTCTTTAAGTACACGCTCACTGAGTACCACCGCTACCCGGCCTTCCCGCAAGAGCAGCCGGTTTTCATTGGATGAGAGGATCACCAGAGCGTCTTCTTGGTCAATGATAAGATCGGTGGGGAGGATACCGTAGACCCCCCGCGCCAGAATTCGCAGGGGATTGGATCCCACCCGCCCGGTAAGCTCCGGGCTTAAACCGCTCGGGCCCGACTGAAAGATCGCATCCTGGGATACATAGCGGACAATGGAGTTTGTCGTCCCCCTGGAAGGCTCCATCATGTTCCGTTCATAGATAAGGTTCATGTTGGTGTCCCATATTTTGGGGAAGATGCAGGGGCGGACCAGAGCCTCAGTTTGCCTGCCGTGAATGGGCAGTTCATTGTTGGCGATGATGATGATTCCCGTGTAGGACGCCGCCGGAACAGGCCGCAGGGGCTGCGCTACATCCAAGGCGCGGCTGTGGCGAATCAACTGGGAACTGATAGCGATAAGATCAATGGCGTACGCGGTGGAGAGCCGGCGCAGATCCGGCGAGAGGGCGGGAGGCGTTTTGCGGGCGGAAAGGACAAGACTGCCGGCGGCTCGCAAGGAAAACTCTCCCCGGCGCGCCAGATCTTCCAGGGTACTGGACGAATCCACCGGGATAGATAAAAGGTATGGCCGCAGGAGATCCGGAGACTCCAAGTTCAAAATCTCCTCCGCTTGGGATCTTCCGGTGGGCAATCGAATCCCCGCAGCGGTTAGATCCAGGGCCATCGTGGCGTTGATCTCCATCCGCTCCCAGTCCAGGGAAAGCGAAACCGCAATATTTGTATCCGCCGGGGTCAAAACCGCAAGGAGCAGCAAGAAGCCCAGGACGCATGAAACCTTCATCATCTCCCTCCGGCGGAGTCCCCGCTCTCAGAGGAAGAGCCGCCCTGTCTTTTAAGTATCGGCGTTTTCAGGTTTCGTCCTATACGGAGTGTTTCGTTCATTTGCATACCGTTTGCCGAGGCCAGCGCCAGAGGATCAATATCATAGGCCAGCGCGATAGACCACAACGTTTCACCTTGCCTAACAATATGGTTCCCCTCAAAAACCGGTACTTGTACGACGGCCTGTTGTTTGGCCGGATTCACGCCGGTTAGGGCGGGAATCTTAAGCCGGACGCCAAGCTTGAGCGCGCGGGGCTCGACGCCGGGATTGGCGTTTGTAATCTGCGCCACCGATGTCCCGTAACGCAAGGCCAAGGCCGACAAGGTATCCCCATATTGGATCGTATGGTAGTAGTAACGGATCAGGAGTACGTCCGGACGATTCAAGACCTGCCGAATGTTTTCCACATCGTCGACGCGGACTTTCAAGTAATATTCCGATGGAGGAGTTACATTGAAGCTGAGTTCCCGGTTCATCGTTTTCAGTTCCGCCGCGTCTACCCCTGCTTCGGCGGCGAGAATATCCAGATCCACCTGCCTGTCCACGGCGATCCGCGCCCATTGGGGAGCTTCCGGCCAGTTGAGATCCAGGCCGAAATACCGGGGGTTGTTGAGAATGTAGGCCACAGCCAACAATTTGGGGACATAGTGGATACTTTCGGTCTTCAGAATTTTTCTTTCCGCGAGCTGCCAGTAATCCATCGTTCCCGTCCCGGAGACAATCCGGTTGATTGCCCCCATACCGGCGTTGTAGGCGGCCAGAGCCAGGGGCCAATCCCCGAGGGCGCGATAATTTTCCTCCAGCTTACGAAGCGCCCCCTGGGTAGACTTCCAAAAGTCCATGCGTTCATCCATCCACTCGGTTACTTTCATGTCGAAAGGGCTGATGCTGTTCCGCATGAACTGCCACAAGCCGACCGCGCCCGAAGGACTCCTCGCCGCGGGCTGGAAGCCCGATTCTATGACCGGCAGGTAGATCAGCTCCGGCGGCAGATTCCGTTCCTCAATTTCCTGGCGGATAAACGGTAGATACGGCGCGCCGCGCTGCATCACCGCCGTTAACCAGGCCAGCCCGCCGGAACTCGCGTATTGTCTGATGTAGCGCTGGGTGAGGGCTTCATCAATGCCCGGTATCGAAGGAAGGTGAAGCGCCGTGGTATTCCGTGCGGAGGCGGCTAAACGGGGCGGCAGAGCCGCGTAGATCCAGCGCAAGGGCCGGTTGCTTTCGACGGTTTTTTCTTCCGGGGAAGATACCGGCTCTGCGGGAAAGACTTCGGCGTAAACGTCAACGCAGACCGCGGTGTAGAACAAGAGGCAGCCTGCGAATAGAGCCGCCCGTTGACCGGAGCGGCGATGGAAAAGCGGCATTAAAATTTCTCTCCATAATAGATACCGGCCCATTCCCAGCGGCCATGTATATCCGGGTTAAGCGGAAAGTATATCTTCCGAAAACAGAAGTACCAGGTAGAAACGTACTCCGACCAGCCCCAGGTACGAAGATACGCCTCGTTTGCGTTGGAAGCGGTATCCAGGTTCGCCGCATAGTGGATACGGTTCCCCCCCATAAAATAGCCCAGGTTGAATTCCGCCATGCCCGCATCCTCCGCATCCTGCCCCCACGTGCGGGCAAAAAAGTTGACCTTGGCCCGATAACGCCAGAGTCTGGCGCTGTTTCCCGTGTCCAAACATTCTTGAATAGTCAGGATCAGGGAGTTAAGGCTCTCAAAAGTCCAGTCTTTCGATGAATTGTTAAAATCCACCAATCGTTTTGCGTAACTATAGGCATCGGGAAAACCGGGAACAACCGTTTCGTAAAAAGGAAGCACTTTGGTGTACGCCTGAATCGCCTGGTTCCACTCGCCGGTACGCTCGTATGCCTGGCCCAGCATAAAATTGGAGACCCCCAGATCGATCTTCCCAGAAAACCGCGAGATGAGTTCTTCGTAGTACCACGCCAGTTGCTCCTGGTCATTCACCAGCGTGATAAGCTGTTTAAGGGCAATGTAATGGATCGATTCATCCTTAACCAAGAGATCCGGATAATTCTTGATGATCAAATCGAAATACAGAGCCGCCACCGGATACGCATCCAGTTGAATATATGCATAGGCGGTCATTAAAAGGTAATAGGCGGCGTAAGGATCATCCGGGTGAGTGTTTATCCAGGAGGTAAGGAAGTTGATAAGCCGCCTGAATTCTTTTTGCCGGGCGAATTCGTTGGCGATCTCCTGGACAACGGAAAACCGGCTTTCCCCGGGATAGCGTTCCTGTTCCAGCAGCATGAAAAGATCCCCAAGGATTTCCCGGCGCTCTTTGCTTCCTGTTATATAGTAGAGATCCACCGCAGCGGTGTCACCGCCGTCTGAATTGGATACAAACGCGCAGCCCGGGAACCCCAAGCAAAAAAGACCCGCGCCGAGGATTACGGGCATGAGCAACATTCTTTGCATTACGGTATAGAGCATACCGGAGGTTTCTCCCATTGGCAAGAGAACCGGTAAATGAGTATTATAACCCTATGGGGCGCCGCTTAAAACGTTTTATTGCCGCGAAGTTTGTTTTCTTTACGGGGTTACTGCTGTTATTTTTGGGAATTGCTTTTCTTTTGGGCAGCCTTGCCGGAATTTCCAAAATTTCCATATTAATAGCGTTTTTCTTTGTGATTATCGGTTCATTCTGCGCTATTCTCGCGATCAAGCTCAATAAACGCTCCTTCTACCTCTTCTTTGCGGCCTTTTTTATGCAGCTCGGGTTTTTTCTTTTTCTATCGGCGCTTCACATCTTCCCCATGAACCTTGAACGGGGCTGGCCCTTCGCGTCAATCTTCGCCGGGTTGGCCCTGATACCCGCCGGCTGGCACCGGTATGGCAATTTCCGAATCCGCTATCTGGTTCCCGGGGCGGCTTTTATCGTGCTTGGTTCTGTGCTGTTGATCTTCTCCCTGGACATAGTACCTTTTTCTTTTTCCCAGTTCGTGCTGAATTGGTGGCCTATCCTGGTCGTTTTGGCAGGACTGCTCCTCGTGTTGATTGCCCTCAGTACCAGAAACAAGGGGGAAAGTTGAATCCCGGCGGGGTTATTCTTCTATTCGTGGTTCTGTTGTTTTTTTCCTGCGGTAATCGTCCGCCGGTTCGGGAAGTACCCCTGCCCCAGATGCCGTCTTCTGCAGACGCCCCTCTACAGGCGGGGACTTCAACTCCGTATCCGGGCCCTTCTGAAGGGATGCCCTCTGGGGGCATAGCGGCGGAGGTGAGAAACTTTGTTGAGATTGGTACGCCTTCATCTTTACAGCAGGCTCTGAAAATCATTCAAGAACGAGGGCTTGAATCCTCCGAATTCGGCAGGGTAATGAACGCGGTTGCCGTAACGGTACTGCACAAGATCTATGGCCAGCCGTCAAACCGGCTTCCATCCGCAGATCCGCCCCAAACGCATCATTACACCCGTATTCTCCGGGATGCGGAGCGGCGCTATTATTCGCCTGTTCCGGTAGGTTCCTCTGATTACCTGGACTATGTGCTGCCCTTTCTGGCCCTGCTGGAAGAAAACCAAGCGGACATTCTGCTCACGGCCTTGCCGGATCAGCGCCATGCCTGGGAACTGCGGGATAATTCCGTGTTGGCCCCGTATTTTACCGGCGTCATCCTGGAGCGATCAGGCAGCGTATCCGGCAATGACGCCATGCAGGAAGAGGCTGGGGCGGCCTACAGCCGGGCCTACGAAATCTCTGATGAATGTTACCCCGCCGCGCTTGGCCTTGCCCGCGTTCTAAAAGCCCAAGGACGCTCAGAGGAGGCCGTAAGCTTCCTGGCGAACCTCTCCGCCCGTTATCCCGATAACCAGGCGATCACGCGGCAGCTCGCCATTGCCCGGTTCGACAGCCGCGACTGGGCCGGCGCGGAGGTTCTTTTGGCGGAACTGCTCCAGCGGGATAACCGGGACGGGCAGCTCCTTCTCATGCGGGCGCGGTCTTTGATAGAACAGGGACTGTTCTTCCCCGCCCAGTCGCCGTTGGATACGTACGCGACCATTGATCCCCAGAACCGGGAGTACCTCTTTCTCCAGGCCCGTATTCAAGCTGAAGGCTACCGGAACCTTGACAACGCCCTGTCCTTTCTAAGAACCATCCTGTATAGAGACGCGCAGGATAGGGAAGCCCTTATCTACGCATCTCGGCTCCTCCTGGAATCGAATCAGGCTGAGGATCAGGACGAAGGCCGGGAGTTCTTGAGCCGGCTCTTGGAAGCGGAGGATATCCCCCTTGAGGTGATAGATATAGCCCTGAAAGACGCCATCCGCCGGCAAGCGTGGAAGGAGGCCCATCCCTACCTGGAACAGGTACTTGCCGTCCGCCGGGGCGCCGAAGAACTCCTTGCCGCGTATACGGTTGAACGGGGACTGGGGAACCTGCGGGCCGGGCTTGCCGCAGCGCGGGAACTCCACGAGCGGGAGCCGGCGCATGTGGAGGGAGCCACCGCCTATATCACCGCCCTCATCGAAGGAGGCTCCCGCGATGAAGCTGCGCGCTTGATCGAAAACGGCCTTCAAACGCTTCCGAGCGGCGTTTTAAAAAGCCGCTACCTCTATCTCCGTAGTCTCCTCTACCCCGGCGGGGAGCAGGCGGTCGCCGATCTCCGTTCCAGCCTTTTTGAAGATCCCCGGAATGTCCATACCCTTATCGCCCTTTTTGAATATTACCGGACTCAAAAAAACGAGCAGCGGGCGGTTTTTTACCTCAAGCAGGCCCTTGCCCTGGAACCGGGCAACCTGCAACTGAAACGATACGAGGCTGAATTGCGGTATGAAAGATAAACGGACGGTCTTGGTGGTGGACGATGAGCCGAAAATCCTCGAACTCTTAAAGTCCTACCTTGAAAAAAATGAGTTTACGGCCCTTTGCGCCAAAACCGCCGGAGAAGGCATGGATTTTTTCGAGGGGCGCAGGGTGGATTTGATACTCCTTGACCTCATGCTGCCGGATTTCTCCGGCGAGGAGTTTTGTAAAAAAGTCCGGCAGGTATCGGATGTTCCTATCATTATGATTACCGCGAAAGTTGATGAAGAAAGCATTATCCACGGCCTCAATATCGGGGCGGACGACTACGTGTGCAAGCCCTTCAGTCCCCGGCAGCTTATGGCGCGGGTCAAGGCGGTGACGCGGCGGCGCGGCGGAGCAATAGGCGGCGCGAGCGATGCGATAAGCGGCGCCGGCTTCCTGTCTTACGGCGACCTAGCGGTGGACACCGAAAAGCGCGTTGTAAGCTGCGGCGGGCAGGTTCTTACCCTAACCCGTGATGAATATCATATCCTTGTCCTGCTCATGTCACGGCAGGCGAAAATTTTTACCCGGGACGAAATTCTGGAGGCGATCAAGGGGAACGATTTTGACGGCTTTGACCGGGCTGTCGACAGCCATATCAAGCGGCTGCGGGCGAAAATCGGGGACGATCCAAAGAATCCCCGGTATATTCAGACGGTCTACGGCATGGGATACCGGATAGGCGAAGCATGAAGAAAGCGGGACTGTTTGCGGCAATAGAGTTGTTCAATAACTTTTCTATTAGCCTTCAAAACCGGCTGGCCCTGACCTACGCGCTTTTTATCAGTCTTGCGCTTGCGGCGTTGACTATTACTATCAATGTTTTTACCGGCCTTATCTTTACCACCCTCGTAAAAAATAACATTACCGAAAAAAGCGCGGAGATTGTCCGTGTGATTTCGGATCAGTACAACCCCATGCTCCGGAGCTTCAATGCCTTAACTATTGAAGCAATAGGTATGTATTTTGTACATGAAGGCTATATTGTTACCGTAGAAAATGAAGAAGGCGATCTCGTGTGGGACGCCCGGGCCTGTGATATGCGGGAATGTATGACGGTAATAAATGACATCGCCGTGCGTATGCAAGAGCATATTGGCGCGAATGGCGCGTTACGGCGTGAACGCTACCCGATACAGTTTGCCGGCAGAATGGCGGGATCCATCATCATCGAAACCTACGGCCCCTTTTTCTACAGCGAAACAGAGAGCGCGTTTTTAACATCAATTAACCGGCTGCTTTTTTTTGCCGCTATAATGCTCACCATTGCAAGTTTTGCGGTCTCAATTATTCTTTCCCGTGCTATTGCCCGGCCTATAAACAAATCAGCCGAGGCAGCCCGGCGCATTGCCCAAACCTATAGTACATGGGCCGCTCATAACGCGCCGGGAGCGCGCATCATAAGAATAGATGACCAGTATCAAACCAAAGAACTGGCGGAATTGGCCCGATCAATCAATGCGCTGTCTGCGAAACTTGAGGAAGGGGAACGCCGTCAAAAACAGCTTACCGGCGATATAGCCCATGAATTGCGTACTCCCATTACCTGCTTACAGGGCGATATTGAAGCTATGCTTGACGGCGTATATAAGCCTGACAAAGAACACCTTGAAAGCTGCCATGAGGAAGTTATCCGCCTTGCCGGGCTGGTGCGCGACTTGAATACGTTAACCAACGTTGAGTGGGAAAATATCACGCTCAATAAAACAGAATTTGATCTTGCATCTTTATTGCGTATAACGGCTGAACAATTCAAGGCAGCCGCCCTTGAAAAGAATATTGCGATACGGCTTGATCTTATTGAAAGTCAGGTTATAGCCGATTATGACCGGCTTAAACAAGTTTTTATCAACCTGCTGTCTAACGCCATAAAGTACACCGATACGGGGAGCATTACGGTACGTATTGAAAAAGCGGAGGAACCCAAACACGTTAGTGTTTGGGTATCAGATACCGGTATCGGCATACCGGAAGACGACCTGCCCCATATTTTTGAACGGTTGTACCGTACCGATAAATCCCGCAGCCGCAGTACCGGCGGGGCGGGTATCGGCCTTGCCATTGCCGCCGCCATTATCGCGGCTCATGGGGGAACGATTACAGCGGAGAGCGCCGGTTCTGGAGGCGTAGGCACAACGTTCCGGGTGGTGTTGTAATCAGCGCAGATCGATGCGGACAATATCCCCCACGGCAACGCCAGCCCAGGTAAACCAGCCTTGAGGCGCTTCCAGCGCATAGCGGACGGCGTGGTCTGACCGGACGGGAGTTAAATCCTGGGGCTGCATATCCCGAATTTGCAGAATCCTGCCGTCTTTATCGATAAAGGCGATGGACAGGGGAATAAGGGTGTTCTTCATCCAGAAGGATAGTTTCTGATCCCGCTCAAAGATAAAAAGCATTCCTTCACCGTCGGCAAGGAATTCCCGGTACATAAGCCCCCGCTGCCGTTCCGCCTCGGTACGGGCAAGCTCCGCGAATATTCGCGTTTTACCGCCGCCAGCCTGTTCTATGATGAATTCCCGTTTCTCGAGCGGCGGCTGCTCCTTTTCGCTGGCCTTGCAGGAAGCCGCGCCGGTACATACGAAAAACGCGGCCACACATACCAAGACGCGCCTAGAAATCATTCAGAAAATCCTCCCGCTGTTTCAATTCCGAAGATTCAGCGGCCTTGGATTCGGCGATAATATCATTAAAGACCTTTTTATCGATGTACTTAACCGTCAATGGCCGTTCTATGGCTATCCGGGTATCGTCATTTTCCCACACCGCTTCCGCAGGGGAAAGGGATGCGGGTTCGCCGTATTTTTTGACAAACGAAGTATACACCGAATAGTGATCCACCATGCCGCTGTCCAGGGAAAAAGCCATGATAAAGAGTTCCCCCTCCCGCAACTGGAAAAAGGCCCGCCGGATATAGGTAGCGCCGGTAGTCTCCACCAGGCTCTGTTCCCGAAAAGGAAGAAACGATACATCCCGGTCTCCCCGGAAGCGGAAAAGCTCATCTTGCTGCAAGACCGATTTTAGATCGTCAAGCCCCATACCAAGCCGCAGTTCCCGGAAGCTCCGGGGCAGCGCGGCTTGACCGTTCTCTTCTTGAGCCGGGGCAGAGACGGCGAGGAGCGAGAGCCCGGCAGCCAGCCAGAAACACCATTTTGCGTTTACCATAATAATTCCTCTCTATATATCGGCTCAAAACTCCCGCCCCTATATGTTTTCTTCTTTTATAGGAAAGACGATTTAGCTTATGATTCTTTTATCAATACCGATAATAAAGTGCGCCCCTGTAGGCAGCATCTACAGGCGGCGCTGAATCGGTGGAGGGGAGAATATCTTGGCCTATACAAACGCTTTATCCGCATATCGGGAAACGAGAATCAAGACGGCAAGCCAGGGGCAGCTTATCATCATGCTCTACGACGAGGCAGTGAAGCAGTTAGATAACAGCTTGGATCTGATCGCGTTGAACGGCAGAGATAAGAAAGATCCTGCAAGAATCGAACAGATTGGGAAAGCTATCATCAAAACCCAGGAGATCATCACTGAACTGATGGTTTCTTTGGACTTTGAGCAGGGCGGCGAAATAGCGAAGAACCTTTTTGCCCTGTATACCTGGTTCAACCAAGAGCTTATGGAATCACAGATCGCCCAGGATTTACGGAGGATTACCAATATCAGGAATATGATGAACGATCTTCGCGGCGCATGGTCAGAAGCGGCGACAAAAATTTCCGCCGATGGAATGAACCGGCCCGGCGAAGGTGTAAGCATCGCCGCCGGTTGAGGATAACATGACTGTTCCGCCTCATACGACAGAGAGCGCCGGAAGCGCCTTAGCCCCGGAGGAACTCGCCCAACGGGTTGCTATTTTGAAGCGTTTCCGGGAACTCTTGCTGGCCCAGCGGGACAGGTTCCGGACATATCTGGACGTTTTAGATAAACAGCAAGATATGATCGAAAAGGGCAATGCGGATGATCTGATTGCCCATGTCGAGATGGAAGAAAAAATCGTGGCGGATATTTTTTCCATCCAAAAAGTTATCGATCCGTTGGAAGATATGTACCGGGCCGCTTATCCGGAAACTGCCGGCACGGCGCCGGCGGAAATTCCAGGGCTCAAATCGGCTCTGGAAGAACTCAAGCTTGAAGCCGTCGCCCGGACAGAGCGGAACAAAGAACTTCTTTCCCGGCGCATGGATGAAATCCGCTCTGAAATCAAGATCTTGCGGGCAAACCCCTATAGGGGAAGCGGTTCGGCAATCGCCGCCCCCTCACTGATAGATATTAAAGGATGACCCCTCTCTACCTTATTGACGCCTACGGGCTTATTTACCGTTTTCATTTTGCGTTTCTTTCCCGTCCGCTTCGCAATGTCAAGGGACAGAATGTATCGGCTCTGTTCGGATTTGCCCGAACACTCGTAAATCTACTGAACGAGGGGGCGCCCGCTATTGGGCCTGACGAGAAACCCCTGGATACGCTTCAGATACCTCTCCGTATGGCGGCGGTTTTTGATTCCCGGACTCCGACCTTTCGTCATAAGCAGTACGCCGGGTACAAGGCTAACCGCCAGAAAGCGCCGGAGGATCTTCATGCCCAGGTGCCCCTGGTGGAAGAAGTGCTGCGGGTATTAGGGGTTCCCGCCCTGCAAGCTGAGGGCTACGAAGCTGATGATATTATCGCAACCTTGGCCTTAAAATGCCGGCAAGAAGGCCGTTCTTGTTATATCCTCTCGTCAGATAAGGATCTGCTCCAACTGGTAGGCCAGGGGATCTACATCCTGCGCCCCCGGAAGACTTCTGGAAATGAATCAGCCGGAGGAAACTCCGGGGGGGCGCTTTACGAGGTTGTGGACAGCGCGGGGGTAAAGGCCGAATGGGGCGTTCTCCCGGAGAAAATGCTGGATCTCCTCTCGCTCACCGGGGACAGCTCCGACAATGTGCCGGGCGTAAAGGGGATCGGCGATAAGACAGCGGTAAAGCTCATGGCCCGCTACGGTTCCCTGGACAGCATTTACCAGAACATCGCGGGAATTGAAGGGGCGATAGGGACAAGGCTCGCCGAAGGCAGGGAAAACGCCTATTTTTCCCGCTCCCTTATCACCCTGGAGCACGCCGTTCCTCTGCCAATCAAAGGTATTGATGATCTTTCCGTGGAAAACATGAACCGGCCCGCCGCCGCCAAGGTACTCCTCCGGGAAGGGATCCGGCAAAGCGCCCTGGCCCTCGATCCTAAGGCGGCAAGTTCCGCTGAGGAGGAATCCGGCCCGGTAGAAGGTCAAACCATTCCCGGTAATAAAGATAAAGCCGGTGGGGAGTCCGCGCCGGATCCCGCCCTATTTGGGGAAGGAAGCTACTCCGCGCTTCTGGATTTTGCCGAACTTGAAGTCCTCCTTGCCCAAGCGCGGAAACAAAAGCTCTTGGCTCTGGACTTCGAGACCGATTCCCTGGATGCGTGGAAAGCCCGCCCTATCGGTATTTCTCTGGCGCTGGAATCGAAACAGGCGGTTTACGCGCCGGTAGCGGCTCACTGGGAAGAATCCGGACAATTGAGCCCTTTTCTCGACCCTGCCAAGGTGCGGGATGCGCTGGCGCCTCTTCTGGCAGACCCAGAGATGACTATTGCCGCCCACAACGCCAAATACGATTACGAAGTTTCCCGGAACTGGGGAATTCCACGGTGGCGGTGCAAAATATGGGACACCATGGTGGCCGCGTGGGTAGACGATCCGGAGCGGAACAACTATTCTCTGGACTCTCTGGCGGCGGCGCATTTCGGTTACACCGCCCTGGCCTATCAAGATATTGTGCCGAAAGGCGCTACATTCGATATGGTTCCCCTAAAAACCGCCGTCCGTTATTCCGCTGAAGATGCCGATTTGACGCTACGGATGAAAAACTTGCTGGAACCGCGATTAAAGGAAGCCTCCCTCGGGCTCTTTACGGACATGGAAATGCCTCTGCTCCCCATTCTCGCCGAGATGGAAGGCGAGGGAATCAAGATCGAGCGGCAGGTTCTTAAAGACTACGGGACGGAACTCTTCCAAGAGCTTCAGCGAATACAGGCGGAGACCTACAGAACCGTGGGCCACGAATTCAACTTGTCTTCCACCAAGCAGCTCCAGGATGTACTCTTTACGGAGCGGAAACTCAAGCCCGGCAAGAAGACCAAGACCGGCTATTCTACCGATGTAGCGGTGCTGGAAGAGCTGGCCCGGGAAGATCCTGTACCGGCGCTGATCCTCCGTCACCGGACACTGGCAAAACTAAAATCAACCTACGTGGATACTCTGGCGGACGGCGCGGATCAGGAAAGCCGCATCCATACCAACTTCGTCCAGACCGGAACCGCGACAGGCCGCCTTTCCAGCAGGGAGCCAAACCTCCAGAACATCCCCATCCGGGCCGAAGAAGGCCGCCGTATCCGGGAAGCCTTTATCGCCGGGCCGGGTCATGTACTGATCTCCGCAGATTACAGCCAGATAGAACTGGTAGTGTTGGCCCATCTTTCACAGGACGAGAACCTCATCGCCGCTTTTACGGAAGGGAAGGATGTCCACGCCCGGACGGCGGCGCTGATCTTCAACATCGATGAAGAAGCGGTACAGCCCGATCAGCGGCGTATCGCCAAGACTATCAACTTTGGGGTGATGTATGGTATGAGCGCTTTTCGGCTGGCTAATGAGTTGGGGATCAGCCGTACCGGCGCGGCGTCTTTTATCGAAGCCTATTTTAGAACCTACGCCGGCATCCGCCGCTACATCGACGGGCTTATCCGTAAAACCGAGGAAACTGGTTACGCCTCCACTATCTCTGGCCGGCGGCGTTATATTCCGGCTATCAATTCCCGGAACAAGACCGAAAAAGCCGCCGCCGAGCGGGTAGCGGTAAACACTCCCATCCAGGGCTCGGCGGCGGACATTGTTAAGATCGCCATGCTCAAACTGGACAAAGCCCTCACGGTTCACCAAAATCCCGCCCGGCTCCTCTTGCAAGTCCACGATGAACTCATCCTGGAATGTCCCAAGGCCGGAGCAAAGGCGGCGGCGGAACTTGTCCGGCAAGAGATGGAAAACGCGGTAAAGCTCTCGATTCCCCTGCGGGTAAGCGTGGAAACAGGCAAACGATGGGGGGATTTTCATTAAGCTCATCGGCCTAACCGGTAAGTACTGCGCCGGAAAGAACTATGTGGCGCGTCTATTGGAAGAGCGGGGACTACCGGTATTGGATGTGGATACGCTGGGGCACCAGGCCATCGAGGTAGAAAAAGCAGCCGTCATTGCCCGGTTCGGCGCTTCCGTGCTGGGAAGCGGCGGCGTTGTGGATCGAAAAGCGCTGGGGCAACGGGTCTTTGGGAAACCGCCGGAACTGGCCGCTTTGGAGGCGATAGTCCACCCTGCGGCAAACCGGCTTACCGAAGCGTGGATCGCCGCCCGGCAGGAAAGGGCTTGTGTGATCAACGCCGCCCTGCTCCACCGGTCTTCGGTTTTTTCCCGGCTGGACTGCGTTATCGTGGTCAACGCCTCGACTCCGGTACGGCTTTTCCGCGCCTGGAAGCGGGATCGCCTTCCCTTGGGCGCGTTGATCCGCCGTTTCGCCAGTCAAAAAGAATTTCACACTCAATATTCCAGCCGGAAAACCGATATGTATACTGTATATAATAACGGGTGTTCCGTTTTCCGGACCCGCCGCCAAAGGAGGATGCTGGAAGAACGGATTAATACGATTTTATCCCGGGAGGGGCTATAATCATGGAAAAGAAAAAATTACTGCTCGTAACCATATCGGTAGGGATGTTTCTGGTCGTCACAATAGGCGCGTCGATTCTGGTGTTCACACCGAAGCGTCCGGTTTCCAGTCTTGTTTCTGTTTCAGGAACCGCCCTTGTTCCGTCCGAAACGAAAGAAGATCTGCTGCCGGTGAATCCCGCAGCGGTAGATCCCGCTGATATGGTGCGTAATGTTGATAGCTTTCAATCCCTTCAACCGGCGGATAGTTCTTCCTATTCTGGCTCCGGCATCCCTGAAACCAGCGCCCCAACGCCGGTAGTGATCAATGTAACCAAGCCCAGTAGCAGCGCAACGACTACACGCAGTACGAGCGGCGGTAGTACCGCCGGTACTACCACACGAACTACCACTTCCCAATCCTCTAACAGTGGAAGCAGCGCAAAAGCGCCGGTCAGTTCATCGAGCAAAACGACTTCGAGTAAAACGACCAGTTCAAACGGCTCTTCCGCAAGCAGTACCACCGGCAGAAGCGGTACTGCTAGTAGCTCTACCGCCGGTAGTACCGCCGGTACTACCGCTGGTTCCGGCGCTGCCAGTCCTGGCGCCGCCACATCTGGCGCCGCTGCTTCCAGTAAAAGCGGCAGTTCCAGCAGCTCTTCCACAAGCAGTACCACTGGTAGCGCCCCCGCTTCCGGTAAAAGCGACAATTCTAGTAGCAGTACCGCCGCCCGTTCTACATCCACCGGCAGCGGCGGCGCAACCGTTAACCGGACGCCGCTCTATGATACCTTTTGGGTGCAGGCAGGTTCTTTCTCCACGAGCACCAGGGCGGATGGCGTAAAGGAAACGTTGGCTTCTAAAGGTATTACGTCGGTTATCGAGAACCGGAACTTAGATGGGAAAATGTACTACCGGGTACGGGTAGGGCCTTATACCTCTCAAAATGAAGCGGACTACTGGCTCGCCCTGATCAAGACGATTGACGGTTTTGAAGAAAGTCAGGTCTGGATGAGTCAGAGCCGCCAATAGACTGAATGGAAAAGGTAAAAGCTGGTTATATCGAAGGTATTGTATCTATCGTTATCAACACGGCGTTGTTTGCTCTCAAATTGTGGGCCGGCATTATAACCGGCTCGCTTGCATTGACCGCCGATGCGTGGCATACCCTTTCGGATTCAATCACTTCGGTCGTTGTTGTCATCGCGGTTAAGCTTTCCTCAAGGAAGCCCGATAAAGAGCATCCCTTTGGACATGGCCGGTGGGAGCAGATCGCATCGCTCTTTATCGCCTTCTTCCTCGGTATCATCGCGTTTGATTTCCTAAAAAATTCAGCCATACAATTCATCAACCGAAAAACAACTCTCTTTGGAACTTTGGCGGTTGTTGTTACCGTTGTTTCTATTGTGGTAAAAGAACTGTTGGCTCAATACGCTTTTTACACCGGCAGAAAAACCGGTAATATCAGCGTAAAAGCCGATGGCTGGCACCACCGGACAGACGCGCTGTCATCTCTCATTGTACTGGCGGGCATCTTATTTGCAAAACAGTGCTGGTGGCTCGACAGCGTATTGGGCGCCGCCGTTTCCCTCATGTTGTTTTACGCCGCATACAAGATTATCCGGGAAACTATTACAAAACTATTAGGAGAAGAACCCGGACAGGAACTCATAGATAAGATCACGGAAGCGGTTATACCGGTATTCGGCGATGGCCTGCGGCTGCACCACTTCCATTTGCATAACTATGTAGCGCATAAAGAACTGACGCTGCATATACGGCTTAACAAAGACCTTACCATAGAAAAGGGCCACCAGATAGCCACCGGCATCGAGAATATAATCGGTGAGCGGTTTGGAATAATCACCACGATTCATATTGAACCGTTGGTTCCGGCCCGGGATTGAACTACTCCCACTCTATCGTTGCCGGCGGCTTACTTGATATATCGTAGGTAACGCGGCCTATATCTTTGACGGCGTTGGTGATAAGGGTGGAAATTTCAATCAGATCCTTGGGCGGAAAAGGGTACACGCCGGCGGTCATGCCATCGGCGCTGGTCACGGCCCTGAGGGACAGAACCCAGCCGTACTTACGGACATCTCCCGCCACTCCCACTGAACGGATGGGGAGGAGCACTGCGAAAGCCTGCCATATCTCGTCGTAGAGGCTGCGTCCGGAAGCGCCCTGCCGGCGCTTCAATTCTTCTATATATATTGCATCCGCTTCCCGGAGGATTTCGCACTTTTCACGGGTAACTTCACCCAGAATACGCACCGCAAGCCCCGGACCGGGAAAGGGGTGCCGGCGGATAACGTCTTCGTCTACCCCTAAAAGGCGGCCTAGACGGCGAACCTCGTCTTTGTAGAGCTTGTCCAGGGGTTCGATGATCCTGCCGGCCTTCCGTTTGGCGTCTACCAGCGGGCTGCCCACGTTGTGATGACTCTTGATAAGATGGGCCTTCTTTCCCACTCCCTTGCCGCTCTCGATGAGGTCTGTGTAGAGGGTGCCCTGGGCAAGAAAGTAGTCTTCCCCCAGGTTGAGCCGGGCTACCTCCCGCTCCTGGATGGTGATGAACAGGTCTCCTGCAACCTTGCGCTTGAGCTCCGGATCGGTTTTTCCCTCCAATGCGGCAAGAAATTCCTCCTCGCCGTAAATGATGTGGAGGTGTTCCGCCCCCAACCGCTCCAGATTCCGCCTGACCTCCCCGGTTTCGCCTTTCCGCATAAGCCCCGTGTCTATGTACATCAGGTGTACCTGGCCAACGGGCAGCGTTTTGAGGAGCAGCGCCGCCGCTACGGTAGAATCCACGCCCCCAGAGATAAGGAGCAGCGCCGGTTTTCCGCCGACCCGCTCCCGAAGTAAGGCGCGGACAGATTCGACATAGCCTTCCATCGTCCAATTCCGCGAACAGCCGCAGACGCCGAACACAAAGGCCGCCAGAATTTCTTGCCCCCGCTCGCAGTGGGTCACTTCCGGGTGGAATTGAAGACCAAACCAAGGGTTCTCTTCGTGAGCCGCTACCGCAGGATACCCTGTGGCGCTCGTTCCGTACTGCCTGAATCCGGGGGCCAAGCGGGTTAGCGTATCGCCGTGGCTCATCCAGGCGGTGATTTTTTTCTCGCCCGCGCCATTACCGCAGACGTCCGCCTTCCCGCTGATAATCGCCTCCAGGGTAACGGCGGAATCGAAGGCGGCAAAAAACGCCCCGCGCGCCTCATTATGAATGACCACCTCTATAGCGCCGTACTCCCGCTCGCTTAAAGGTTCCACCTGCCCCCCCAGATCGGCGGTCATGCGCTGGAGACCGTAGCAGATCCCCAGCAGCGGAAGGCCGCACCGGTAGATCCGCCGGTCGGGCGCGGCGCTTTCCGATGTATAGACCGATTCGGGGGAGCCGGAAAGGATGATCCCCGCCACACCGGAAAGGGCGTCCCCCTCAAGGGCCGTATCGCCGGGGACTATCTCCGTATAGACCCCCAGATCCCGGATGCGCCGGGCGATGAGCTGGGTGGTCTGGCCGCCGAAATCGAGGATCAGTATCTTATCCATTCACTTTGTCCATGGGCTCTTTCTGATGATGGTCTCTTTCCGGTCGTAGCCCACGGACACGATGTCGATGGGGGTTTCGCAGAACCGCTCGATGAATTCGATGTACTCCATGGCCGCCTCGGGGAACTCTTCGTAGGTAAGCGCGCCGGAGAGCGGTTTCTTCCAACCCCGGAAGCTGCGGAGTACCGGCTTAGCCCGGTTTAGCTCGTCAATAGAAGCGGGAAAGTTCTCTACGATCTTGTCGCCGATGCGGTAGGCCGTGCAGGCTTTGATCTCTTCCAGAGCATCGTATACGTCCAGATGGGTCATTACCAGGGAGTCGATGGAGTTGGTGAGGCAGGCGTAGCGGAGGGAGACCAGATCCAGGTAGCCGCAGCGCCGGGGCCTGCCGGTGGTGACGCCGTATTCCCGGCCCGTATCCCGGACAAAGCGGTAGAGTTCGTCTTCGGAACCGGTGTCGAATTCGCTGGGCAGCGGGCCGTTGCCTACCCTGGTGGAATAGGCTTTGAAGACCCCCAGCACTTTGTCGATGGCCCGGGGCCCCACACAGCCGCCCACTGCGGCCCCGGCGGCGCAGGACATGCCGCTGGACACAAAGGGGTAGGTGCCCAGATCCAGATCGAGCAGGGTTCCCTGCGCGCCCTCAAAAAGTACCTGAGCATTCTTGCGGTGCATCAGGTAGGTGGCCAGATCTACGGACATCTCCTGCAAGGGCTCCAGGTAAGGGGCCAGAAATTCCCGGTCTCCCGGCTCCAACTCGTCCATCTTCTCTTTCCAGAGCAGATCGGCCACCCGGATTCCGTCCCGGTCGCTCTTCATGGAGTAGGTGATTCCAATACCCCTGCCGGTGGTGCCGATGGGCTTCTTGCGGGCCGCATCCCGCTCTTTATCTATCTGGATGTAGCGGGGCAGGACGATGTGGGCCCGGTCGGAAATAAAGACCCGCCCGGCGGTGTCGATGCCCCGGTCTTTGAGCATTTGAAGCTCGCTAAAGAGGGCCGCCGGATCGATCACCATGCCCGCGCCGAGGATCACCATCTTGTCAGGATAGAAAACGCCGGAGGGGATGAGGTGTAGGGCGTACTCCTCGTTTCCGATAACGATGGTGTGCCCCGCGTTAGCGCCTCCGGAAAAACGGACGATTATCTGGGCCTCTTTGGCCAGATAATCCACGATCTTGCCCTTTCCTTCATCGCCCCACTGGGCGCCTATAACCACTACCTTCACGTTTTACCTCAATTAGTGTCTGTCCACAAAGTCGGTTACTTTGCGGACAGACCTTGCATTTTCTCGCCTAAAGGCTGCTGAATTTTCCGAGTAACGCCCCTCTGGACTAGAATCCTTCGTAAAAGGCTTCTTTTACCCGGTCTACCGCAGTCTCCTGCTCCCTCGTGAGGGGTTTATCGGCCTTGACGCCGTTTATGATGCCAATTACCTGCTGATCCAGCAGCTTCCGGTCGATAGTTATCAGCACATAGTAGGTGTATTCCTCCCGCTGATCGGCATTGTAGCGCCTGAGGATCCAATAGTCCGCTTCTGTCCGCGCTCCGGAGAACGTCGCGCCGGACACATTCTTGACTACCGATTCAAAATAGCTGCCATAAGCTTCTTCCGGGCTTCCCACAGCGGCGCCGGCGAATTTCGCCTCTACCTTCCGCGTCATCATCACGGCCATTTCCTGGGCCGCAGTGAAATTTTTTGACCATTGCCGCAGAGCATTGATATTCTTTCCCGTGTCGGTTCCGATAAAGACGTACTTATCTTTATATTGATCCAGGGATTCCACTGCGGTAATGCCCTCGGTGGCGTACAGACTAACCCATTCAGGGACGCTTCCCCCAAAATCCTTTGCTTGGTGATTTATCACCACATACTCCGAAGTCTCTTCCACAACGCCGGAAGGCCCTGTTTTCGGGCCGCTCGCGCACGCCATGGAAACAAGGGCGATAATAGCCCCCATCAACATCTTTTGCATTTGTTTCTCCTTAAAAAACACACTTGGAACGCCGTGCTTTATCACGTCATCCTATGGTAGATTATATAAATTATCAGTCTAAAATCTACTCTTAGGTAAGGAAAGAAGTGTTATGCGTGTTCATATAAATCCCCATCGTTTTTCCGGCGCCGTTAGTGTTCCGGCTTCAAAGTCTCACACCATCAGACGGCTCCTCATGGCGGCTTTAACCGAAGGAGTATCGGAGATAGAACGCCCTCTGGATTCCCTGGACGCCTCTTCCTGCGTTAGGGTTTGCCGCGCTCTGGGAGCGGAGATCGCCGAATACCGGGCCGTCTGCCCCCATTGCGCGAATCCCCCGGATGAAAGGGGTGAAAAGCTCGTCCGCTGGGTAGTCCGGGGGCGGAGACGCCGGAAAAACACCGGACGCCCCGTTCTGGATGTAGGCAATTCGGGAACGACCCTCTTCCTTGCCCTGGCCGCCGCCGCCTTGGACGAGGAAGAAACCATCTTTACCGGGGACGAGCAGACGCGGCGGCGGGATGCAACGCCCCTGCTTTCCGCATTGGAGGGGTTAGGCGTCAGCGTAACCTCCACGGGAGGCTGCGCGCCCATCTCGGTTCGGGGGCCTTGGAAAGGCGGCAAGATAAGCCTGCCGTGTCCCACAAGCCAGTACCTTTCGGCCCTGCTCATTGCCGCTCCGCTTGCGCCGCCGGGAACGGTGACGGAAATTGACGTCCCCCTCCTCAATGAAAAGCCGTACATCGATTTGACCTTGGCTTACCTCCGCGAGCAGGGTATTCCCTGGGAAAGCCGGGACGATTATTCTTGGTTCCGTATTCCGGGAGGGGCCGCCTATACGCCGGTAAACGGCCCGGTACCAGGGGATTTTTCTTCTGCGGCGTTCCCTGCCTGCGCCGCCGCCGTCTCCGGCGGAACGGTTACCTTACGGGGTCTCCAGGCGGAAGATCCCCAGGGGGACAAGGCGTTGTTCGGTTTTTTAAATACGATGGGCTGCACAACCCTATGGACTGATGGCGATCTTACGATCTCCCGGCAGAGACCGCTTATAGGCGGCGAGTTTGACCTTAACGCCACGCCGGATATGCTCCCCGTTATGGCTGTTCTGGGCGCTTATGCCCAAGGGGAAACCAGGCTGGTCAACGCGACCCACGCCCGGATAAAGGAGACCGACCGTATCGCCGTGATGGCATTGGAACTGGCGAAGTTCGGCGCGCACATAACAGAGCGTCCGGACGGCCTTATCATCCAGGGAGGAAGGATCCCGTCGCCAGGAATGGCCCCGGAGAAGACGCTTCGCGTGGTACAAGGACACGGGGATCACCGGGTGGTCATGGCTCTCGCTTCGGCGGCCCTTGCTTCGGCGGGAATTACCGAAATAGACGATGCCGAATGTGCCGCCGTAACGTATCCCGGCTTTCTGGAACTCCTCCAAGCGGAAATTAGGAACGTCCGGAGGACGCCGCTTCAATAGTCCTTACCCGGATTATGCCTTCTACCGCCTTGATCCGTTCCAGCACCCCCTGGGGGATAACCTGCTCGGTGTCGATGATGTTGTAGGCGTACTCGCCCTGGTGGTGGTTGATAAGATCGCCGATGTTGATCCCCTCGCCGGCAAGGATCGTGGTGATCTGGCCCACCATGTTTGGGATGTTCCGGTTTGCCACGATGAGCCGGTTCCCCTGGGCGCCGCTCGGCTGCTCCAGCTTGCACCGGGGAAAATTGACCGAATTCACCACCGTCCCGGACTCCAAGTAATCCATGAGCTGCCTCACCGCCATAATCGCACAGTTGTCCTCCGCCTCGGGGGTAGACGCCCCCAGATGGGGAATACAGATCGCTTTTTTACAGGCCAAAAGCTCGGCGGTGGGGAAATCGGTAACATACACAGCGAGTTTTCCCGTTTCCAGCGCTTGAATAACGTCCGCCTCGTTTACCAGGCCGCCGCGGGCAAGGTTGATAATCCGGGCGCCCTTCTTCATCAGGCGGAATTTCCCCGCATCCATAAGACCCTTGGTCGTATCGCCCAGCGGAAGGTGCAGGGTCACGTAGTCCGCGTGGGCCAGCAGCCCCTCCAGGGTATCGGCCCGCCGTACTTGCCGGGAGAGGTTCCAGGCGGCGTCTACCGAAATGTAGGGATCGTACCCAGCAACTTCCATGCCCATGGCAACGGCGTCGTTAGCCACCATGACCCCGATGGCCCCCAACCCCACCACGCCCAGGGTCTTGCCCCGGAGTTCCGGCCCCTCGAACCGGGATTTCTCTTTTTCCACCAGATCGGGTACCTCATCGGCCCGGGACGCGATGGACGCTCCCCAGTTGACGCCCCCCAGGATGTTCCGGGAAGAGAGGAGCAGCGCCGCAATAGCCAGCTCCTTGACGGCGTTGGCGTTCCCGCCGGGGGTGTTGAAGACCACGATCCCCCGCTCGCTGCACGCCTCTATGGGGATGTTGTTGTAACCGGCTCCGGCGCGGGCAATGGCCTGCACGGTTTCGGGAATCTCGATGCCGTGGAGATCCGCGCTCCTTACCAAAAGGGCGTCCGGATGGGGGAGTTCGCCGGCCACCTCGTAACGATCACGGGGGAACCGTTCCAGCCCCAGGGGGGAGATCTTATTCATCGTCCTGATACGAAACATTGGCTGCCTTCCTTTATCTCTCAAACGCTTCTATAAACTGAATGAGCGCCTGAACGCCCTCGATGGGCATGGCATTGTAGATGCTGGCCCTCATGCCTCCTACCAGGCGATGACCGGCCAGGTTCACGAGCCCGGCGGCGGCGGCTTCCTTTACAAAACGGGCCTCCAGTTCCGCGCGTTTTTCGGCGTCTTCCAGGGTGCAGATAAAGGGGATGTTCATCAGGCTGCGGAAGGGTTTCTCCACGGGGGAGCGGAAGAGCCGGGACTTTTCCAAGCAGGCGTAGAAGAGATCCGCCTTCTCCCGGTTCCGGCGGGCCATGGCGCTCACGCCGCCTGAGTCTTTGAGCCATTCCAGCACCAGACCGGTGATGTAGATGCCGTAGCAGGGGGGGGTGTTGTACAGAGAACCTTCCGAGGCGTGAATGTCGTAGCGGAGCAGCGCCGGCGTCCACGAGGGGGCGTGTCCGATGAGGTCTTCCCGGATGATCACCACCGTGACCCCGGCGGGCCCCAGGTTTTTCTGGGCTCCCGCGTAGAGTATGCCGAACCGGGACACGTCCAGCTCTTCCGAGAGGATACAGCTTGAAACGTCCGCCGCCAGGGGGACTGCGCTGGTTTCGGGCAGAGCGGCCCATTTGGTGCCCACGATGGTGTTGTTCAGGGTGATATGGTAGTAGGCGTCGTCAGGCTCCGGCGCGGGGGCCTGGGGAATATAGGTGTAGGCGCGGTCTTTCGAGCTGGCCCGGACGCGCACATCGGCGTACTTGGCGCCTTCTTCGGCGGCTTTCTTAGCCCAGACCCCGGTGTCAATGTAAGCGGCCTTCTTTCGGGGCGCGCCGCTTTCGCCGGCGGCCAGGTTGAGGGGGATCATGGAGAATTGCAGGGACGCCCCTCCTTGGAGAAAGAGCACCTGATAGTTTTTGGGGATGCCCATGAGTTCCCGCAGCAGGGCCTCGGTCTTCTCGATGATGGGCTTGAAGTCCTTAGACCGGTGGCTCATCTCCATCACCGACTGGCCTGTGCCGTTGGCGCAGGTCATCTCCGCCGCAGCCCGCTCCAATACCGGCAGGGGCAGCGCCGAGGGGCCCGCTGAAAAGTTAAATACCCGTTTCATGTTGTTCCTCCGTATCTTCCATTTTGATTGCTAATGAGCGCAGTTCATCCACCACGTACACATTCCGCACGGCGACTTCCGGGGAAAGCCGGAGCGCCACAGGGGCGAAGTTGAGTATCCCCCGGATACCGGCGGCGGCCAACTTTTCCGCCGCGCCCTGGGCCGCCTCGGCGGGCACGCAGAGCAGGGCTATTTCTATAGAAAAGCGCTGTATAACTTCCGCCATCTTATAGGCCGGGTAGAGCGGCGCCGGGGACTTGAGGATCTCCACCCGGTTGACGTTGGTATCAAAGCCGGCGCAGAGATCGAATTCCTCCAAGTCCAGTCCGCCCGCGTTGAGGTAGGCCGAGCCGAGCCGTCCCAGACCCACCACGCAAAAACGCCGCCGCCGGTCAAAGCCCAGGGCCTTCCTGATGGCCGGTACGAGGGAATCCGCAGTATACCCGGCGCTGCTCCCCACCGCTTGGCCCCCCGCCAGATAGGAGATGTCCTTTCTGATGGTATGGCTAGACCAGCCGGTAAGAGCCTCCACTTCAGCGGAGGTGATAGGGGTGTCGCCGGTCTTCTCCAGAAAACGCATCAGGGAGAGGAGCCGTTCCTTAGCCGGTTCAGGAATCCGCATCGTTATCCAGACAACCTACCTGTGAAATATTTCACAGGCAATGTACGCCGCCGGTCTTCCTTTGTCAAGGATACGGTATTCAATCCCCTGCCTCGAACAGATGTACGATCTCCAGCACCAAATCGTCCAAGGCTTCGGCGGTTTTTTGCCGTAACAGCCGCTCTTTCGTCCTAATCAGGTCTGCTATCTGCCGCTGTACCAGGTTTGCGTCTTTCCGGTTCGCGTTTTTTTCGGCTTGTTCCGGGATAAGGAGCTCATAGGCTTCTATGTTCAGCGCTCCGGCGATACCGGCAAGGGTCTTGTCGCTCACCCAGGTTCTACAGAGTTCTATTTCGACTATGTGGGCCACTGAAATATCCGCGTGCGCCGCCAGTTTGGCCTGGGTAATATGCAAAGCGGCGCGGGTTTTTTTGATGTTTTGGGAGAGAATCCTTCGTAAATCCTTCGATTCCGTCACATAGATAAACATAGGGTAATATCACAAATAAAATAATTATGACATTGAAACATGTTTACGAATTGTAGTAATATTACAACATATAGACCGGCCTTGAGGCTGGGAAAACCTTCCCCATGATGAGGTTAAACTGACGAAATGGCAGGCTTTTTAAGGAGAAAGAAGATGAAAAGACTTTTGACAATCGCGGTGATTCTGGCGGCGGCGCTTCTGGCGGGCTGCCCGAATCCCAACAGCGGCGATGATAACAACCCGCCGGCCAACAACCCTTCGGCGGTGGATTTTACCAGCCGCAACACGGACTATTCGATACTGGTGCGGAACAACACCGGCGAAAAGCTGGTGGCCTTTAAGGGCGACCTGACGGCGGACAAGCTGA